>NZ_JACOQH010000006.1:0-169874 GCF_014297335.1 Roseburia yibonii
CTGTAGCTTGTCGATCGGTTTGTACATTGTTTTAGTCCCTCGTATGCTCAAAATCTGTAAAAAACTGCAAGAAAAACGATTTGTTTTCGTCAAAATCCTTGCTATCATTATACCAGAAAGTGGGGCAAAAGTCAGTAAAATCAAGTGTTTGCGGCTTGATCAGCAGACACTATCTAAGAAAAAAATACAATATTAACATGAATATCATGAATATAATATTGGAGGCTGTGAATATTCCCAAATACTTCCCTCTCAGATTCCTGTTTTCTTTTGCAATATATTTGAAACTTATCAGGCTTGCCATGGATGCAATCAGAGTGCCGAGACCTCCAATATTGGTTCCGACAATTAAAGCCCGGTAATTATCTGTAAAGCCGGATAAAAGAAGCGCAGCGGGAACATTGCTCATAATCTGACTGGCAAGAACAGCAGTAAGTGTTTCCCTTCCTGCCATGATTCTTTCCAGAAAACTGCTGAATTGCGGAATCCTTCCAAGGTTGCCGATAAAAATAAATAATGCGATAAAGGTGGCAAGCAGGGAGTAATCCACCCTGCTTATATTTTCCCTGTTTCTTAGCAGCATATATATAAGAACCAATACAAGAGGAATCTGGTATGGAATGATACGTGCAACGGTGAGCAGGCAGATTGTAAATAAGATCAGGTAAGCGGCCAGGTATTCCATGTTAAGTTCTTTTCTGTCAGAGAATCCCAAAAGAGTTTTATCTTTTTCGGAACCGCATACGTGAGGTGCTTTGGCATCGGCTACCTGTATCCATATCAGAAGAAGGATAAGTGCTGTGGCGGAATAGGGAAGCATCAGGGTTATTAATTCTGCCGCGGACATCCCTGCTCTGGCATATAGATAAAGGTTCTGCGGATTTCCGATTGGTGTGAGCATGCTTCCGAGATTAGCAGCGATTGTCTGCATGGCTACTATTTTAAGAAGCCAGTAATTGCCCAGTTCCTTTGGCAGTTTATGCACAATGATCAGTGCAAGAGGAACAAAAGTAATCAATGCCACATCATTGGTGATCACCATTGACAGGAAGAAACATAAGAGTACCAACAGCCTGATCACACCCACAGTTCCCGATGTTCCCATCAGCAATTTTTTGGCAAGTATATCAAAAACACCAACAGCCTTCAAACCAGCTACAATTGCCATCAAACAGAAGAGGAGCCCGAGAGTCCTGAAATCGATATAAGTAAAATAAGCCTTATCCGGTCTGACCCAGAACATAGAAAGAAGCGCCAGGATCACTGCAATTGACAAAACGGTTTCTTTCCTGAAAAAAACATATAATTTTTGTAACATAATATTTCCTTTCCGGTCTGATACGACCGCGTATAAGTATATCACAGAAACATCCAGAAAAAAAAAGAATCTAAACTGGAACTGGCAGCCTCCATGATCCGGCAGGTTATGCCTGAATTTCACAGCAAAGATCATATCATCATCCTTTGTGACAGCTGGTATACAAAACAGAATCTGGTATCCATCGTTGATGAATATCCGAATCTGGATCTGATTGACAATGCAAGGATTGATTCTGTCATGTATGATCTTGCACCTGCACAGACCGGTCGTCGGGGAAGTCCTTGCCTATGCCACTGCCACAGAAAAAGAACATGGTACAAAACGACCGTTTTTCAGTACCATTTTCCCGGAAGATCTGCAGATTTTCTGTGCATGGCAGGAAAAAGCACCATTGAACCAGACCGGAAGTGACCGTATGAAATACATTCCACTGTTGCTATATTCGTTACGCTGGAATATTGAAACAAGCTACTATGAACAGAAAACGTTCTGGTCTTTTTGTAACTATATGGTGCCGGACTGTTGAGATCAGTGTCCGTGACAAAGAACTGTTCCATTTTTCAAAACAGGTAAAGTTACAGAATGCGAGCAATATCACCAAAGAGATTGCAGAGGCTGGATACAGGCTATACAAAGATAACTACAGACTACCGGCAGATGATGAGGAACTGAAAAGCAACCGGCCAGAGTTCTTTCAAAAGCCACTGCGGAGCATAGGAATACGCGCAACGGATCTTGTGACAGATTATTTCTGGGAGCAGCTGGATATATTCATGGATCCGCAGGCAAGAGAAAAACAGGTGAAAATGGATGAGACGGTTGATATTATCCGCAAAAGATTTGGATTTTACAGTGTCCAGAGAATATAATCATCAATGGTTTTCATTTCCCTTATCCGTTGAATGCTGGACTGGCTCTGGATCGTGTTACTAAAAAATGGACTATGAGCATTCGGAACTGGGGACAGGTCTACGGCGAACTCAGCATTATGTATGAGGGACGACTCCCAGAATAACAGAATCTGTATGCATGATGAGAAGGACGTTTTTGACGTCTGCTCTTGACATGCCCGAAATCATGTCGTATATTTTTGTTTTCTGTAGAAAGAAGAATGCTGTTTACCGGCAAAAATGTACTCCCATCTGACCATCCAAGAGTAAGCATTCTAAATCCGAAGCGATATTTATGTTTTGCGTGGTCATAGACCTTTGCAAGAAGCTCTACCTTTTTAGAACGGTTACGTTCAAACATGGAATCGTCTATAATAAGAACATTGGCACGGTCTTCCGAATCCAGTGGAAGAATAGCGTTGTTTATGATTCTGGATGCAAGGATTGTAGTAAAACGCATCCAGTTAATTTGAACCATCTTCATGAAACGATACACGGTATCTGTTGCAAAATTAGGTGCATAGGCACATTTTAATGTGTGAAGTTTGAGTCAATAATTTACAAAGGAAGGGAAAACTATCATGGAAAAGATCAAAAAGCGTATAACTAACTTAAAGGTTGAAGGAAAATTAAAAGTATATCGAATGACAGTGCTTGTTATGACATTATTTTTAGTGTTGGTGGCACTGATCTCGACATTAGTGATCCGTTCAAATATAGAGAAGATCACGAAGGTCTGGTCTCCGTCATTGGAATATCTGCAGGATTTAGAGACAATGACTGCGAAATACAGAATCAAACAGTATCAGCATCTGGTAGAATCAGATGCAGCAGTCATGAACTCCTGCGAAGAAGAAATCCAGAAGCTGGAGAGTCAGATCCAGGATACCGATGCGAAGCTGGATGCAATAATTTCTGCAGACAGCAAAGCTCAAAAAGGACAGGATGATTATGAAGTAGCAAGCACTGCATGGGAAGAATACAGGGCTGCTTCAGATGAAATTCTGCAGTTGAGCCGTGAAGGTAAACAGCAGGAAGCATCGAAGCTGATGACGGGACAGGTGTATGAAGAATATAAGGCTTTTGCTGAGAAATTAACTATATTACGTGACAAGTACCAGGTAGAATTAGATCAGGCAAAGACCATGGCTAATGTATGCACTGTAATCATATTTATTGTGATCGTGGCAGCGGGTCTTGCGATTGCTGTAGTGACGACACTGATCGGAAGGATCATTACCAATTCCATTACCGAGCCGGTAGAACAGATAGCGGCAGCAGTTGCCAGCCTGCGTAAGGGCGAACTGTCTAATGTAGAAATGCTTACCTATGAGTCTGAGGATGAGCTTGGCGATACCATCAGGAATCTGAAAGAAGCCATGGGTATTCTGGCAGATTATGTCAGCGAGATCTCTGTGGAGGTAAAGGCAATAGCGCAGGGTGACCTGACCAGAAATGGTGATGATATTACAGATTTCCTGGGCGATTTCTCGGAATTGAAGACATCACTGCTGTATATTCTGAAACGGTTTAACAGTACCCTGACCGAGATCAGCAATCTGGCAGAACAGGTATCATCGAATTCATCCGAGGTGGAAAATGCATCAAAATCCCTGGCGGATGGTGCAACAGAGCAGGCAGGAGTCATCGAGGAACTGAATGCCACCATTGACACGGTTGTGGATATGGCTGAAGATACAGCGAAAGAAACACAGAACGCATCGGCACGTGTAAAAGCCTCTGCAAACAAAGCGAACGAAGAAAAAGAAAAGATGAACGAGCTGCTCACGGAAATGGAGCACATTACAGAAATCTCCAAGGAGATCGGTAATATTATTACAGATATCGAGGATATTGCTTCCCAGACCAACCTGTTATCCCTGAATGCTTCCATTGAAGCTGCCAGAGCAGGAGAAGCAGGAAAAGGCTTTGCGGTGGTTGCAGATCAGATCGGCAAGCTGGCAGCAGACAGTGCAAAATCTGCTGTAAATACAAGAGATCTGATCGATAAGACCTTAGTGGAAATCGAAAAGGGCAATACGATTACAAGAACAACAGCAGACGCATTCAATCAGATCATTGCAGATATGGAGTCCTTTGCAGAGCTTGCAGAGAACACCATGGAGAAAGCCAACTCCCAGGCAGAGTCCTTGGAGCAGATCGGCCAGGGAATTGAACAGCTGTCCGGCGTGGTACAGGGTAATGCAGCATCCTCAGAAGAGAATACCGCGATCAGTATTAATCTGGCAGAGGGAGCAGCCAAGATGCATGACCGCGTGAATATCTTTAAGCTATTCTAGAAAAATGGCAGGAATAGAGTGAAGCTGTCGGAAGGAAGGTTCTTGTTGTGATTAATGATATATTTAAAGTGTTTGGAGAGCAGACAGGAGAAATCTTATTTGAGATCATTAAAGATTGTATGGATGATTACCTGTATATATTTGATCTGCAGAATGATACCTTTGAGATTTCACAGTCAGCTGTGGAACGGTTTAATATGTCGAAAAATGTTCTGACAGATGCTGCAAATGAAGTTATGAAGGTAGTATATGAGGAAGACCGCAGGATGCTTGCAAAGCATCTTGCGGATATATGCGAAGGAAGAGAAAATGTACATAATCTTCATTACAGGTGGCTTGATAAAGAAGGTATGCCGGTCTGGATTAACAGCCGTGGTATCGTGATCATTGATCAGCAGGGAAAGGCAGAGTATCTGGTCGGGTGTCTGAATGAGACCGGCAACAAGAGAAGAGCCGATAATGTCACAGGACTGCTTGGCGGTCCGGAATTCCTTGCTTACCTGCGTGGACAAAAAGAACCCATTACCAAGGGATTTTTTATGCATGTAGGAATTGATGATTTTGGAGCGATCAATAGCTCCAGGGGAGCTGATTATGGTAATTATATCCTGAGAAGCGTAGCCGGCTGTATGAAGGAATGCCTTTCAGACAAGCAGAGAATTTACCATCTGGTAGCGGATCAGTATGTGATCGTGGATCTGGAAGCTTCCTCCGCAGAAGACGCTGTGGCACTGAAAGAAAAGATTACAGATAAACTTCGTAATTTCATAGTAGCCGAAAATTAT
Organism: Roseburia yibonii; assembly: GCF_014297335.1. Taxonomy (NCBI): domain Bacteria; kingdom Bacillati; phylum Bacillota; class Clostridia; order Lachnospirales; family Lachnospiraceae; genus Roseburia; species Roseburia yibonii. Next base: position 5,297 of record NZ_JACOQH010000006.1, read on the forward strand.
GAAGCTATATTTTCTATTTCTATTGGTGTTATAGATGCAGCAACATTTTGTGAGGGAACCGAAGAATGCCGCAAAAAGTTTGAATTTGCCTTGAAACAGGCAAAAAGCATGGGTAAAAATGGATTCTATATTTTTGACCAGGATGACTATGAGGTCTTTTTACGAAAAGGAAGAATCATAGCAACACTTCGTAATGCTATTGTAAACCATTATGATGGCTTTGAAGTATACTACCAGCCGATCGTGGACTGTCAGTCCAAACAGATCATTGGAGCAGAGGCACTGATGCGTTTTTCCATGATAACGGAAGAAGGGCGGGAGTTTGTTTCACCGATGGAGTTTATCCCATTATTGGAAGAGACCGGATTGATCATTCCAGCCGGAAGATATATTTTGAACGAAGCTGCAGCAATGTGCTGTGAAATGCAGAAATATATTCCTGACTTCCGGATGAATGTAAATGTATCCTATGTTCAGATCCTGCAAGGCAATGTGGAGCGGGATATTCTGGATGCAATTCAAAAATATTCATTACAGACGGAATGCTTATGTGTTGAAATGACAGAAAGCGGATTTATGGATATGACACCTTCGTTCTGTAAATTCCGTAAAACTCTGGACAAGAACGGGATTCCCTTTGTGATTGATGATTTTGGAACAGGATATTCGAATCTTCATTGTATCCGTGATATGAATCCAAGTTACGTGAAAATGGATAGGGATTTTACTGCCAAGGCGATGAACAGTGACAGGGATTATGAATTATATAAAAATATCATCCCCATGGTACATAGTATTAACGTCAGGATATGCGCAGAAGGCATCGAGGAAAAAGAATGGCTTCTGAAAATGAAAGAAATGAAGGTTGATTATCTGCAGGGATATTATTTTGGAAGACCATGTGGAAAGAAACAGTTTCTGCAGCAATATGCCAGTGGCATCAACGTTAAATAAAGAGAGTAAGGCAGACTCAGCTATGTGGGGCTGCCTTATTTTATGGTCTTATCAGAAGGATGGATCCATAACGGCTTCTTCCAGTTTTTCCAGGTCATTGGCATCAGGGTGAGACAATGCACAGTCAAAATTCTGGATCAATACATCAAGATTTGCCGGATGATCAGGAGCTTCCTTCATTTTCAAGTAGCGTTCCCGGACAGACTGCGGCATTCTGCCCTGACACATATACTCTCCGACGATAACATTGCTTGAAGAAAACAGGCCTGACGAAGTATCGCTCAGATTAGATTAAAAATTCTAGTATGGGCGATTTTTTTCGTTCAGGGAAAAGGAGGAAATGTCATTGACAGAAAAGACGGATATCAGAGATTCGGATGAAAAAGTAGTTGAAATTGAAATGGAGCGGTTAAGAACTTTTACGAATCATCCATACAAGGTGATCGGTGACAGTCAGATGATTGAACTACAGGACAGTATTAAGAAATATGCAGCGGAGCGACTGGGGTATAAGAAAATTCCTGTCATTATCCGCATGATGCAGGATGATGAGGCTGTAGTGACTATGGTGGATTCTAATTTACAGAGAGAGCAGATTACACCAAGTGAGAAAGCATATGCCTACAAGATGAAATAGGATGCCATTAAAAAGAAAGAACAGCAGGAAATTATTGATGCAATGGAGGCAACCCAGTGTACGCCATCACTTTCGCAGGCAATCAGGATCAAGAAATTAAGTGAGGCTGGAAAGCTTACAGAAAGCGAAGCGGAAGGAATCCTTGGAGAGATAAAACAAAAGGAAGCAGACAGAGTAGTTTTTAAGAATGAACAGTTATACAGATTCTTCCCACCAACCTATACATCGGAACCGATGCGGAGAGAAATACTGGAAATATTGAAATCATGGAGAAATAGTAACTGGATTTAGGAAAGGAGGAACGGATTATGTGTAGAGTAATAGCAGTATCAAATCAAAAAGGTGGAGTAGGTAAAACAGTATCATGTGTAAATCTTGGAATAGGATTGGCACAGGAAGGAAAGAAAGTGCTTCTGATAGACGCAGATCCACAGGGAAGTCTTACAATCAGCCTTGGTTATGAGGAGCCGGATGAAATGGAGTATTCTCTGGCAACACTGATGATGAACATTGTGAATGATGAAAAACTGAATATAGAAAAGACAATCTTACACCATAAAGAAGGCGTAGACCTTATCCCGGCTAACATTGAATTATCAGCGATAGAGGTGTCTTTGGTAAATACCATGAGCAGGGAACTGATCCTAAGATCTATGGTAGACAGGCTGAGACATAACAAAACGGTGTGTATTAGTTGTGAAAAAGGGAAAAAATAAGAAGACTGAAAAATAAGTATATAGTTAGAAAAAAATGGTAAAAGCGCTGTATTTTTCGGGGGATGGGTACAACATTTTGTGTGAAAAATAGAATAATAAAATTGTTCCTGAAATTTATTGACTTTGAGAAAAAAATTTGATATATAAGAGTCGAATAAAAGAGAAAGGAAATAGCAAACTATGTTGTCGAAGAAAAATATGATGAAAAAGAACTTGGAAAATTTGCATCTGCAGGAAAGGATAAACTATGGCTACAGAAAAGTCATTATTATGATGTTAGTCTCAGGTCTGTTTTCTATTGTGGTCATAGGTATGCTATTTGCCAATATGATGCATTATGTACAAAATGTTACTGTTGCAGACCGGGCGGTGAAAACCTGCAGGATAAATGTTAACGCAGCAGCGAGAAATATCAGGGAAATGGCACTAGAAAATGATGCATCCTCTTATGACGGTTATGAGCAGACGGTAGAAAGACTGCTTGGAGAAGTTGATACCCAACTGAAAAATTTAAAGAACTCCGGAGTTGTTCCGGATGCGGATTATGAAGAATACGCATCTGCCCTTGCAGACTGGGGAAACATTGGTTATTCCATCATGGAAGAAATCAAAAGCGGTGACAAGGATAAGGCAGTTGATTCAATTCTGAATGATTGTACCCCGGCATTAAATGACGCCGTAAAAATTGCAATAAGATTAGATGAAATGACCGATGAGGTAAGCAGCCAGGCAGTCAGAATTACGGTTATTTTTGCAGTGGCAGGAATTGTGTGTATTATTATTTGTCTGGTTTTGGCATGGAAACTGACAATAAAAACAGGCAAAAAAGTACTTGAGTCAATTTTAGTACCATTACGTGAAGTGGAAGCCGTTGCACAGGAATTAACAGATGGAAACCTGCACAGCACGCTGGACTACCGTTCAGATGATGAGATTGGAAGACTGGCACACAATATGCGCAAATCCATCCGCATTCTGGGAAGCTATGTAGATGATATTGGACGTGCAATGAAGATGTTTGCAGAAGGAAATTTTGATGTGCAGCCGGAAGTAGAGTGGAAAGGGGATTTCGTTGGAATTCTAAACTCCTTTATGTTGTTTGAAGAAAGCATGGCAGAGACAATAAAGGGAATCCAGCATGTTTCAGATGAAGTTTCGGGTGCCGCAGATCAGGTGGCATCAAGCTCCAATGACCTTGCGGATGGAGCAACAAATCAGGCAGCAGTTGTAGAAGAACTGACCGCAACAGTCGCAGGTGTTTCTGAACAGGTAGGAAAAAATTCACAATCCGCAAAAGAAATCAGTGGAAGAGTAGACGAACTTGGAAATGCCATTCTGGAAAGCAATGGTAAAATGAGGGATATGGTTGATTCTATGAATGAGATCAACGGGGCATCAAAAGAGATTGACAAGATCATTGCAACAATCAATGAAATTGCGTCCCAGACGAATCTGCTTGCATTGAATGCTTCCATTGAGGCTGCAAGAGCAGGGGAGGCAGGAAAGGGATTTGCAGTTGTAGCGAATCAGGTAAATGTGCTGGCAGACCAGAGTGCCCAGGCAGCAGAGGAATCCGCAACATTGATTGAAACCTCTGTGAAAGCCGTGGAAAAGGGTATGGTGATTGCAGGGCAGACGGCATCACAATTGCAGGAGGTCGCTAAGAATTCCCAGATCATTACAAAAGAAGTCACAAATATTGCAGAAACGTTAGAGACACAGACAACAGAAATCCAACAGATTAATGATGGAATTGAACAGATCAATGATGTCGTACAGACGAATTCGGCAACATCTGAAGAATGTGCAGCAGCCAGTCAGGAGATGAGCAGTGAAGCGGAAAATCTGCGTGAAATGATCCGGAAATTTAAAGTTGCAGAAAATAGAAATTAAAAACGGTGCAAAAAATTATTGATGTTGAATTTACATATAAAGTTGTCGCAGGTAGGAACTATAATTTGACTCGTGACATATATAAATGCGGGAAAAGGATGCAATGAGGAAATGTGCGTTATTGGTTTTAAACTGATAATGCACATTTTAAATTATATGGTAACTGTTCAGAACCCCCTTCGGGGTCGTTGTCAGCTGTTGTGCAAAACAGAGAATTAAAAAATTTTTTCTACCCTGATTTGCTATTATTTTGTGGACAAAAATGCTGATTTTTTATCTGTATACCAAACTTGTGGATAATCCTCAAACATCGGCATTTTATCCGTTTCATTTTCGTCTTTTGAGACGATTTCAGATATATTTATAAGCATTTGTACCTTCAAATTTAATACTTATCCACCGTCATTTTGCCGGACAGATTTTGCACCAAATCACCGAAGTCTCCGCGAATCCTCAGGGAAGAAACAGGGTGCCCAGGAAGGTCATGAAGGGGTTCATCTCTCTGTCATTTCCAATCCAGACCACATCAGGGAGCATATGCATTCTGACTGTACCGGATGTCCTTTGCATGGCGGTGTAAAAACAGGATCATTTCCTGAAAACATCAAGGCAGCTGTCCAGTATGGCAAAAATCTTCAGGCGATGGTTGTAGCTTTCAACACTGTTGGTGCCGTCAGCATCAATCGTACGCATGAAATCCTGTCCAGCGTGTTTAACATCCCGTTGGCAACAGGAACCATCAAAAACATGGTAACCCGCTGTGCGGAAGCGCTGAAAGATACTTATGAGCGGATCCGTCTGAAAATGATCACGCTTGGACTGGTCCATTGTGATGAAACCGGCACCCGCGTAGATGGAAAAACCATCCGGAGCAGACATGGGCAGTCAGGTTTAAGGAGCTTCTGCTCGATATGAAAAAGGTACATGATAAAGCACTTCTTTCCGGTAAGGATGAGGTCAGCTGCTATCACCGCTATAAATTTGATATGGAGTATGATTCCATCATCAAAACTGCATATGGGGAAAATCCACTTCCTGAAACTTCAGCTAAAAAGCGCGGTCGGAAGAAAAAAAGCAAAGTATTAAATTTGATCTGCAGACTGGATAATTACAAGGAGTCAGTCTGCCTGTTTTTAAAGAATCTCTGTGTACCCTTTGATAACAATCAGGCGGAACGTGATCTGAGAATGGTAAAAGTAAAAACCAAGGTTTCTGGATGCTTCCGGAGTGAAAAAGGTGCACAGGAATATCTTACAATCATGAGCTATATCGGATCAGCCCGTAAGCATGGAATAAATGCTTTCACAGCTATCCGCGAAGCACTGAACGGAACCCCGGATATCATTTTCAACTAACGGGGGTTCTGAACAGATACGATAACTGAATAAAATGAGCTAGTGGGCGGACTATCAGACTGGACAGAGGAGCCGGAACCTTGATTCCGGTAACACCGAGAATCCTTAAAGATGATCCCACAGCGCAAGAGTTTGTAAACGAGCTGAATATAGCAGAAGACTATAAGGAGCCTGCAAAACGGAAATATAACGAGAGATCGTTTTATTTTAATGCGTTTTGCAGGCTCTTTTTCTGTTCCATCATAAGACATAACCAGCATGAAAGGAACGTGCCTTGTTCATAGGAATGCAGGCAGCCTGCGAGAATTCAACCGTAACTTTCCCAGTGCGCTCATTGTAGAGTTCGGTTTCTTTGGCGGCTTCGCTTTTAGCCCAGGCCATAAGTTTTTCATCATCACCATTGAACTGTTCCAACAAAGAGTTGTATTTTCCGAGCTTTTTATAGATACGAGAAGATGATTTCCCGTCTTCTTTTCGGCATGACTGATAAATGTAAACATCTTTATTGTTTTTACTACCTGTAACTGCAATATACATAACACAAAATCCTTTTTCTTTTAAGCATATAACACTATTACGAACAGGTACATAGTAAAACGAAAAAATGTAGGTTTTATGCGACCTGCGATAACTTTTTTAAATATTCAACTGTCAAACTCCCGAGTAGTGGGGGACAAAACGATCTACCATCGAATTGGCTTACATTTTCGGGGGAGAAACTTACACTTTCGTAAGATTGCGGTTTCTTCAATTTGCACTTCAATATGCAGTGTGTTAAAATATACATTAGTCCTAACTAACCAAAGAACAAAAATATATCGTAGAAAATGTACGGACTGGGAGTGGAAGAAATGAAAGTATATGAATTTGGAGATCAGGAGAAGCCGGTTATCATGCTCTTTCCGGGAACCTGCTGTTACTGGAAAAATAATTTCGGACATGTTCTCGACCTTCTGCAGCAGCACTTTTACACGCTTGTGGTAAGCTACAGCGGATTTGATGAGACAGAGAACACGACATTTGTTTCCGAATTGGATGAGACAGAAAAGATCGAAGCGTTTATCAAAGAACGGTTTGACGGGAAAATATTTGCGGCATACGGCTGCTCACTCGGAGGTTCGGTCGTATCTTTGCTGGTGAGCCGGCAGAATGTCCACATCGATCATGCGATGATCGGTTCCAGTGACATGGATCAGGCGCCAAAGTGGCTGGCAAAATTAGAGACAGCGCTCATGATACCGGTGTTTTATCCGCTGATTACCGGAAATGGAAGCTCCGGATTGAAAAAGAAACTGGAGAAGAAAATGAACGAGGAAAGCGACAGATCCGAGTACATAAAGAAATTTATGAAAATGATGGGAATAAACAGCGGGATGGATTTTTCCTTTATTTCCAGGGAATCGATGAAAAATCAGTTCTGCACGGATCTCTATACGAAAGTCGGCACCAAGATCGAGGTGCCGGGAACCGTCATTCATGTATTTTACGCAAAGAAAATGGGAGAGAAATATTTGAAACGGTATTTCAAGTATTTTGCGAATCCGGACATCCGGGAATTTGACCTGCAGCATGAGGAACTGCTGTTGGATGAAAAACGGTGGACAAAGGAAGTTTGCAAAGCGTGCGGGATATAAAAAACAGTTAAGAATCATAAGAAAATAAAGCATCTGCTCCGGTTGGACCGAAGCGCACATTTTGTCGTTCTGTGGTTGTCGCAGAGCGGCTTTTGTGCTATATTAGAGAAAAGAAATGGATGAATATTACATTAGATGGAGGAAACGTCTCATGGGGAAGAATCGTAAGAAATTCGCAATTCTTTTTTCAGTAATGGCACTTACTGCTTTACTGGTCGTAGAATTGTACATTATGATCAATGATTCACAAAGTTATATTAACATGGCGATCGTAGCGGTGATCATGCTGGTGCTCGTATATCTTCTTGTGAATATGATCCTGCGGCAGAGCGAGGAACGTCAGAAAAAAATGGAAGAACTTTATGAGGATGTTTTTAAATCGCAGAAGGCATCCTATCTGTTGTTACGGAAGCATTTTACGGAAATAGAAAAACAGATCGGTGAAGTCAGAAAAGAAGTGAAAGCACCTAAGGATGAGATCATCTCGATCCAGAAGGCGATCGCGAAGATCACGATCAGCCGCAGTAAGGAAAACACAGATGCGCTTATGAACAGCAATGACAGAATGATGGAGAAAGTATATGGTTTCGAAAATCTGTTAGAGCAGTCCAACAAAGAGCTGCTGGCACAGCAGAAAGAGATGTTGGACGAGATGAGCCATGAACTGGCGGATCTGTTCCGGAAGATGGAAAAAGAACTGCCGGAGCAGCTCGCGGAAGCAGCAGAGGTAATAAGCGAACCGGACATCATGCCGGATGTTGACGAGGTGGAGCCGGAGATCATTCCGACCGAGGACGCGGATGAAGATGTCATCACCGAGCCGGAACTGATCCCTGCCGAAGACGAAGTATCTGAGGTGATCGAGGAAGAGGAGCCGATGGCAGAGCCGGAAATTTCAGCAGATGCGGGACAGACCGAAGAACCGGTTGTAATGGATGATCCGAACAAGATGATGAGCCCGGATGATATCGCGGCACTGCTTGCAGGTATGCAGAGTGAGCCGGAGCCGACACCAGAGCCAGAAGCTGAAGTTCAGCCGGAACCGGAAGCAGCACCAGCTCCTGAGGCAGAGCCAGTAGCCGAACCAGAGCCGGAAACTCAGCCAGAACCGGAAGCAGCACCGGAACCGGTTCAGGAAGAGGCACCGCATCCGAAGTCAGCGCTTGAGGCACTTGCAAAACATTCGGCACCGGAACCGGAAGCCGATGATCCGAACAAGATGATGGGGCCTGACGATATCGCGGCACTGCTTGCAAGTATGCAGAATGAGCCGGAGCCGGCATCTGCGCCAGAAGCCGAAGTTCAGTCGGAACCGGAAGTCATGCCAGAACCGGAACCGACACCGACGGCAGATGCAGATCCAAACCGGAAAATGACACCGGAAGAGATCGCGGCATTATTTGCGAATATGTAAAGAATGTTAAAATAAAAACGATCGCGGAGAGAAATCTCTGCGATCGTTTTTTGTAATGGCGACGAGGAACGCATCCCGTCTCTGTCGCTGTTATTTTTCAACCGGATGTTTTACAATTTCCTTAATGATCTTTACTGCATGTTCCATGCCTTCTACGGTAATGTGTTCATACGGGCCGTGGAATCCGTAGCCGCCGGTTCCGAGGTTCGGACACGGCAGACCCATATAGCTTAACCGGGCACCGTCGGTACCTCCGCGCACCGGAGTGGAAACAAGCGGAATGCCGACCGTTTTTATCGCTTCGTTTGCGATCTCGATCACATACATATGATCCTTCATGACCTCAAGCATATTGTAATAGCTGTCGGTTACGGTTAAAGATACGGTGTCCGCATGGTATTTTTGGTTCATCTGATCCGCGATGGAAGTAAGAAGCGCCTTGCGTTCCTCAAACCGTTTTCTGTCATGATCGCGGATGATATAAGAAAGCTCTGCGTGCGCGATCTCGCCGGACATATGCATCAGCGAGAAAAAGCCCTCGCGTCCTTCGGTGTGTTCCGGGGTTTCTGCTTCCGGCAAAAGACTCTGGATCTCGCAGGCAACAGCGGCTGCGTTTACCATGATGTCCTTTGCGGAACCCGGATGGACATTTACGCCCTTGATCTTAAAAGAAGCGGCGGCGGCGTTAAAGTTTTCATAGGCGATCTCGCCTTCGTAATCGCCGTCAACCGTGTAAGCGTAATCTGCCTTGAAATAATCAAGGTTAAAAAGATCCGCCCCGCGTCCGACTTCTTCGTCCGGGGTGAAACCGATCCAGATGTCGCTGTGTGGAATGTCCTCACGGATGATCTCTTCCACTGCGGTTAAGATCTCCGCGATCCCTGCTTTATCGTCCGCGCCGAGCAGCGTGGTTCCATCCGTTGTGATGAGGGTGCGGCCCTTAAAATCTTTCAGTTCCGGGAAATCACTGACTTTTAAGAGGTCACCGGTTCCCTTTAACAGAACGTCTTTTCCATCGTAATCAGGAATTACCTGAGGTTTTACATTTTCGCCCGAAGCATCCGGGGCAGTATCCATATGGGAAATAAAGCCGATCGCTTTTTTGGATTCATAGCCTTGGGTCGCAGGCAGAAGCCCATAGACGTAGCAGTGCTCATCTACAGTTACCTGGGACAGATGCATGTCCGTCAGTTCTTTTTCCAGCATGTGCGCCAGTGTGAACTGACGGCTGGTGCTTGGAATGTTTTCCTGGTCGTCTTCGGATGTCGTATGGCAGGAAACGTAGTTTAATAATCTCTCTTGTACCTTCATAAATGTCTCCTTAAATTTTTTTTAAAAATTTCTAAAAAAAAGTGTTGCATTTTTTAGAAACCTATAATATAATATATCTTGCGTTCGACAAGAACAAGCGCTTTTAGCTCAGCTGGCAGAGCACCTGACTCTTAATCAGGGTGTCCAGGGTTCGAACCCCTGAAGGCGCATACTAAAGTATCGGTTTTGTAGGTAGCTACAGGGTCGGTGCTTTTTTTTGTCCTGAAATTTATTGCCAAAAGACATTTTACAATGCCAAACAGAAAAAGTCCAGTGCTTATTTGGAATTGAAGTATTTTTTTACTTCACGGAACGACTTTTTGATCGTAGGGATGCCTTTTCGGTAAAGATCATGTTTGTAAAGACGGTAGAAAATCATTCTGGTCATTTTCATGGAAAATCCTCCTTATAATAAGAGTATATGCGGAAAGGGAAAAAATGAAACGGTTGATCGTATCCTGCGGGATGCTTGCAGAGGAACTGAAAAAAGCCTGCGCGGGGCAAAGTGTGCTTCCGGAGATCATAGAGCAGCCGCGCGGTATGCATGAACATCCAAAAGAGTTAAAAGAAAGGCTCTCGGTGTTGATAAGTGAACATCAGAATGTGGATGAGATCGTTCTGACATATGGACTTTGTGGATACGGCACGGTCGGGCTCATAAGTGAAAACACCAGACTGGTTCTGCCAAGATTTGATGACTGTATCAGCCAGCTATTGTACCGGGAAACAGAGGGGCGCACCTGCCGCTCGAAAATACAGGCAGGGCATCTGTACCTGACCGGTGGATGGATCAAAGACAAAAAATCTGTACTGGGGCAGTGCAAGGAGATCACGGAAACTTACGGAGAAAATGCGCCGGAGATCTTAGATGCGATCTACGGAGGGTATCATACCATGGATGTGATCGACACCGGTGCACATAATATAGAAGAAACAGAAAAAAACGCGGAGGAGATATGCCGTTATCTCCCGCTAAAGAAAGAAAAGATCACGGGTTCGTGCGATATCTTAAAAAGAATCATCTCCGGAGATTATGACGATAATTTTATCGTCTTAAATCCCGGAGATGCAGTGACGGAGCAGATGTTCCGCTTTAACGGCAGATGATCATTTTGCAGATCGGATTGCCCTTGGAGGAAAATTTCTCCTCATATTCGGTCATGATGTTGCCCTCGTTTAAAACCGGATCGTTGTGCAGATCAAAGGTGGATGCCTTTAGCGTCCAGCCGGCTTCGGAAACTTCCTCGAGCGAAAATGTAAAAAGATCCCGGTTGTCTGTCTTGAATTCCAGGACACCGTCCGGCTTTAAGATCTGGTCATAGCGGGCAAGAAACTGTCTGGAAGTCAGTCTGCGCTTGGCATGACGGTCTTTGGGCCACGGATCAGAAAAATTCAGATAGATCTTATCAATGCTCTTTTCATCAAAAACCTCAGGAAGTGCATCTGCGTCCAGACAGATAAAGTGGACATTCGGCAGGGGCGCCTCCTCCATTTTCTGGATCGCGCGGAAAAGAACGCTGGTGTAGCGTTCGATACCGATGTAGTTGATATCCGGGTGTAATGCGGCGAGGTTCATCAAAAAGCGCCCCTTGCCCATTCCCACTTCAATATGAATCGGATTGTCGTTTCCGAAAAATTCTCTCCAGTGATTTTTCATTTCAGCCGGTGCCTGGATACAGTAAGGACTGCTTTCGATCGCTTCTGTCGCACCTTTAATATTTCTAAGTCTCATCGAATACCTCTTTATCAAAATTTTAATACCAGATTTCATTTTACTATAACTACAGGGTGAAAAAAAGTATTTTCTTCCCCTGGACGGGAAAAAATATGGGAAAAGTGTTGCGGCAGGCAAAATTCAATATTATACTAGAAATTGTATCGTTTGAGGTTTGAGACGGAATTTTAAAGGAGTTATTACCATGAAGAAAATAAAAAGAGCTGCATGCATGGCAGTTGCGATCGTGTGTGCGGTATGTTCTATTACTATAAATCCGGGAAAAGTACAGGCGGCAGATTTCTGGCCGGAGGCGCCGGACGTGCAGTCCGCGTCCGCGATCGTGATGGAGGCAAGTACAGGCACGATCCTGTATGAGAAAAACAGCATGGATGCCCATTATCCGGCGAGTATCACCAAGATCATGACGACGCTTTTGGCGTTGGAAAACGGAAACTTAAGTGATACGGTCACTTTTTCCAGTGACGCGGTATACAAGACAGAGGGGTCCGGTATCGCCCGTGATGTCGGAGAGCAGATGACTTTGGAGCAGTGTCTTTACGCGGTCATGCTCGAATCCGCGAATGAGTGTGCATATGCGGTGGCGGAGCACATCGGCGGCACCATGGAGAACTTTGTCTCCATGATGAATCAGAAGGCGGCGGAACTGGGCTGCCAGAATACGCATTTTAACAATCCGCACGGGCTTCAGGATGAAAATCACTATACCTGTGCCTACGATATGGCGCTGATCGCAAAGGCGGCATGGCAGAATGAGATGTTCCGCATCATCACCGGAACGCCATCCTATATGATACCGCCGACCAATAAGCATGTGGACGAGACGCCGCTTCAGAACCACAACTGCATGCTGCATCCGTTCCGCACGGCGAAGCATGTGTATGAATACTGTGTCGGCGGAAAGACAGGATACACCGAAGCCGCAAACTCCACACTTGTGACCTATGCGCAGAAGGACGGCATGACGTTGATCTGTGTGGTGATGGATGTGCAGTCCCCGGGACAGTGGGATGACAGCCGTGCGCTGTTTGACTACTGCTTTGACAATTTCCAGATCCTAAACATTGCGGATAATGAGACAAGACTGTCCGGCGGTGATGTGGATACCGGAGATTTTAATACAAACGAAAAATTCGTGAATATAGATACAAATGGAGCGATCGTCATTCCGAAGACAGCCACGTTTACCGACGCGGTCCCGACGGTGGATGACAGCAACGCGAGCGGAAATGTGGCGGGCAGGATCAGCTATACCTATGCGGATCGTGTCGTTGGCGGCGCGGATATCGTAAAGACCGGCGCGACCGTGGAGCCGTTCGCGTTTGGAAATGTCGATGCACAGACCGATACAGAGCAGGAGACCGAGACGCTTACCGATACGGAGCAGACGAAGGAAAAGACATTTCGGATCAATTTCCGTGTGATCTTACGCATCCTTCTTGGCATTGTGGCGGTAGTGGCAGTTGTGCTGCTTGCACTCTTTGCGTTCTCCAAATTCCAGATCTGGAGAAGAAGGGTTTCCATCGACAGAAATAACCGAAGCCCGTATAAGACGATCAAGGCGTCGAAGAAATGGAAGAAGCGCAGAAGACGGAGAAGAAGATAAGGGAAAATATGGAGCAGCTGGATCAGAAATTAGAGAAATACGCAACGGGCGAAACCTATCCGTTTCATATGCCGGGACATAAACGCGCCGGACTTTTCTTCCCAAATCCTTATCAGATCGATATCACGGAGATCGACGGATTTGACAACCTGCATCATCCCGAAGGGATCTTAAAAGATGGCATGGCGCACACGGCAAAGGTGTTTGGCGCGAAACAGACCTTTTATCTCGTGAACGGGAGCACCTGCGGACTGCTCGCAGCGGTAAGCGCCGCAGTCCCGAAACGCGGCAGGCTGCTGATGGCGCGCAACTGCCATAAGGCGGTCTATCATGCAGCATATCTGCGCGAACTTTCGGTGGACTATCTGTATCCGCAGATCACAGAGGTGGGGATACAGGGAGCGATCCGGCCGGATGAGGTGCGCCTGGCGCTGGCGGGAGAAAAAAAGCACGATGCCGTTGTCATTACATCTCCGACTTATGACGGTGTGGTTTCGGATATCGAAGCGATCGCGCGGATCGTGCATGAACACGGGATCCCGCTCATCGTGGATGAGGCGCATGGCGCGCATTTCGGCTTTTCGGAGGCATTTCCGGTGTCGGCAAAGGCACTTGGCGCGGATGTTGTGATCCAGAGCATCCACAAGACGCTTCCGGCGTTTACGCAGACCGCGCTTTTGCATTTGCAGTCAGACTGGGTTTCGGAAGCAGAGATGAGGAAATTCCTCGGGATCTACGAAACGAGTTCGCCGTCTTATATTTTTATGGCGGGGATCGAGAAGTGTGTGCGTATGCTGGAAAAGGACGGCGGGCGGCTCTTTTCCGATTACGAAGCGAGATTGCGGGAATTTTTTGAAAAAACGAAAAAACTGCAAAAGATCAAAATTTTAAAGAGATCAGATTTTGGCACGGAAGAAGCCTTTGATTTTGACCCGTCCAAACTGATCCTGTCGGTGAGAGATACGGATATGACGGGGCAGGAGCTCTATGATATTCTGCTTTCGCGTTACGGGCTCCAGATGGAGATGGCATCCGGGTTTTATGTGACCGCGATGACAAGTATCATGGACCGGAAAGAGGGATTTGACAGGCTTGCAGAGGCGCTTCTTGCAGTGGACGGGACACTCGGATCTAAAAAAGATGCTTCCGGTGATTTCATCAAACGTGTCTATCGGGAAAACGAAAAGAAAATGGAGATCGCGGATGCGGTGGACGGGGGAGTGCGCAAAGTTTCATTCGATCAGGCGGAGGGAAAGATCGCAGCAGAGTATGTGTATCTTTATCCGCCGGGGATACCGATGCTGGTGCCGGGCGAGCAGATCACCGGACAGGTCGTGGAAAACATGAAAAATTGTGGAAAACTGGGGCTCAATGTCCAGGGAACTGTGGAAGACGGTTGGATAAACGTTGTCAATTTTTAAAGACTATATTATAATTAAGAAAGAGAAACGATATGGGAAAGATATACTGTTTGTTGGGAAAAAGTTCATCCGGGAAAGATACGCTCTTTAAGATGCTCTTGGAAGAGAGCGGGCTGGCGTTGAAGACGATCGTGCCTTATACCACAAGACCGATCCGTGTCGGGGAACAGGAAGGTGTGGAGTACCATTTCGTCACGGAAGAAACGCAAAAGAAACTGGAGGCGGAGGGAAAGATCATTGAGCTTCGGGCTTATGATACGATCTGCGGCATCTGGAAGTATTTTACGGTGGATGATGGTCAGATCGATCTTGCCACGGACAATTATCTGGTCATCGGGACACTGGAATCTTATGTGAAAATGCGGGATTATTTTGGAGCGGAAAAGCTCGTTCCGCTTTATGTGGAAGTAGAGGACGGCGAGCGTCTTTTGCGGGCGCTTACAAGGGAAAGGGCGCAAAAGGAGCCGAATTACGCGGAGCTTTGCAGACGTTTCCTCGCGGACAGCGTGGATTTTTCCGCAGAGAGATTAAAGGCGGCAGGAATTTGCAGATGGTTTGAAAATACGGAGAAAAACACTACCTGCAAAGAACTGGTTTCCTACATAAAAGCCGATATAGAACAATAGGCAACGGGGGTGGGATATCATGGATATCAGAGTAAATCAGACAACATCTTCCGCGCCGGTGGAGGGAACGACACCGGTACAGCAGGACGATGGAACATTCAAGTTTACATTGACCAGCGCGATCGCGGACGCGAGTCTCGAAGAAAAATTAAATCTGCTGCTCAACAACATTTCGGTGCAGGGGCAGCTGATCGCAAGGCATATGGATATCCGTGATATGAAAAAATACCGCGGGCTGATCCGGGATTTCATGAATGAGATCGTGAACCGTTCCCACAAATTTTCGAGGGAGAATTTCCTCGACCGAAAGGGAAGACACCGGGTGTACGGCA
Organism: Roseburia yibonii; assembly: GCF_014297335.1. NCBI lineage: Bacteria > Bacillati > Bacillota > Clostridia > Lachnospirales > Lachnospiraceae > Roseburia > Roseburia yibonii. Next base: position 20,931 of record NZ_JACOQH010000006.1, read on the forward strand.
TCATCCGGCTGGTTGACGAGAATTTAAATGAGCTGGCGGAAGAACTGATCAAGGATGAGACAGATCATATCGCCATACTAAATAAGATCGGTGAGATCGAGGGACTTTTGCTCGATATACTGACATAAAAACAAGCAGGCAGGAGGGAAGACAAATGGCAGGATTTCAGGATATTTTAGGACATGAGCAGATCATTGAGCATCTGCAGAACGCGATAAAAACAGATAAGGTATCTCATGCTTATATCTTAGACGGACCGGATATGAGCGGAAAGAAGATGATCGCGGACGCGTTTTCCATGACGCTTGAGTGTGAAAAGAAAGGAACGGAGCCCTGCATGGAATGTCATTCCTGCAAGCAGGCACTTGGCAAAAATCAGCCGGACATCATTTATCTGCAGCATGAAAAACCGAATACGATCTCTGTAGATGACATCAGAAGCCAGATCAACAATGACATCGGGGTAAAGCCGTACAGCAGCCCATACAAGGTTTATATCGTGGACGAGGCGGAAAAGATGAACGTGCAGGCGCAGAACGCGTTGTTAAAGACCATCGAGGAACCGCCGGCTTACGCGGTGATCCTTCTTTTGACCAACAACGCGGAGATCTTTCTGCCGACGATCCTTTCGAGATGCGTGCGTCTCAGCTTAAAAGCGGTTCCGGATGAGAAGATCAAGGCATATCTGATGGAAAATTACGAAGTCCCGGATTACAAGGCAGATGTGTGCGTGGCGTTTGCGCAGGGAAATGTGGGCAAGGCGATCGAGCTCGCGGAGTCCGAAGATTTTAACGAGATCAAAAATTCGGCGCTTCAGCTGATCAAGCGTCTGGATGATATTGAACTTTATGAGATGACTGAGGCAGTCAAGCAGATCTCAAATTACAAGCTTAAGATCAACGATTATTTTGACCTGATCATGATCTGGTACCGGGATGTGCTGCTTTATAAGGCAACTGCCGATGTAAATAAACTGATTTTTAAAGAAGAGGTCTATGAGATTAAGAAAGAAGCCAGCAGAAGCTCTTATGGCGGGATCGAAAACATTTTAGAAGCGCTTGAGAAGGCAAAGATCCGCTTAAACGCAAATGTTAATTTTGATCTGGTCATTGAATTGCTGCTGTTGACGATAAAGGAGAATTAGGATGGTAAAAGTAGTAGGTGTCAGATTCCGCAGCGCGGGAAAAATATATTATTTTGATCCTGCGGAATGTGATATGAAGGTGGGGACGCATGTGATCGTCGAGACCGCAAGAGGCGTGGAGTACGGAACGGTCATGATCGCACCCAGGGAGGTTGCGGATGACAAGGTTGTACAGCCGTTAAAGTCTGTGATCCGTGTTGCCACCAAAGAAGATGAAAAACAGGAACGGCGCAATAAAGAAAAAGAAAAGGACGCGTTTAAGATCTGTCTCGAAAAGATCGCAAAGCACAAGCTTGAGATGAAACTGGTAGAGGCGGAGTATACCTTTGACAATAACAAGCTGTTGTTTTATTTTACGGCGGATGGAAGAATCGATTTCCGTGAGCTGGTAAAGGATCTGGCTTCGGTATTCCGCACCAGAATCGAGCTGCGCCAGATCGGTGTCCGTGATGAGACCAAGATCCTCGGCGGGATCGGTATCTGCGGCAGGGAGCTCTGCTGTAAATCCTATCTGTCCGAGTTTGCGCCGGTATCCATAAAGATGGCAAAGGAGCAGAACCTTTCCTTAAACCCGACCAAGATTTCGGGTGTCTGCGGCAGACTGATGTGCTGTCTGAAGAATGAGGAAGAGACCTATGAGTACCTAAACAGCCGTCTGCCGAATATCGGAGATACCGTAACAACGATAGACGGAGTCAGGGGCGAAGTGCAAAGCGTCAATGTTTTACGCCAGTTAGTCAAGGTGATCGTTGAGGTCAACGATGAGAAGGAACTGCGCGAGTATAAGGTAAAGGAACTGAAATTCCGCCCGCGCAGAAGAAAAGAGAATCTGAAGCTGTCCGCGCAGGAATTAAAGGAACTTTCCGCATTGGAGGACAAGGGAGGAAAATCGAAACTCGATGACGCAAAGTGATTTTTTACATCCGGGAGAACGGTTTGATGATCTAAACCGCAACGGGTATTCGATCATCCAGGATCCGAAGCGTTTCTGCTTTGGCATGGACGCGGTCTTACTCTCCGGTTTTGCCGAGGTGCGAAAAGGGGATGAGGTGCTGGATCTCGGAACGGGAACCGGCATTATACCGATCCTTTTGGAAGCGAAAACCGAGGGCAGACATTTCACCGGGCTTGAGATCCAAAAAGAGAGCGCGGATATGGCGCGCAGAAGTGTTGCCTATAATCAGTTGGAGGAGCGGGTATCGATCGTGGATGGAGATATCAAAGAGGCATCCATGCTGTTTCCGCCGTCTTCGTTTGACGTGATCACGACAAACCCGCCGTATATGATCGGACAGCATGGGTTAAAGAACAGCGAAGAGGCAAAATATATCGCGAGGCATGAGGTGCTCTGCACGCTGGATGACGTTGTAAAACAGAGCGCGAAGCTCTTAAAGCCGGGCGGCCGCTTTTATATGGTACACCGTCCGTTTCGTCTGGCGGAGATCATGGTGACCATGACAAAGTATAAGATCGAGCCGAAGCGCATGAAACTGGTGTATCCGTTTGTGGATAAAGAGCCGAATATGGTGCTGATCGGTGGGATCCGTGGAGGAAATCCGAGGATGACCGTGGAAAAACCGCTGATCGTATATGAAAAGCAGGGCGTTTATACGGACGAGATCATTGATATTTACGGATATTAAAATTGGATGAGGGATTGACAGAGAGTCAGATTATGGCAGGAAAATTATATTTGTGTGCGACACCGATCGGAAATCTGGAGGATATCACGTTCCGGGTGCTTCGCACATTAAAGGAAGCGGATCTGATAGCTGCGGAGGATACCAGAAATTCTATCCGGCTTTTGAATCATTTTGAGATCAAAACGCCGATGACGAGCTATCATGAATACAATAAAATCGAGAAGGCGTATCAGCTGGTTGAGAAGCTGCGCGAGGGAAAAAATATCGCGCTCATCACCGATGCGGGAACGCCCGGCATTTCCGATCCGGGAGAGGATCTGGTGCGTATCTGCATGGAAGAGGGGATCGAGGTGACATCGCTGCCCGGACCTGCCGCCTGTATTACGGCGCTCACGATGTCGGGGCTTGCGACCAGACGTTTTTGCTTTGAGGCATTTCTGCCGCGCGAGAAAAAAGAGCGGGCGGAGATCGTAAAGGAACTGGAAAAAGAGACCCGCACGATCATTGTCTATGAGGCACCGCATCATCTGATCCGGACACTTGAAGAGCTTTACGCGGTATTGGGTGACCGGAGGATCCGGCTTTGCAGAGAGCTGACCAAAAAACATGAGGAAGTTTTTCCGACGACATTTGCGGAAGCGCTTTCGTTTTATCAGGAAAATGAGCCACGCGGGGAATATGTGATCGTGATCGAAGGAAAAAGCCGCGCGGAGCTTAAAATAGAGCAGCAGAAAGAATGGGAGGCCATGACGTTACAGGAACACATGGCGTATTATGAAGATCAGGGAACAGACCGTAAGGAAGCGATGAAGCTTGTGGCAAAGGATCGGGGGATCAGCAAGCGTGATGTCTATCAGGCGCTTTTGGAGCGGTAAGGATAAAAGATAAAGGAAAAAGGAGGAGTTTATGAGCAATTTTCACGTTGGATTAAAGAAAGTCGTGGATGATTCCTACGATATCGAGATCGGATACGGACTCGAAGAGAAACTGGTCAATGACTTAAAGAATGGCCTGGTTGGCGGTTTGCATAAGTTTGCTGTCGTGACCGATGATATCGTAAAGGATCTGCATGCGGAAAAGATCTGTAACCTGCTTACCGAAGCGGGATTTACGGCGCAGCTTTTTGTATTTCCGAATGGAGAGAAAAGCAAGGTCAGAAAGACCAAGGAAGAAGTCGAAGACGCGATGCTTGCGGCTGGATTTCGCAGAGACTGCTGTATCATTGCGGTCGGCGGCGGCGTTGTGACAGATCTTGCCGGTTTTGTGGCGGGAACATTCGGAAGGGGAATCCCGTTTTTGAATTACGCGACGACACTGCTTGCGGCGGCGGATGCGTCGATCGGTGGAAAGACGGCGGTGGACACACCGCTTGCAACGAACCTGATCGGGCTTTTTAATCAGCCGAAAAAGGTGTATATCGATATCGCGTCATGGAAGACACTGCCGAAGCGTCAGCTTGTGAGCGGACTTGCGGAGACGATCAAACACGCGTGCATGGCGGACATCGAGTTCTTTGCCTATCTGGAAGATCATATGGATGACATCTTCGCGTTTAAACCGGAGGTGCTTGAGCATGTGTCAGAGCAGAACTGCAGGATCAAATATGAAGTTGTCATGAAGGATGAACTGGAAAAGAGTCTGCGTGAGATCTTAAATCTCGGACATACGGTAGGACGCGCGATCGAGACGGTCAGCGGCTATCAGCTTCTGCACGGCGAGGCACTCGGCATCGGACTGACCGCGGAGGTACGCCTTGGAAACAGCTATGGCTACATCAGCGCAGCGGATGTGGATCGTGTGGTATCACTGCTAAAAAAGGCAGGACTGCCGACCGAGATCCCGGATTATATCGACAGAGAGGAACTGATCCATAAACTTTATACCGATAAAAAGGTGCGCGACGGAAAGCTGCGTTTCGTATTCCAGAAAGGGATCGGCGCAGTCATGGAATTTGAAAACGGAAGCTATGCGAGAATGGTTTCCGAAGAAGATGCAAGACGGATCATTGAGGAAATGTAAAGAGGTATCCGTAAGATCAGGGTACAGTCAGGTCAGCTGACTGTACCTTTTTGATTTTCTGCGGAAAGATACACCGGCAGATACTTTTCGAGGATCGGAAAAGGTGCAGGCCCCATGCGCAGGATGGCTTCATGGAAACGGGCATTGGAGTAATCGTCTTTTAAGATGGATCTTGCCTGCTCCTGTAATTGCAGAAACTTGAGATAGCCGATGTAATATTTCTGGTAGTGACCGGGTTCCTCCACGATCAGTTCATAAATTTCCTGAATGGTGGACGGATCGGTAAAACCGTATTTGGCGAAAAAGTCCCGGGTGTCATCCAGTGACCAGCCTTCGTAGTGAATGCCAAAATCGGCGGTGGAGTACAGGCTTAAAATGGCGGACTGGTTTAGCTGCAGGAGTGTGGCGAGATCCTCATCGAGACCGGCATAGTGGTAAGACTGCATTTCCACATAGGTAGCCCATCCTTCGGTATAGCCCGGGTAGTTTAAGATCGAACGCACCGTGGGAATGCCGTAGGTGGAGGTCATGACGGTCTGGTAGAGATGGCCGGGATAACCTTCGTGGGCAAGTGTGGTGAACAGTTTCATTTTTGTGTAGTTGCTTTTCGGGTTGATGTAAATGCAGTTCTGTGAAATGTCGTCGATCGGCGCGGTCAGGTAAAACGCGGGAGCAAGATAGTCGCTTAGGGCGTCATCGACATATTTTACGGTAAACGTTGTTTCGACCGGGGCAGGAAAATCCTCGGTGATCACATCCTTTAAATGGTTTAAGATCGCGGTCGGATCACTGTCTGAAAGGTCATATGATTCGGATGCCACGGCAAGCGACGGATTCTTTTTTAAAAGGGCGCCGATCCCGGAAAGGTCGGAATCACGTCTGTTTTTGACCAGTGCTTCCAGCTCCGGGATGGAGTCGGAAGTGCCGGCGCAGGAGCGGATCACCAGGGTATAATAGTTCTTCCCATCCGGAAGATGGCAGAGCCCTTTTTCATTGTTTCCGGTGCCGGAGAGCTCATTCATGCAGTTTTTCAAATGTTCGTAGGCAGGAAGGACATGCTCCGTGAAGATCTGGCTGTTTTTTGCCTTATAGGCATCTTTCTGTTCAGAAGTTAAAAAGCCTGCGGCATCGATCCGTGTGGTAAACGTGTTTACCAGATAATGGTCATCTTTACTGTTTAAAAACTGCTCGCACTGGGCAATGATATTTTTTGCGGCAAACCCGGACATAAAAAGCCCTGCCTCGGATTTTTCCTGCTCAAATGTGCAGATCCCTTCAAAATAGGTATCCAGCCCGGAAAGAAGTTCCAGATAATCGGTCACATCTTTCTCGTTGCGAAAGGTGTACTCCGCAAGCAGGATCGGGAGTTCTGCCTGTGTGCCGGTGGAGGATCGGAGTGGCTCGTCGTAGTAATAGTAGGCGGAACCGGACAGCTCTGCATTGATGAAGTCGGAGAGGACATCGTAGGTCATCTGCTCGGGAACGGACAGCTGCTCCCTGGAAAAACCGGATAGGATGTGGTTTGCGTTTTCCAATTCCAGAAGCGACCGCTCATGGCTTTTCTTTCCGATCGAACCAAGCGATACCTTGTAGTCCTTTATCCCGTAGGAAGCGGGATTGGCAAGCGTATAATGCAGGTTTATGGTGTTTGAGGTGATGCTCTCCCGGAACAGATCGGTGCAGAAACAGTCAAAACTTGTGTAAGTTTTCTTTAAGCTGCCATCCGCCGGCTGGGAGAGCAGAAGAAAGGAAAAGGCGGACAGGGTGGCGAAGATGCCGTATATGGGAAGATATTTTTTCTGGAACATATGGTGAAACGAGATTTTTTTCATGGAAGATCCTAAGGAATGTGCTTGGTTTTATCATATGTTGGAACAAACCGGTATTATGCAACATAAAATGAACAAAAAAAGAAAGGGGCAGGTATGCTGAATTATCTGTGGGGATTCATGATACTGACCGGTATCATTTACGCGGCGTTAAGCGGCACGCTCCCGTCCGTCACCGATGCGGCGTTAAGCTCGGCAAAAGAAGCGGTCGCGCTCGGGATCACGATGGTTGGAGTCATGTCTTTCTGGGTCGGCCTCATGCGGATCGCGGAGGAGGCGGGCATCATTGAGAATGCGGCAAAACGTCTCATGCCCTATCTGCGTTTTCTGTTTCCGGGGATTCCGAAAGGACATAAGGCATTTCAGTACATAGCGACCAATTTTATCGCGAATGTCTTCGGGCTTGGCTGGGCGGCAACACCGGCGGGGTTAAAGGCGATGGAAGAGCTCCGGGGACTTCAGAATGGAAAGAAGAAAAGCGGAAACGGCGTGGCGTCAAAGGAGATGTGTACTTTTTTGATCTTAAACATATCTTCGTTGCAGCTCATTCCGGTAAACATCATTGCGTACCGCAGCCAGTACGGAAGCGGAAATCCGGCGGCGATCGTCGGACCTGGTATGGTGGCGACCATAGCGAGCACCGTGGCGGCAGTCATTTTTTGCAAGGTGATGGAGAAAAAGGCAAATTGACCAAAGAACCGATATTTGATATATTTATCACATAGAGGGGCAAAGAGAAGAAAGAGGTAACACTTTTATACAAGGATGAGGGGATGTATTGAAATGAAGGATTTTTCGTTTTGGACAGAATACGAAGGAGCATCAGAAGGTAGCGGTAGAAGTGAAAAGATTTGGTTGATGAATCCGGATACGGAACAGGTTGGTTTGTTTAAATTTAAAAAAGATGTTGCAACGACAGATCATGTCTCAGAATGTATTGCGTGTGATTTGGCACAGTTATTAAACATTCCATGTGCAAAATTCGAACTGGGAACTTATAAAGGGAGAGAAGGATCTATGAGTTATAATATTGTGGATCGGAGGGGCATGGTTCTGATTGAGGGCATTTACTGTATCAGTACGATATACCGTAGTTTTGACGCAGACCGGCTTATAGATGTGGAAACAGGTGATAGGTATTCAATAGAAATGATAAAAACAGCATTGGAAACATTACATTTGTTTGAGGATTTTCTGCCGGTTTTAATATTTGATTTTCTGATAGGAAATACGGATAGGCATCAGAGTAACTGGGCATTAATACTGGAACAAGGAAATATGAAATTGAGCCCTTTGTATGATAACAGTTCATCTCTTTGTGCGTATGTAAAAGAAGAAAAGGTATCGCAGTATTTAGGAAAAGATAGATTAATGTGGAAATCGCTGATAGAAACAAAATCAAGATCAATTATAAGAATTTCTTGCAAAGATCAAAAGCAACCAACACATTTGGAAGTCCTGCGGTATCTAAAAGATAACTATTATTTGCAAACAAAAGATTTTGCAAAAATGACAGTAACTACTGTGACAGAAACAGCGGTTTGTGATATATTAAATAAATATGGAGAAATCTTATCTCCAAAACGGCAGGAATTGATAAAACGATATTTGTTGTCAAAGGTTCAGCTGTTGGAAACAGTTTATAAGGAGGGAGAAGATGTCAGCTAAAGATGGAAAGGATTATCTCTATCTGATCTGGAAATCCGAGAGATCTAGGAAACAGTATATTGTGGGGCAGTTAATAAAAAATGGCGGATATAAATTTCAATATGGTGAAGAAATTGAAGAAGCAGTTGATGACGGATTTTCGCTCTTACTTTGCTTCCCAGATAAAAACATATCCTATGAAGATAATAAATTATTTCCGATTTTTGCAAGTCGTCTGCCGGATAGAAAAAGGAAAAATATAAAGGATATTTTAAAAAAGTATGGGATGCAGGAATACGATGAATATACATTGTTGAAACGCAGTGGTGCAAGACTACCAATTGACAATCTTGAATTTATAGACCCCATTTTAAGTACAGAAGAAGACCATATTTCACGGAGTTTTTTTATGGCAGGAACTAGACATTATATAGGCTGTCAAGGAGAAGACTGTTCAAATGCAATAACAGTTACTAGAGGAGACGAAGTTTTTCTGCAAAAGGATATTGGAAATAAATTTGACGTTTATGCGATAAAGATTGTGGATCTGGAAGGAACATTACTTGGATATATTCCACGTTATTATAGCAAGGGAGTTTCGGAATTACTAGACCAGGGAAAAAATGTACAGTGTCATATTTCTAATGTAGATAAAAGCAGTAATTGCAATGAATGTGTGAAGATTATTATGAAAATAGGTTAAATTGACCAAAGAACCGTTCGATCATACGCGGCTGTTCTACACGTTTGTAGAAAAAGAAAAAAGGGCTTACGCGCGCGGAAGATCTGCGCTATAATGACCTACGAAATAAAAAATTACATAATGGCTCAGATGAAAATGGTAGTGAGATTATACGCATATAATCAAATGAAAGTTATAAATTTGCGTAGGTCTCACTATTTTTTGTGCCAGAAGAGGAGGAAAAATGCCAAAGACAAAATTTCAGGATGTTATTTTTACGATTATGATGGTACTTGTGATGGTATACGCGATGGTGGTATACAATATTTCCATGGACATGGGCGGAGTGACTGGAAAAGCATTTGTGCTCGCGTTCGGTGAACTGTGGCTTATGGGGCTTGTCGCATTTGTGCTTGAAATGTTTCTTGCAGGCCCGCTCGCAAAGAAGCTCGCGTTCCGCTTTGTGACACCGGGCGAGGATAAGCTGATCTTCGTGATCCTTGCGATCTCTGCGATGACGGTCTGTGTGATGTGCCCGATGATGAGCTTTGTGGCGACCGCGCTTTTTAAAGGAGTGAATGCGTCCCTGATCCCGAACTGGATCCAGACCACGGCGCTCAATTTCCCGATGGCGCTCTGCTGGCAGATCTTTTTTGCAGGCCCGTTGGTGCGCATGATCTTTGGAAAGATGTTCCCGGAAAAGTAAAAATATGCTATGATGACAGAGATGACAGGAAGCAGAGATCCTTATCATCTCTGTTTTTTTATGGAAACGGAAAAACAGCCTGGAAAAGAGCATGGCGTGTGCAAAAGAGGGAGAGACGCATGGAAGAACGGAAACTGGAAAAATCACCGATCGTATATTATATAAGCGGCGGCGAAAAACGGGAGTGGATCCTGTTTTTGCATGCGGCGTTTGTCGATCACAATATGTTTGCGCGGCAGGTGGAAGATTTCGGAGGGCAGTATAATATTCTTCTTTTGGATATCATCGGACATGGACAGTCGCGGAAAACGAAAAAAGGCGACGGCATCGAGAAGATGTCTGTCTGGATCCGGGAAATACTGGATGCGGAAAAGATCGAAAAGATACATCTGGTCGGGATCTCGCTTGGGGCGGTGCTTGCACAGGATTTTGCGAACTATTACCCGGAGTATGTAAGTTCCCTCGCCTGTTTTGGCGGCTATAATATCAATAATTTTGATATGACCATGCAAAAGGAAAACGCGGGAGAACAGATGCGCATGATGCTCCGGGCGCTCGTCTCGGTCAGATGGTTCGCGAAAGAGAATAAGAAGGTATCCGCGTACACGAAAGAGGCGCAGGACGCGTTTTACGAGATGAACAGTCATTTTCCGAAAAGTTCCTTCCGCTATCTTGCAGGGCTCGGACACATGGTCAATGTGCATCCGAAAAGGGAGCGAAACTATCCGCTCATCATCGGGTGTGGGGAATATGATATCCCGATGGAGAAACAGGCGGTCTGGAACTGGAAGGCGGATGAACCGCAGGGGGAAGTGGTGATTTTAAAGGGAGCCGGCCATTGCGTCAACATGGATGTGCCGGAGGAGTTTCATGCAGTGCTGGAGCGGTTCTATGGGAATGAGGTGGTCAGATGACAAAGAAGCTGCCGGCGGAGAAGGAAGCGTTTTTTAAACAGGAGTTGGAAAAGGTGTGTAAAAATTCGAGGATGCTCGAATCGGGCAGATATATGCAGCACGGCTGTACGAGTGTTTTCCGGCACAGTGTCTCGGTTGCCCATTACAGCTTTTATCTTGCGTGGAAAATGCATATTCCGGTCGATGAGAAAGCGTTGATCCGCGGAGCGCTGCTCCATGATCATTTCTTGTATGACTGGCATGAAAAGGATGATTCCCACAAATGGCATGGATTTCATCACGCGAGAAAAGCGCTTGAAAACGCGCTCGAAGATTTTAAACTGAACGAGATCGAGCGTGATATCATCGCATGCCATATGTTTCCGTTAAATATCAGACCGCCAAAGTACCGGGAGAGCTGGCTGGTCTGCTATGCGGATAAGGTCTGCTCCGGGCTTGAGACGGTTAAACGGAAAAAGTCCTGATCAGCCGGAAGACCTGTTCTACAGTGTCGCAGAGATTTTCTGCGGCATTTTTTTTATTCATGGCATCCGCTAAAGAGACTGCGCCCCGCTGGATCGGGAAAAAGGCGTCGATCCCTGCCGCATTGCAGGTGTAAGCCTCTTGGGTGACACAGCCGGAAAAGGCAATGACCGGTTTGCCGAAGGATTTTGCAATCCCTGCCACGCCGATCGGAGCCTTTCCCATGACGGTCTGCCCGTCCAGACATCCTTCGCCGGTGATCACGATATCAGCCTTTTTGATGTGGTCGGACAGATGCGTTTCATCCAGGACGATCTGGATTCCGGATTCCAGGGTCGCGTTTAAAAAGGTGAGGAACGCGAAGCCGAGACCGCCGGCAGCGCCTGCGCCTGCATGACATGGATCGGCTTTTGGGTATTTCTTCCCGGCGAGCGCAGCATAGCCGGAGAGCCAGTGATCCATCTGGTCGATCATCGTGGGAGTAGCGCCTTTCTGCGGCCCGAACACGGCACTGCATCCATGTTCGCCGCAGAGCGGATTGGTCACATCACAGGCAACGCGGAAGGTGCATTCCGAAAGCTCCGGGAGAACGTTATCATCGGTGATCGTACAAAGGTCGGCGAGACCGGAGGCACCGAGGCGGATCTGTCTGCCGTTTTTGTCCAGAAATCCGAATCCAAGTGCCTGAAGCATGCCAATCCCGCCATCGTTGGTGGCGCTTCCGCCGATCCCGACGACGAAATGTCTGCATCCGCGTCCTACCGCATCCCGGATGACCTCGCCGACACCGTAGGTTGTTGTGGCAAGCGGATTTCGCTCGTTCGAGGAGATCAACGTGATCCCGGCGGCACCGGACATTTCGATGATCGCGGTTTGGCTTTCTTCGAGAATGCCGTAGCGGCAGGAGACCGGTTTCCCCAGCGGGCCGGTAACGGTAACCTCGGTGAATATTCCGCCGCATCCGGCGGTGAGGGCTTCTACCGTTCCTTCGCCTCCGTCCGCAAGAGGGCAGACCGCAACTTCGGCGTCCGGATGGACCTTCTTTATTCCGTCAGCGGCGCTTTTGCCTGCTTCCATGGATGTCAGGCTTCCTTTGAAAGAATCGATTGCGATAACAACGTTCATTTTGTGTATGCTCCTTTGGATGAATAGATGAGATTATTATAGCAGAGTATGCGCAGAATGAGTACTGGTTGGTTGAAAAATCGGTATTGCTATTGTATGGACATTTGCATATAATAAAAATATAAGGAAATACTATTTTCGAAAGGAGAGATGATCCATGGCTACGAAATCAGCAAATTTATATGCAAGAATTGAACCGGATGTCAAAGAAAAAGCAGAAAATATTCTGGCGAAGCTTGGTATCCCGGCATCCAGTGCTATCAATATGTTTTATAAACAGATCATTTTGCAGAGAGGACTTCCGTTTGAAGTAAAACTCCCATCTGCAAGACCGGTTGATATCAGCACATTATCCGAGGCAGAGTTTCATGAAGAATTGGAGAAAGGATATGCGGATATGCAGACTGGACAGACAAAAAATGCGAAAAGAGCCTTTGCTGACATTCGTAAAGACTATGGCTTATGATATATGAAGTAGAAGTATCTGAGCAGGCTGACAGTGATTTAAGAGGGATTTTTGAATATATTGCTTTTGAATTGCAATCACCGGAAAATGCAAGCGGACAGCTTGAACGTTTGGAAAAACATATATTAAGTCTGGATACCATGCCGGAGCGGCATCGGAGATATACAAAAGAACCGTGGAAAAGCCGCGGTCTTCGTGTATTACCTGTAGATAATTATGCAGTGTTTTATATTCCGGATACAGATACAAAAGTGGTAACAATTCTTAGGATTATGTATGTTGGTCGGGATGTTGACAATCCGTTAAATTTATATACAGAACAATGAGCTTATACGTTTTAAGGCAGTCTTTTCATGCTTAAATTCAAATGATTGCGTACAAGGAAAGTCCATGTTATGGCACATAGAAGAAGGGAGCCGGAAAATTTCCGGCTCCCTTTTGTCGTTTTTTATTATCGTATGCTGAGTCTTTGTTTTACAAGATCCACGAGATAGGCGGCGGTGCCGTCGATACCGAGGAAGCTGCTGTTGATCATGATGTCATTGTGGTTGAAATCACTCGGAAGATATCTGGCGAAATGCATGTGATAGGCATCTCTTGCCTTGTCAACGTCGGTGATCATCTTTTTCGCGTGATCCGGGGACATGTGCAGATTTTCCACGCAGTTTTTAAAACGGACATCCTTCGGCGCGTAAATGAAGACGCGAATCAGGGAAGGATGGTTGCGCAGAATGTAGTCTGAGCAGCGGCCGACAATGATGCAGTTCTCGCGATCCGCAAGGTTTGAGATGATGCGCCGCTGTGCTTCAAAAATATCCTGCTGCATGGCGGTGGTGCCGTTTCCGAGCGGGAACTTCATGCTGAAGTAGTTTGATTTCGCGGTTTCTTCCTCATCGCTTACCACGGAGACCGGCAGATCCATCTCTTTTGCGACACTGTCTACAATGTCACGGTCATAGTATTCAATATCAAGCATTTCAGACATTTTCCGGGCGATCGGACGTCCGAGACTGCCGAACTGGCGGTTGATGGTAATGACATAATTGTTCATAAAACCCCTCCTTTTTAAATGCGTTTGAATGCTTTCTCATAGGCTTCGAGCGTAAAGTCAATGACTTCATCCGTGTGCGCGGTACACATGTTGTAGCGGTTGCACGGTTTGTTGTAGATACCCTCCAAAAGCAGTGCGTAATCGAGTTTTTTGCGCAGTGCGAAGTCAGATTTCTGCAGGTCACGGTAGGTCTTGATGTCGGAGAGTTCAGTGACTGCGATGTTGAACATGGAACCGAGTCCCGGAGTCAGGATGTGGATCCCGTGTGCGGCATAGATGTCGCGGATGCCGTTCTTTAAGCGTTCGGTACGTTTTAAGAGACCGTCAAACTCATGCTCAAGAATGCCGATCGTGGTAAGTCCGGCGTTTAAGATCATCGGATGACCATTATAGGTTCCACTGTGATAAAGAATATCCGCAGCGGAGCGGGTGTTGGAATTGTCGAGGATGTCGGAGCCCTGCGGAGCCGCCATGCTCATGATGTCCTTACGTCCGCCGACGATGCCGACAGGGAAACCGGCGCCGATGACTTTGCCGAGTGCGGTGAGATCCGGCTTTACATCATAATACTGCTGTGCGCCGCCGAGCGTAATGCGGAAACCGGTCTTTACCTCATCCATGATCATAAGGATGCCGAGCTTTTTGGTGAGGGCACGGATCCCGGTCATAAATTCTTTGGTAGCCGGAATGGTTCCGCTGAACAATGGCTCCATGATGATCGCGGCAACTTCATCCTGATGCTTGGTCAGGATCTCCGTACATGCTTCAAGATCATTGAAAGGAAGTACGATCGTATCATCAAGCATGCGGTCGGAAATTCCCTTTGATTCCGGAAGCGGAGTCGGATGTGTGGGATCACCGGCTTTGCTTACATCCGGGTTTACGCTGACTAATACTTCGTTATAGCCGCCGTGGTAGTGGCCTTCAAATTTTGCGAGTTTGTATTTTCCGGTGTAGGCGAAAGCAGTACGGATACATAAAAGCGTTGCCTCGGTACCGGAGTTTGTATAACGTAACATTTCGATCGAAGGAAAATGTTTCTTGATCTTTTTTGCAAAGATATCTTCGAGTTCATGCGGGGTACCATAGAGCATGGTTCCGTGTTTCGCGAAATAATCCTGGATGGAATCAAGCACTTCCTTTCGCTCATGACCGAGGATGAGCGGACCGTAGGAAAGAACGTAGTCTACATATTTGTGGTCATCAAGATCGGTAAGCCATGCACCGTGTCCTTCTTTCATAAATAATGGGAAGGGCGCGAAAAATTTTACGTTTGCGGTGATCCCGCCCGGGATATCGCTGCATGCGTTGTCAAACGCCTTTTTGGATGACGGGTTTTTGGTGGCGTATTCTTCTTTTAATTCTTCTAGTGTCATAACGATCGCTCCTTTGCTCTGTTTTTATGGTCATTATATTTCTCACTTTTTCAAATGTCAATATATTTTTCATAAAAATTAAAAATGAAAAATACTTTATCATTTTAAAAATCTGTGGTAAGATAGAGAAGAAGAAAAAAAGGAGGAGTCGCCTATGATAAAAGAAACGATTGCAGATAATTATGAAAAAATGAGTAAAACACAAAAGAAGATCGCAAATTTTGTACTTCAGAATATAACCGCGGTTTCTTATTATAATATCCAGCAGCTCGCGGAAGCGGTGGGAACGAGTGAGGCAAGTATATTAAGATTTTGCACCTTCCTTGGTCATAAGGGATTTCCGGAGTTTAAAAACGAGGTGCAGAAGGCGGCGAAGGAACAGCTGACGATGAAAGACCGACTTGAGATCTCACGCAAGGCATATGATGAGAAGGAAGCGGGGATCGCGGAGATCTTCAGACAGGACATTAACCGCATTGAGCATACGCTCGACCAGTTAGACATGGATATGTTTTTTGAAATCTGCCAGAAGATCATACTGGCAAAAAAGATCTATATCCTTGCGGCGCGAAGCGCGTCGGCGCTCGGACAGTTCTTTCAGTATTATCTTAATATGACACTCGGAAATGTCGAGCTGATCACAAGCCTTGACTGCCATGCGGACAGGCTTTGTGATGTGTCGGGTGAGGATGTTGTGATCGGGATCACGTTCAGCCGGTATTCCAAAGTGACGGAAGAAATGTTTTCCTATGCGAGAGAGCGCGGCGCGGTCACGGTCGCAATCACGGACTCGGCGGTTTCACCGATCGTAAAGGACGCGGCATACTGCTTTCTGACAGAAACAGCCATGCCAAGTTACATTGATTCGTTCACGGCACCGCTCACGCTGATCAATGCAATCCTCGTGGAGATCGGAAGAAACCGCAGCATAGAGCTTACAAACCGCATCGGCAAGCTGGATGCGTTCAGCAGCCGCTTTCAGTTGTTTGAATAAATAATGAGCAACAGAATAAAAAATGAAAAAAAAATTACATTTTGTATTGACAAATGGTTTTAAAGAGGCTATGATAATCACATCAGAACAAACTACAAAGGCGTAGGTGCAAAGAGCATCTGCGCCTTATTTTATTACTAAGAGGATGAAGGAGGAATTCTTATGAAAAAGAGAATGATTGGAATGTTATTAACAGCGGCACTTGGAGTAACCTGTCTGGCAGGATGCGGCAGCAGTACAGACAACAGCGCAGCGAAGGAGACGACAGATACAGCAAAAGAAACATCGGAAGCAGCAGATACCCAGGCAGATACGACAGCAGCGGTAACCGGTGGAGATTACAAAGATTCACTGGCAGGAAAGAAGCTGACGGTCGGATGTGATACAAGTTTCGTTCCGTTCTGCTTCCCGGATGACAGCAACACTTATGTAGGATTTGATATTGATATGCTCGCGGCACTCAGCGATTATCTTGGATTTGAATATGATTTACAGCCGATGGATTTCACCGCATTGCTGATGTCGGTACAGACCAATAAGCTGGATATGGCGATGGCGGGAATCACGATCACCGATGAACGCGCACAGGTGATGGATATCTCAGATCCTTATTATGACGCAGGTCTTCAGATCTTTGTCAAAGATGACAATGAGGACATCACACAGATCTCCGATCTCGAAGGAAAGAAGATTGCGTTAAAAGAGGGAACCGCATCGATCGATTATGTAAATGAGAACGTAAAAGACTGTACGGTAACAACATTCCCGAATATCGAAAGTGCTTACCTTGAGGTACAGAGAGGAGCGGCGGATGCAGTCGTTTATGACGCACCGAATATGAAATATTATCTGTCACAGAATCCGGACAGCGGATGCAAGGTAGAGGGCAATCTGATGGATGGCTGCCAGTACGGTATCATGTTACAGAAAGGTTCGGATTACACCGAATATATCGACGCGGCGCTTGAGGCATTTAAAGAAGACGGAACCTACGACGCGATCTATGAAAAATGGTTCGGTGAAGAATAAAAAAATGCGCGGATAGCAGAGAAAGAGACAGGGAGGACATAGTATGGATATGCAGTGGATCTACACAATAAATGTAATTCCGACTCTGATGAAAGGCTTAAAAATAACAATGCTGATAGCAGTCGTGGGAATACTGATGGGATTTATCATAGGTCTTCTCGTTGGTCTGATTCGAGCTGGAAAACACAATGTATTATATCGGATCGCGGGTGTTTATATCGCGATCATCCGGGGAACGCCGCTTATGGTTCAGGCATTGTACCTGTATTTCGCGATTCCGATGCTGTTTCAGTTTGATGTATCGGCGCTGACTGCAGGTATTGCGGCGATCGGACTCAATTCCGGCGCGTATATCGCGGAGATCGTCCGTGGGGCGATCCAGTCGATCGATGCTGGACAGAATGAAGCGGGTGTGTGTCTGGGGCTCAGCAAGTTCCAGATCACGACCAGTATCATTCTGCCGCAGGCATTAAAGATCATGCTGCCGAGTTTGTGTAACCAGTTCATCATCAGTGTAAAGGATACTTCGATCCTCACAGTCATCGGTGTGGCGGAGATGACGCATCAGGCAACACAGGCGGTATCGTCCACGTTCCGGACGGTTGAGATCTATACCTCACTGGCATTGCTTTACTTCGTATTAAATACCATCCTGTCATTTGCACTGTCAAAGCTTGAAAGGAGGATGAAATAATGGGAGAGACGATTTTAACGGTAAAAAACCTTTCAAAATCTTTTGGAGAACTGGAAGTGTTAAAAGATATCAATATGGAGATCAAGGAAGGGGAAGTGATCAGCGTGATCGGACCTTCCGGCTCCGGAAAAAGCACGTTTCTGCGCTGCATCAACCTGTTAGAGACACCAAACAGCGGAACTATTACCTATGAGGGCCAGGTGGTGAATGAACCGGCTTATGATAAGAGAAAGCTGCACCAGGAGGTCGGTATGGTGTTTCAGAAATTCAACCTGTTTCCGCACAAAACGGTTCTGGAAAATATCATGCTCGCGCCGACCAAATTAAAACGTGGAACGAAAGAAGAATTAAAGGCGCAGGCGTTGGAACTGCTGGATAAGGTCGGACTGAAAAGCAAGGCGGACGAATTTCCGGGAAATCTCTCCGGCGGACAGCAGCAGCGTGTCGCGATCGCGCGGGCGCTGGCGATGAAACCGAGAGTCCTTCTTTTTGACGAGCCGACATCAGCGCTTGACCCGGAACTGGTCGGTGAAGTGTTAAAAGTCATGCAGGATCTGGCAGAGGAAGGCATGACGATGGTCGTAGTCACACATGAAATGGGATTTGCGCGCGAAGTATCCAACCACCTGATCTTTATGGAGGGCGGCTATATCGTGGAAGAGGGAGATCCGAAAGAGATCTTCGCGAATCCGAAAAACGCGAGAACAAAGAAATTTTTATCAAGCGTATTATAGATAAAGGCAGGAGGATATCAATGAAAGCAGGACTGATACAGATACATTCCATTCCGACGGAGGTCGAAAAGAATGTGGAACATGGAATAGAGATGTTTAAAGACGCGGTGGAAAAGGGAGCGGATCTTGTCGTTTTCCCGGAACTCTGGACCTGCGGCTATTATCTGGAAACGTTTGATTTCCTTGCCGCGGTAAAGGAAAATGATAAGATCTTAGAGAAATTCCAGGCACTTGCGAAGGAGACACATACCGTGACGGTACTGCCGCTTCCGCAGAAAAAGGGAGAGGATCTTTATATCGGCTTATATGTGATCGAAAGTGACGGGCGCATTCTTGCGGAATATCAGAAATCATTTCTGTGGGGCAGAGAGCAGAACTATTTTGTGCATGGAAAAAGAGCGTATGAACCGTTAGAAACGTCGGTCGGGAAGATCGGAACACTCATCTGTTACGATATTGAATTTCCGGAGCCGAGCCGCATCCTTGCGTTAAAAGGAGCCGAGATCATCCTTGTGCCTTCGGTCTGGAGCATTCCGGCAATGAACCGCTGGCATATCCAGCTTCCGGCGCGTGCATTGGACGATACCGTCTTTGTGATGGGGATCAACAATATCGAGGAGGGAGCCGGCGGATGCTCCAAAGTGGTCTCTCCGATGGGAGAGGTACTCGCGCAGGCGTCAGACAGCAGTGAGGAAGTGCTGGTCTGCGAGATCGATATGGACGAGATCGCGCGTGTAAGAGAAAAAATCCCATACTTAAAAGAATATGACAAAAATCTTGCTCCGGCGCCGGAACTGCGGTAAGGCATCGGAACAGTCGTTTTCATGGGAATCTGGATGTTTCGGAAAAATTTAAGCAAAACTATGGTATAATGTGCGTATGGAATAAATAAAGGAGCGGACAGATGAAGCATAATATTTATATCGTAGGGATGGGACCGGGCGCGGAGGAGCAGATGACCGGACAGGCGATCGCCGCGCTGGAAGAAAGCGATGTGATCGTGGGTTATCCGGTGTACTTAAAGCTGCTTGGCGAGCGTTTTAAAGAGAAAGAATTATTATCGACACCGATGAAGCAGGAGATCGAGCGCTGCAAGCTGTGTTTTGAAAACGCCATGGCGGGAAAACAGGTGGCGCTTGTATGCAGCGGAGATGCGGGCGTGTATGGGCTGGCATCGCTGATGTATGAGATCGGAGCCGGATATCCGGACTGCGAACTTACCGTGATCCCCGGGATCACAGCGGCAAACAGCGGGGCAGCGAGACTTGGCGCGCCGCTCAATCACGATTTCTGCGTCATCAGTCTGAGTGATCTTCTGACACCGTGGGAACAGATCGAAAAGCGTCTTATCGCGGCGGCACAGGGAGATTTCGCGATCGCGATCTACAATCCGTCAAGCCATAAGCGTGCGGATTATCTGAAGCGCGCCTGCGACATTCTCCTGCCGCATATGGAGGAGACGCGCGCCTGCGGTTATGTGGAAAATATCGGGCGTGAGGGCGAGAAGATTTCGGTGTGTACCCTAAAAGAACTGCGGGAACGCGAGGTCAACATGTTTACAACGGTCTATATCGGCAATTCACAGTCACAGATCATGGATGGAAAACTGGTGACAAAGCGGGGATACCGCCTATGAAAAAGGTGCTGATCTTTTCCGGGACGACCGAAGGCAGAAAACTGGCAATGGCGCTTTCCGGGGCAAAAATCGAGGCAGTGGTCTGCGTGGCGACCGAGTATGGAAAAGAAGTGATGCCGGAGCTTTGCGGCATTACGGTGCGTCAGGGCAGAATGAATACAGAGGAAATGTGTGGGCTTATGGAAAGCGGCGCGTTTCTTGCGGTCGTGGATGCGACACATCCGTTTGCAACGGAGGTTTCCAAAAATATAAAAGGCAGTGCGCGCGAAAGTGGGCTGCCTTATTTTCGGTTAAAGCGGGAAACCAAAGGAGCCGCGGTTCCCGCGTTGGATGGAGGGGAGCGTGAGCTCTGGTTTTCGGACAGCCACGCATGCGCGAAGGCATTGCAGGAAGAGATAAAAAATGGCGGAACGGGAAACGTCCTGCTTACGACCGGAAGCAAGGAACTTTCCGTCTACTGTGTGGATCCGGAATTAAAAAAGAGACTTTATGTGCGGGTGCTGCCGGGGATGGAAAGCCTTGCGCTCTGCAAAAAGGAAGAACTGGAAGGCAGACAGATCCTTGCGCTGCAGGGGCCTTTTTCAGAGGAAATGAATCTGGCGTTTATCCATGCGTATGATATCCGCTATCTGGTCACAAAAGAGAGTGGGATCACGGGTGGATTCCAGGAAAAAGCAGAGGCGGCAGCGCATGCCGGGATCACACTCTGCGTGATCGGAAACCCGGAGAAAGAGCCGGGGATGACATTTCTTGCGGTATGCCGCAAGCTGGAAGAACTGACGGGAGTATCGATCCCGGTTAAAAACAGAATGGATATTGTGCTTGCGGGAGCGGGCATGGGAGAAATGGGAACGCGCACCGTGGAGACGCAGGATGCCATGGAAAAGGCGGATTATCTCTTTGGCGCGAAGCGGCTGCTCGCCGGACTTCATGCGAAAAAAGAAACGCTTCCGTATTATCTGGCAGAAGACATCATCCCGGTGCTTTCCGATGCGCTGGATCAGGCGGCGGGAGAGACCGTGCGCGCAGTCATCCTTTTTTCCGGTGACAGCGGATTTTACAGCGGATGTGAAAAGCTGTATCAGAAGCTGACTGCGTGGAAGAAAGAGAGAACGGAAGAAATCTCAATCCGCATACAGCCCGGGATCTCGTCGGTGTCCTGTTTTGCGGCTGCCTGCGGCATGAACTGGCAGGACGCCAAGATACTGAGCATTCATGGAAAAGGCGGCAGGGATGTATGGGAAGCGGAAGTGGCAGAGGCTGTGCGCTGCCATGAAAAAACGATCCTCTTAGTCTCCGGAGCAAAAGACATCCGGCAGATCGGAGCGGTATTAAAGGAGGCAGGTCTTTCTGACTGTACGGTAAAAGTCGGCTACCAGCTCTCTTATCCGGAACAGAAGATCGACACGCTCACGCCGGAAGCGTGTGAACAGGTGACGGAGGAAGGGCTCTATATCTGCGCGGTGCAGAATGCTTCCTGTGCGGATCGATACCTTGCGCCGGAAAAGGCGGATGATATGTTTATCCGAGGAAAAGTACCGATGACAAAAGAGGAAGTGCGTGAAGTCGCGATATGCAAGCTCCATCTGACGGAAAACTCCGTGGTCTATGATATCGGAAGCGGAACCGGCTCGATTGCAGTGGAGGCAGCCGCACGTTCCGCAAAGCTCCGCGTCTTTGCAGTGGAACAAAAGGAAGAAGCCGTGGCGCTGATCGAACAGAACCGGGCAAAATTTCATTTAAAAAATATCACGGTCGTTCACGGAAAAGCGCCGGACGCATTAAAAGAACTGCCGGTGCCGACCCATGCGTTTATCGGCGGCAGCAGTGGAAACCTGCGTGAGATCATAAACGTATTAAGAGAAAAAAATCCGCATATCCGCATTGTCATCACTGCGATCAGTCTGGAGACCGTTTCGGAGATCACAGCACTCCTAAAAGAAACGGAGGTCACACAGTCGGAGGTCGTGGCACTGCAGGTGAGCCGCGCGAAAGTCGTCGGGAACTACCATCTGATGCAGGCGGAAAATCCGGTGTATTTATGTACGATGCAGATGTAGGGTGGAATTTTTACAAAAATCCACTGGATGTAAAAGAAAGAGGTTTTATGAGAAAAGAAAACGTTAGAACACTGAATCCGCCAAGGATCCTGATCGCCGCGGCGAAGAGCGGCAGTGGAAAGACCACGCTTACCTGCGCGCTTTTGGAAGCGTTAAAAAGCAGGGGGCTTTCCGTGCGCGCGTTTAAGTGCGGGCCGGATTACATCGACCCGATGTTCCACCAGAAAGTGATCGGTGTGCCATCAAGGAATCTGGACACTTTTTTCTCGGATGAAAACGGGGTGCGCGAGCTTTTTGCGGCAGGTGAAGCAACCTGTGACATTTCCATCGTGGAAGGCGTGATGGGACTTTATGACGGACTTGGCGGCATTAAGGCGGAGGGGAGTGCCTATGATCTCGCGTGTACGTTAAAAATGCCGGTCGTTCTGATCGTGGATGCCCACGGTATGGGGCGTTCCCTGCTTCCGCTCATAGCCGGATTCTTGCATTATGATGTGGAAAAATGGATCTGCGGTGTCATTCTAAACCGCGTGTCGGAGAGCTTTTATCAGACGATCGCGCCGGTGATCGAGGAAGAATTAAACGTCCCGGTGTGTGGATTTTTCCCGAATGTGAAAGATCTAAAGATCGAGAGCCGCCATCTTGGGCTTAAAATGCCACAGGAGATCGCCGATTTAAAGGCGCAGACAAAGCGGGCGGGCGAACTTTTTTCGGAGCACATTTCTTTAGAAAAGATCCTTGCCGCAGCGCGGGAAAAAACAGAGGCGTTTCCGGTTCGCGAAGCCAAAAGGGAAAAGGCAAAGCAGGCGGTAAGGATCGGGATCGCAAAAGACGCGGCATTCTGTTTTTATTATGAGGACAACCTGCGGCTGCTGGAGGAATACGGGGCGGAGTTCATCCCGTTTTCCCCGCTTTCAGACGAAAAACTGCCGGAGGGGATCGCGGGACTGATCCTGGGCGGCGGCTATCCGGAGCTTTTCGCGGCGGATCTGGAAAAAAATGCGGCAATGCGAAAGGCGGTTCAAAACGCCGTGGAAAAAAAGATGCCCGTGATCGCGGAATGTGGAGGGTTTATGTATCTGCACAGCGCACTGGTCGATGAAAATGGCGTTTCCCATGCGATGTGCGGTGTCCTGCCAAAAGAATGTGTATACAAGGGAAAGCTCGTGCGGTTCGGCTATGTGGAAGTCCGGGAAAGACAGCCGCATTTTCTAAATGAGGGCGCGCGTATCCTCGGTCATGAATTTCATTATTACGACAGTGAGGATAATGGAGCGGACTGTGTGGCGAAAAAGCCGGTTTCCGGCAAAAGCTGGGACTGTGTGCATGAGACGGACACCTGCTATATGGGCTTCCCACATCTGTACTATCCGTCCAACCCGGCGTTTGCGCGGCATTTTGTGGAGGCGGCGGCGCAGTACGAAAAACAGGATGCGCGCGGGAAATGATTCCTTTTCGCCGCAGAGTATGATATATTTACTTACATGGTAAAATATGAAATAAAATCAGGTATAAAATAAGGAAATTCCGAAAGAGAGAAAAAATATGGCTTATCAGATTATAGTGCTGGATTTGGACGGAACACTGACCAATTCAAAAAAAGAGATCACACTGAAAACAAAAGAAGCGCTGATGCGGATCCAGAAAGAGGGAAAGACCGTAGTGCTTGCGAGCGGAAGACCGACACCCGGCGTACTGCCGCTGGCGGAGGAGCTTGAGCTGGAAAAATACGGCGGATATATCCTTTCTTTTAACGGCGCAAAGATCATCAACTGCAGGACAAAAGAAGTCGTTTACAATAAGACCGTTCCGGAAGAGTATGTAAAGCATCTCTATGATTACGCGGTAAAAATGAATATCGGTATCTTATCCTACACGGAATCCGGGATCGTGCTCGGAAATGGAAAAGATAAATACAACGAGCTTGAGGCAAGGATCAACCATCTGCCGATGCAGGAGGTTCACAATTTTGTGGAGTACATTGATTTCCCGGAAAACAAATTCTTAATGACCGGGGAACCGAAACAGATCTTTGACGCACAGAAAGAGCTGCGGGAACAGTTTGGCGCGCGGCTCAATATTTTCCGTTCCGAACCGTTTTTCCTTGAGATCATGCCGCCGGAGATCGACAAGGCATACTCCCTTGGAAAGCTGCTCGCGTTTCTCGGCGAGGACAAGTCCCACATGATCTGTTGTGGCGACGGATTTAACGATCTCTCCATGATCCGGTTCGCCGGGCTTGGCGTGGCAATGGAAAATGCGCAAAAAGAGGTAAAAGAAGCGGCAGACTTTATCACCTATTCCAATGATGAGGACGGCGTCTGTCACGTTGTGAACAAATTTATGCTTGGTATAGAAGAATAAGGAAGGAAAACGTATGGCAACACTTGGGATTCCGCAGAATACGATAGAGGTTCTGCAGAAATATCATTTTAATTTTCAGAAAAAATTTGGACAGAACTTTCTGATCGATACGCATGTACTCGAAAAGATCATTGCGGCGGCAGATGTGACAAAGGATGATTTTGTCCTTGAGATCGGACCGGGGATCGGCACGATGACACAGTATCTGTGTGAGCACGCGCGGGCAGTGGCGGCAGTGGAGATCGACAAAAACCTGATCCCGATCCTCGGCGATACGCTGGGGGCGTATGACAATGTGGAGATCATAAACCAGGATATTTTAAAGGTAGATATTAGAAAACTGGCAGATGAGAAAAATGGAGGCAGACCGATCAAGGTCGTTGCGAATCTTCCTTATTATATCACGACGCCGATCATCATGGGACTGTTTGAAAGCCATGTGCCGATCGATTCCATCACCGTCATGGTGCAAAAGGAAGTGGCAGACCGCATGCAGGTCGGACCGGGCACCAAGGACTATGGCGCGCTTTCGCTGGCAGTGCAGTATTACGCCGCACCGGAGATCGTTGCGATCGTACCGCCAAACTGCTTTATGCCGCGCCCGAAGGTCGGTTCCGCGGTCATCCGTCTGACCAGACACAAGGAGCTGCCGGTACAGGTGGAGGACGAAAAGCTGATGTTCCGTATTATCCGCGCGTCGTTCAACCAGCGCAGAAAAACGCTCGCGAACGGACTGAAAAATTCCGGGGAGCTCACGCTTTCCAAAGAAGTGATCGAAGAGAGTATCACAGAGCTTGGCGTTCCGGTCACGATCCGCGGCGAAGCGCTCTCACTCGCACAGTTCGCCGAACTGAGCAATATCATCTTAAAGAAAATGTAATTTGGCAGAGCGACAGCATAAAAACAGATCCCATGCATAAAATAAACGGACAAGGTGGGATCATAAAGTGAAAGAAAAAATAAAAATCATGCTGTCGCTCGTAATCTTTTTATTTCTGTTTCCCTATATCGTGACCGTGTTTTTTCAGGGGACACCGGTTGCGGGGGAGTCGGTCTATGAGACAGCTACCGAGACTGCGGTGATGGCACAGGGCAGTATGCCAAAGGAACGGGAACAGCTGATCGCCATTCTGGCAAAAGAGATCCATGTAGACAGCGAGCGCGAGGCAATCCGTGCGCAGGCAGTGATCGCGCGCGCAAATTATGACTATGCCGTGGCGGCGGGCAGAGAGCCGGAGGGCGGACTTTCCGTCCAGGAGATGATGGCGGCGTTCGGCGAGAAAAACTTTGCCACGGATTATCAGATCCTTGCGGATGCAGTGGATGACACGGCAGATATCACGGTATCATACGGCGGCAATACCACGCTGATGCTGCCCTACCATGCAGTCAGCGCGGGAAAGACAAGGACGGCGGGAGAACTTCCTTATCTGACCGGGGTGGACAGTCAGGCGGATCTTCCGTCGGAAGATTATCTGAAAGTGATTTATTTTGAAAAAACAGAATTTCTGGCACAATTAGAGCAGATATTTCCGGATGCGGCATTTCAGGAGACGGATCCGGTCTCACAGATCGCGATCGACGGCAGGGATGACGGCGGTTATGTGACCTCGGTGACAGTCTGCGGCACGATGGTATCCGGGGATGAGTTCCGGGACAGATTCGGGCTTGCCTCGGCGTGTTTTACGATCGCGGAAGTGGACGGACGGGTGCGTGTTGTCACGAAAGGTCTCGGACACGGCTACGGATTATCCCAGTGGGGAGCCAACGAACTCGCGAAGGACGGGAAGGACTGCGTGGAAATTTTAAAATATTATTTTCCAAATATCGAAATAACAGAATAAAAAGTAAAAATACGTCAACACTATACATAGAAAATAAGACTATGGATGGTGATGATATGAGAAAGGATAAATGGAGAAAATTTTTAAAACAGAAACAGTTTATGTTTGCGGCGGGGCTTATGGTCGTTGCGGCGGCGGGAATGACAGGAATTTACGTTTCGGAGCAGACGAATCGGAATGAGCAGTATGAGCAGAAGGCAGAGCCGGATGGCGAAAAATATGTGACAGAGGAAGAAACCGAAGTGGAACCGGCAGAGGATGTTTCCAATATCCTGCTTCCGGAAGTGAGTGAACCACAGACCGAGCAGGTCATGCCTTCCGTGGAAACGGACGTGGAGACGGAGTCTGTGGAAGAAGAGGCAGAGGCGGCGGTTCCGACCGGAACGACCACGGCAGAGTTAAATTTCTCGGAGAGCTCCGAACTGCTCTGGCCGCTTCAGGGAAATGTGATCATGAATTACAGTATGGATCAGACCGTCTATTACGCGACGCTCGATTCCTATCGTTACAATCCGGCGGTCATCATTGCCGGTGAGGTCAATGACAAGGTGACCTGCGCGGCTGACGGCATCATTACGGATATTTCCACAAACGAGGAGACCGGATGCACGGTAACGATGGATCTCGGCAACGGCTATTCCGCCGTTTACGGTCAGTTAAAAGAAGTTCCGTTCCATGCGGGCGCTTATGTGGAGGCGGGCGATGTGCTCGGCTATGTCAGTGAGCCGACCAAATACTATTCCGTTGAGGGCAGCAACCTTTATTTCGCGTTGCGCCACGGGGAAGAGACCATTGATCCGATCACGTTTTTTGAATAAAATTAGGTACAAACATTTTGATTTTCGAAAAATTATAGTATAATGAACGACATCAGGATATAGAATAAGGAGGGACATATGGAGTCACTCAGTCAGAACGGACAGGTGCAGGACTGGATCCGCAGCGCACTTGGAAACCGTGGGATTGATGCGGAAAAAACATTATACTATTGTAAAAATTTATATGAGTACGCAAGAAAGACCAAAGATGAAACATTACTCGGCTTCTCCGCCTATTACATGGGGGAAGCCTATTACATATTGAACAACGTGGACAAACTCTTTGAAAGTCTGTCTGTCGCGCTTGCGTATCTCGACCGGAGCGGACAGTGGGAGCTTCTTTCGCGCAGTTACAATCTGCTTGCGATCACATCCGCAAACCGTGGAAATGCGCCGCTTGCGATGGACTATTACTTAAGCGCGCTCTCCTATTGTGAAAAATATCACATGCAGGATGTCGGGATCATCGTGAATATGAACATCGGCACGCTCTACAACCGGCTCGGGGAGTACAGTCAGGCGCAGCAGTACTATGAGATTGGCTATCAGATACTTTGTAAGACGAAGATGTCACCGGAGTATTTCAGTTATCTTCTTACCTATTATATTGGGATCGGAAATACTTACCTGTACCGGGAGTTTCCGGAAAAAGCGGCGTATTACATCCAAAAAGCCGAGGAGGATTGCAAAGACAGACTCGGAAAGATCGAGGAGATCGCGCTTTGCTGCTTTAAGGCGCGCTGTTACAATTCCATGGGACACACAAAAAGCAGGGACGACTGCATTGAACAGATCCGTGGGATGATGGAGCAGCCGATGGAATTTCTCTCGGTGTTTGATGATCTTTACGCGTACTGTGAAATGCTTTTCCTGATCGGAAAGAGTGAGGATTTCCTCGCGGTGCTCTCTTCCATGGAGGAGCTTGCGACAAAAGCGGGGATCACCCATATCCGCAGACAGCTTCTGGCGTTAAAGATCCGTTATTACAAGGTAAAGGGTGAGACGGAGCATTACAAAGAGGCGGCGGCGCAATATTTTGAGCTGGCAGAACTGATGGAAAACGAAAACCGTTACACGGTGCTCAGCATGTTAAATATCCGAAAATCCTTAGAGGAGACGGCAAAACAGCGGAAAGCCATGGAAGAGCAGAACCGTATCTTGCAGAAACGCTCGGAGACGGATGCGCTGACCGGCATGTACAACCGTTTCCGGTTGAACGATTACGCGGAAGAGGCATTTCAGCGCGCAATGCGGGAGCGGACGCCGCTTGCCGTGGAGATTCTTGACATTGATTACTTTAAACAGTATAACGATCATTACGGACATCAGGCAGGGGACGACTGTATCCGTCATATCGCCGACTGCATCCGGGATCTGATGCGGCAAAGCGGTATCTTCGGTGCGCGTTACGGCGGGGACGAATTTATATTGATCTACGAGGGCTGCACCAGGGAAAAAGTACTGGAACTGGCGCTTCAGCTGCGGGAAAGCATTATAAATCTGAGACTGGAGCACAGCTGTTTCCCGGCGGCGGAGTATGTCACGATCTCACAGGGCATCTGTTTGGATGTCCCGCGCGAGGATGGAAAGATCTGGGATTTTTTACATACGGCGGATGGAATGCTGTATCAGGTGAAAAAGCAGCAGCGAAGCAACGTAAGCATCGGCGCTTTCGGAGAAAAAGAAGGAACGATCTACGGACAGGAACCGAAAAGCGATTCTTTCGTATAATATGGTAAGACGGGATTTAAAAATTCGCAATCGAATCTCTTTTTACCAGAAGAAGTACAACAGGAAAGATCAGGTTTAACTGCCGGTTTATCGATTGCTTTCTATAGAGCGGGATGGCAGATGCAATCCCGTGTACATAAAATCGTATGCCCGTATGTTTTATGAAGGTTTTGGAAAGTCTATGAAAGAAGAAATAAAAAATTATACCTATATGCTTTTGTGCGCGGACGGGACGTATTACACTGGATGGACGAATCAGATCCGCAAACGCATCCGGGCGCACAACAGTGGAAAGGGAGCCAAATACACGAAAGGCCGTGGGCCGCTAAAGCTGGTGTATCTGGAGATCTCGGATACGAAAGAGGCGGCAATGAAACGGGAGGCTGCCATAAAAAAGCTGACGCGGAGGGAAAAAGAGGCGCTGATACAGACGGAGGAATCCCTGGCGCTGGTGCGTCAGGTCACAGAAATACCGTTTGACAATTAAAGATACCTCTGCTATGATAGCAACGACATGTAGAGTTATGGGCTGTTGTGCAATCCTTGGTAACTTTGTAGATTGTATAGCAGCTTTTTTTGATGAAAGAAAGGAAATAAATGGAGACATTAAGGTTTGATGAATTGGAATTAAGCCCGCAGATTCTGCGCGGTATCAAAGATATGGGATTTGAAGAAGCATCTCCGATCCAGGCACAGGCGATCCCGGTTGTGTTAAGCGGCAGAGACGTGATCGGCCAGGCACAGACCGGAAGCGGAAAGACAGCCGCATTCGGGATCCCGATGCTTGAAAAAGTAGATCCGGACAATAAAAAGACACAGGTCATTATCCTTTCCCCGACCAGAGAGCTTGCGATCCAGGTGGCGGATGAGATCCGCAAATTGAGCAAATATATGCACGGGATCAAGATCCTCCCGGTATATGGCGGACAGGATATCACAAAGCAGATCCGTTCCTTAAAAGGCGGCGCACAGATCATCATCGGTACACCGGGGCGTGTCATGGATCATCTGCGCAGAAAAACGATCCGCTGTGAACATGTGCATACTGTTGTGCTGGATGAGGCGGATGAGATGTTAAACATGGGATTCCGTGAGGATATCGAGACGATCCTTTCCTATATCCCGGAGGAACGCCAGACGGTCTTATTTTCCGCAACCATGCCAAAGGCGATCCTTGATATCACAAAGAAATACCAGAAAGACGCAGTGACGATCAAGGTGGTAAAAAAGGAACTCACCGTTCCGAGCATCGATCAGTATTACTATGATGTAAAGCGCAAGGATAAGGTGGATGTGCTGACCAGACTGTTAGACTACTACGATCCGAAGCTTTCCATCGTATTCTGCAACACCAAGCGTATGGTAGATGAGCTCGCGAGCGAACTGCAGGGCAGGGGATATTTTGCGGAAGGACTGCACGGAGATATGAAGCAGTCCCAGAGAGACCGTGTCATGAACAGTTTCCGAAACGGCAAGACCGAGATCCTGATCGCGACGGACGTGGCGGCGCGTGGTATCGATGTTGACGATGTCGAGGCGGTATTCAACTTTGACATTCCGCAGGATGACGAGTACTATGTACACCGTATCGGCCGTACCGGACGTGCAGGCCGTACCGGACGCGCGTTTACGTTTGTGCGTGGAAAAGAAGTATACAAATTAAAGGATATCCAGCGCTACTGCAAGACCAAGATCCTTGCACAGCCGATCCCGACCAGCGAAGATGTCGCGCAGATCAAGATGGAAAAGATCATGGATAAGATCGAGCAGATCATTGATGAGGAAGATCTGACAGATATGATCAATCTGATCGATGAACAGGTCAATGAGTCGGATTATACTTCGATGGATATTGCGGCGGCATTCCTTAAAATGGCACTGGGCGAGGGCGACAGCAGCGAGGCGGATGACGCCAACTACAACTTTGGTGATACCGGCGCGGAAGACGGTATGGTACGTCTCTTTATCAATATCGGAAAGAAACAGAAGGTAAAACCGGGCGATATTTTGGGAGCGCTTGCAGGGGAATCTGGAATGCCGGGTAAACTGGTCGGCGCGATCGACATGTATGATAAATATACGTTCGTTGAAGTTCCGTGTGAATATGGAAAAGAAGTGCTTCAGGCGATGAAAAACGTAAAGATCAAAGGAAAATCGATCAGTATCGAACCGGCAAACAGCAAATAAGATACGGGGGGAAAGAAACATGGGATTATTTGGAAAGAAAGACCGTGAGAAGGCGGGACAGTTTATATTTCTGACAGAGCAGATCTTTTCCATGGGGCAGATCGGGATCGCGGCAGTCGGAACCGTGAGCGGAAAGGTGCATGTGGGAGATGCCGTTTATCTGTATCATCCCGGCGTTCCGCTTGCTGCGGTGAGAGTAGATAAGTTAGAGCTTGCTCCGGGAAGAGGCGCAGAGGAAGCGGAAAACTGCATGGTTTCTCTGCATTTTGAAAATATGCGGCGGGAAAATATACAGAGATTTGCCGTGCTCAGCAATATCCGTCCGGATCAGATGGCGGAGCAGAAGGAAACGGTGGAAAATCCACAGCTGCGCGGACTGCTTTCGGGTTACGCGAAGTTTGAAAAGGAGCCGGAGTTTCTGCGGTTGTTTCATTACAACATCGCGCATGCCAAATTTATGATGGCGGTGTTTGCGGATGGAACAAACCTGTCCTTCCCAACGGTGGCAAACACGGATGGAACCTCTGCGATCCCGGTCTTTACGGATCCGGAAGCGCTGCTTAGATGGCAGAATGTCTTTGACGAAAAACATCCGAAGAAGACGGCAGTGCAGACCTTTGGGGAAGCAGCTGCGCTCAGTCAAAACGGGAATGACGGGATCGTGATCAATCCGTTTGATGACGCGCCGTACTTTTTATCCAATGATCTCATAACAAAGATTTCCCGGTAAATAAAAAAGAAAAAAGACAGTAAAAAGAGAGGACGTGACGTCCTCTCTTTTTGGGGAGTTTAGGATAAAATAAAAGGAAGGTATCCTTTTAAGGAGTTTGGCTTGTTTGTGTTTCTGCATATAATATAATACAGGTTTTAAGAAAAGTCAACTTCTTTTTGTGCAAAAAACATAAAAAATACAAAAAATATAAAAGAACAATGTGTAAAAACGCTAAAACACAGTAAAGAACTAGGCTGTGCGTTCTACGGTTTCGTGAATTTCTTCTGTGCCGGAAGCGTGCATACGGTCATATTCCTCAATAAACACATTCGTCTTACCGGCGTCTGCCGTAAGTTCTGCGATCACATTGTTTACCGTCTTAAATCATTCTGCGTTATCGGAGCACATCGCGCAGGTTTCCTCGGAGGAAGCGCTGATCTCCTCACTCGTTGAGGAAAGCGTGTTGGTGTCATCGATGAGCGTCTTATTGGTCTCTGTCAAAAGTCTGGTCTTTTCATTCATATCCTCAGATTTTTCCATCTCATTCATCACGGTATCCATCGACGTGATGGTATCGGTCGCGTTGTCATTTAACTTGGTGATGATCGATTCAATATTTTCCGTAGAGTCTTTGGCCTGTTCGGAAAGCATACGGATCTCCTCCGCGACAACGGCAAAGCCTTTTCCGGCTTCCCCGGCACGGGCTGCCTCGATCGTGGCATTTAGCGCGAGCAGATTCGTGCGTGAGGAGATCTGCTGGATGATACCGATGATCTTCTGCATATCCTTGGTGTGGTCGTGAAGTGCGGTCATATTGGATTTTACGGTATGGTTTTCCCGCTCGTAAAGGCGGATC
Source organism: Roseburia yibonii (assembly GCF_014297335.1). Classification (NCBI taxonomy): domain Bacteria; kingdom Bacillati; phylum Bacillota; class Clostridia; order Lachnospirales; family Lachnospiraceae; genus Roseburia; species Roseburia yibonii. The sequence goes on from NZ_JACOQH010000006.1 coordinate 53,654, forward strand.
GCGTCGGCGGAAATACCAAGCAGGTCTGCGACTTTGTGGATGGTATAATGAATGTTCATGTGATCGCTCCGTTCTTTTTGGCAATTATTATAGCACCGTAAGGAAAAAACTGCCATGTGCAAAAGTGAATAATTGTAGGTATGAATAAAATATTTTCGGAATAGGATAGAACATAGTAGATACAGGGAGGCCTTTTATGCAGCGATTTGTTACATATATCTATGCTTATGAGAATAATAACAAAAATCAGAATGTCGGGTTTGCCAAGGTGGATATCCGGGGCGATTACTGTCAGGTGGAGATCCATTTGAAACGAACCGGATATACCAATGTGAAGTGTCCGGTCTATCTTTTTGTGCGGGAAAATGAGGTGATCGTCGGCGTGGAGATCGGCGAGATCGCGCTGGTAAACGGCTGCGGCGATTTTGTGCGCCAGTTAAACTGTAATGGAGTGGGCGAGACACCCTATTGCATGAAGGATATGAAAGGGATTCTCATCTTTTTGGATAATACGGTGATGTTTGCGAGCCAGTGGGATGAAAAGGCAATCTACCGGGAAAACTTTAAGCCCTATGAGGAGACAAAAGAGATCCCGGTGGAGCAGGCGGAGGACGCAGCAGAGGAGCCGGAGGAATCCGGTCAGATGGAGAAATTGCAGGTCGAGAGCGTGCAGGCACAGCAATCCCGGGAACAGCAGACGGAGGAACTGCAGCCGGAAGCGCAGCGATCCGGGGATATGTGGATGGATTTATGGGAAAAGCTTAACGGGATGTACGGAGCAAAAAACCTGTTTGAAAATATGCCGGAGATCTCCGGGATCCACATGGAATTAAAGGATTTGCGGGAACTGCCAAAGAAATACTGGTATCTCGGCAGCAACAGTTTTTTGCTGCACGGTTTTTTCAATTACCGCCATCTGCTCCTTGGGAAAGTGGAAAATGAGAGCGGGAGAAAGTGGTTTATCGGCGTGCCGGGCATTTACCAGAACCAGGAAAAAGTGCTTGCGGCGGTCTTTGGATTCCCGGAATTCCGACAGGAAAAGGACACCGGGGTAAAGACCGGGCAATTTGGCTACTGGTATCGTTTTATGGATGAATGAGACTGTAAAGATAATGGTCGGCCCATTCGCCCTGGATCCGGGCGTTTTGCCGGAGCAGTCCCTCGCACTTGAAATAGAGGGATTCGAGCAGGCGGATGGACGGGGTATTTCCGGGCATGACGCATGCAGTGATCCGGTGCAGACCGAGATCGCCGAACATGATATCAATGCCCTCGATCAGAGCTTCCGTCGCATAGCCATGGTGCCAGAAGCGCTCGTCAAATTTATAACCAACCTCACAGCTGTCATAGATAGAGCGTGTGATGTCGCGGAAACAGATGGTTCCGATGATCCGGTCGGGATCGTCTTTTAAAAACACATAAAAGCGCACGGCGGAAAGCTGCACGGTCAGATTATATTCGCATAGCAGAACGGATTTCTGGTATTTTACGGTATAAAAATTGTCCGGCCGGCTGGCTTCATATTTTTCAAAAAGTTCTTTGTTGTCCAGATAGAAACAGAGGACTTTTTTTGCGGCCTCCGGGCGCAGTACTTTTAAGATCAGTCGGTCAGTCTCATAAATCAGGTTCATAGTTTGGTCTACTCCGTAAATTTTGCTATATTTGAATTCTATGTTATTATTATAGCAGATATTGACCGATGCGAAATAAAAATATGTGCGGGAAGGAAGGATGAGCCGGTGGAAGAACAGGAAAAATTCATGCGCGAAGCGCTAAAACAGGCAAAGAAGGCGTATAAGATCGGAGAGGTGCCGATCGGCTGCGTGATCGTGCAGGACGGAAAGATCATTGCCCGTGGTTACAACCGCAGAAATACGGACAAGGTCACGCTGGCGCATGCCGAGATCGCGGCGATAAAAAAAGCCAGCAAAAAGACCGGTGACTGGAGGCTGGAGGACTGTACGATGTATGTGACTTTAGAGCCATGTCAGATGTGTGCCGGGGCGATCGTGCAGTCGCGCATGAAAAAGGTCGTGATCGGATGTATGAACCCCAAAGCGGGCTGCGCCGGCTCGGTGTTAAATCTGCTTCAGATGCAGGAGTTTAATCATCAGGTGGAGCTTGAGCGGGGAGTGCTTGAGGAAGCGTGCTCAGAGATATTAAGCCGCTTTTTTAAGGAGCTGCGTGTGCGCAACAAAAAGGCGAAACAGGAATTGACAACCCCATGAAAAACCGTTATACTAAAAGAACTCGGGCAGCCGGGGGAGTAGCGGTACCCTGTACCAGCAATCCGCTAGAGCTGGGGTGATATCCCGCCGCGGGTTTTTGGGTTGTAAAGCTGCCCTTCGCAAGTGGCGTTGAAGTCTGGGTCTTACGCAATAGGAACTTACGAACCGTGTCAGGTTGGGAACAAAGCAGCACTAAGTAAGAGCTCTTATGTGCCGTGAGGTCGCCTGGGCCGAGCTAACTACGGAGGTAACGTTTGTGGTCCGGATTCAAAGCGGGATGCCCGATAAAAAAGAGTACAGAAGTATAAGACACTGGCTGATGATGCAGGTCTTATACTTTTTTTATTTGACGGCCACGGATCAGAGCGGGATGCGGGAAGCATTTCGGCTCTGTAATGGGGACGAGGAAAGGAAGCAGATATGATACAGGATATTTTTCCGCATGTTTATCACAATGAATTTACACCGCACGCACCGAAGGCGCAGGATATCGTGCTGATCTTTGACGGAAATGAGGTGCTGTTAGATGAAAAGAATAAATGGATGCTCACATTTGAGGAGGTAAAAGCGCGGATCGGGGAACAGGAGGCAGAGTACCGCTATCTTTTTCAGATCGATGACACCGGATTTTTCTATTTGCGCAATGCGGATGTGGACAAAATACCGGGGCTTTGCAGGTGCAGGAAAAACATTTTCCGTACCTACGCGCCGCGTCATCTTGCGTTTGCGGGCATTACGGCATTTAATCTGTATCAGTGGCGGGAGAGTCATCAGTTTTGCGGAAGATGCGGCGGGCAGTTAGAGCCGGATGAAAAGGAGCGCGCAATGCGCTGTCCGAAGTGCGGAGAGATCGTCTATCCGGTGATCTCACCGGCGGTCATCATCGGTCTGATCGATCCGGAAAGAGACCGCATCCTGTTTACAAAATATGCGGACCGTGATTATAAAAAATACGCGCTGATCGCCGGCTTTTCGGAGATCGGAGAGACACTGGAACAGACCGTGGCAAGGGAAGTAAAAGAGGAGGTCGGGCTTTCGGTCAAGAACATCCGCTATTACAAAAACCAGCCGTGGGCATTTACGGGAACACTTTTAGTCGGCTTTTTCGCGGAACTGGATGGAGCGGATGACATCACGTTAGAGGAGGACGAGCTCGGAGAGGCGACCTGGTTTACCAGGGAAAATATGCCGCCGACCGACAATGATATCTCGCTGACAGCGGAGATGATGGAAGTATTCCGGCGGGGTGAGGAGAAGTAAGGACGCTGATCCGTATGCATACTGGCTTGCATCCGGTATTGCAACAGACTGCGACAGCACAATGATCGAAAATGACATTGAACTGTTCTGCAACGAAAATCTGGCGCAGTAGAGCTGGAAAACAGCATAAAGATAGAGCATATAAGAGAGGGAAAGGGGTTCGCAGCAGTTAAACGCTGTGAACATCTTTCTTTTTTAACAGGAAAATGGCGGTTTCCAGGAATAAAAACAGGAAAAGCGCGGCAGAAAACAGAAACGGCACATAAGTGCCTGCCATATTATCCGTAGCGGAATTCGCGTTCATTGCGAGCATCATAAGCGCATAAGGCCAGAAATAGCCGGCGCCCTTTGCAACTATGCCAAGACTTACGATGCTGCCGAACAGGGCAAGGATGACCGGAACGGAAAAACTCCGGATGACCATGGAAAGTAGTAGGGACAGCGCAATGATCCCGAGACTTCCGATACAGCCGCGAAACAGCCAGAAAATACAGGAAAGCGGCATCAGACCGGGCAGACCGGCGAGTTTTCCGCAAACGAAAAACAGGATGCCGATCCAGATCTGGGTGAAAACGGTCATCTGAAACAGGACGATGAATTTTGCCAGGATCAGATCTTTTAATGGAACCGGCGCGGTCATAAGAAAGTTCCAGTTGTGGTTTAAATGTTCCATGCGCCAGAGATACGCGGCATAGGCGGCGATCAGAGGAGCATAGAAAAAGTCCGTATAAAACAGCGTGTGCTGGGTCCACAGGCTGTACCAGCCATTTTTTAAGACGGCAAGATTGCCGAGGTAATTAAAGGTTCCCATAATGGCGGGAAAAACAGGTACGATCAGAAACAGGAGCCAGATGGCAGAGGATCTCAGTTTCTTTCGTTCTGCGCGTATGCATGATCTTAACATATTAAACATCCTTTCTTTCAAATAAAGCGGTTCCGATGATACCTGCCAGAACAAGCAGGATCAGGATAACGAGCAGATGACCGGTGGAGAGCGGTGATTCCAGGTAGGAAACCGTGCGCGCCGCAGGATCCCAGTTGATGTGGACGGTCGCGAGCTGGCAAAAATAGGACCAGATGACAAACTGGGCAAATGTTTCCGAAAAAAACAGTGAAAACAGTCCGAAAAAGGAGCCGATCAGACCGAGCGCAAGTGGAATGATCTGGTTATCAAAGAAAAACGAAAGGATTTCCTGAAACAGATAGATGCATGTGCCGGTCAGAAAAGTGGTCACAAAAAAGCTGATCAGATGTGTGACCGGAAGCGGCTGTGTGAATGCAAGTTTTTTTCCAAAGAACAGGATAAGCAGGCATTCAAAGCACGCAGTTACCGCAAAAAGCAGGGTTCCGATCAGGGATTTGGCAAAAAAGATATTCCCGCGCTTTTCCAGTGTACATAACAGCTTCAGTGTGTTTCCCTTGTGCTCGGTGTCCCAGATGCGGCTCGCAAGTACCGCGAGAAATAAAGGAAACACGACCGTGTTGATGGTAGGAAGGCTGTAAAGCATGGAAAAATAACCACTTGCACGGGCAGCATCATCCACATTTCGAAAATCCATGGCGCACCACAAAAACAGAAAGCCGTACAGGCAGAGCATCAGCAGTGGAAAATGGCGCCGCCGCATTTTTTTCAATTCTGTATGAAAAGCTGCGATCATGATAAGCACACACTCCTTCCGGTCAGGTCTAAGAAGATGTCTTCCAGACTCTTTTTGGATTCTTCGATCCGAAAAACTTCGATGTGATCCGTGATCAGTGCACGTAGAACGCCGGAAAGCTCAGAGTCGGAAAGCATTGGCAGAGAAAGGATAGTATCTCTGCGATCCGGCCCGGAGGTGGAAAGTGATGCCGGAACATGCTTCTCCTTTAACAGGGCAAGCGCGCGTTTCGGTTCGGAGGTGCGCAGATGCAGACTTTCCTGGCTGTGGGCGTGCAGTACATGGAGAGAATTTTCAAATAAGAGCTCTCCGTGATCGATAATGCCGATTTCGGCCGCCATCTGGTCGATCTCAGACAGCAGGTGGCTGGAAACGAGTACGGTCATTCCATACTGTTTCGGGAGGCGGCAGATCAGTTGGCGGATCTCCTGAATACCGGCAGGATCGAGACCGTTTGTCGGTTCGTCAAGCAGGATCAGTTTCGGATTTCCGAGTAAGGCACAGGCGATGCCGAGACGCTGCTTCATGCCGAGCGAGTAATGTTTTACCTTCTTATTCCCGACGTCGTTTAAATGTACGATTTCAAGGGCATGGGAGACGGACTTTTTGTTTACGCCCTTTAACGTTGCGGCGATCTCAAGATTTTCCCGTCCGCTTAAATGTCCGTAGTAGGCAGGTGATTCGATCAGCGAACCGATCATGGAAAGAACGGTAAGTCTGTTTTTCTCATTCATGGTTTTGCCGAGGATGCGCACAGCTCCGTCGGTCGGTTTTACAAGTCCTAGCATCATTTTCATGGTCGTGCTTTTTCCGGCACCGTTCGGACCTAAAAAACCGTAAACACAGCCGGATGGTATGTTTAAATTTAAGTGGGAAACACGCAGTTCACCCTTATATTCCTTGCATAGATTTTTTGTCTGGATTGCGTAGTTCATGATGGATACCTCTCTTTCTTAGCCGGGACAGATGTGTTGTCGCTGTCCTGCGATAAGTCTAAGATAAAGCAGAGGTCTTAGATCTGACTGAAGTGCCCATTAAGATTAGCTTAAATTTGGGTATAGAAAAAATGGAGATAGGGGGACTCGAACCCCTGACCTATACGTTGCGAACGTATCGCTCTCCCAACTGAGCTATATCCCCATTTGACGAAGTTTATTATAACACCATTCTGTAAAAAAAAGCAAGACGCACTGAAAAATAAATTGAAAATCTGCGCTGCCTTAAATTTGCCTTAAATTTTGCCCGGATTTCTTTTGGAAAGCATAGAAAACCGCTATAATTGTGGAAAGAAAAGAGATGGGAGCAGATTTTATGGAACGGATACAGGACGCAAAAATATTACTGGTGGACGATAATGCAGAACTTCTGGAACTGCTGTTAAAAATACTGGCCGGGGAAGGTTATAACAGGCTGTTTCCCGCAAAAAACTGCAGGGAGGCAAGGGAGCTTTTTGAGAATGAACAACCGGATTTTATGATCCTTGATGTGAATCTGCCGGACGGCGACGGATTTCATTTATTTATGGAATTCCGGGCAAAAGAGGATGTTCCGGCATTGTTTCTTTCGGCGCGCGATGAGGATCAGGACCGGCTGTTCGGACTTGGGCTTGGTGCCGATGATTATATCACAAAGCCTTTTCTGACGCAGGAGCTGCTGCTTCGGGTCTCATTGATCCTAAAACGGACTTACCGCACGGTGCTAAATCCCGTGCAGACTGCCGGGATAAAGATTGGAAATGCCCAGGTGGATTTTCGGAGCGCAACGATAAAAAAAGATGGCGCAGAAAGTGCGCTTACGGCGAAGGAACTTGCTATTTTAAAGAAGCTGGCGGACAACCGGGGCAATATCGTGACTTTTGACATGCTCTGCGAGGCAGTCTGGGGGGATGGCTATTATGGCTATGAAAATACGCTGATGGTGCATATGAGGCATCTCAGGGAAAAGATCGAGGACAATCCGTCGAAACCGGAATATATTTTGACCGTGCGGGGACTCGGCTACCGGCTGGCAAAAGAGGTGGCGGAATGAAAAGTCTATTTAAGATTATGCGAAATTACGTCGGCACGGCAGTTTTCATCACCTGTATGGTTTTAGTGCTGAATTTCATGCTGTTAGCAGGACTGACCCTGCATTATGGAACGCAGAGCGAAGCAAAGGGAAAAATCTCGCAGATCGCGCGGGAGATCCAAAACAGCGGGGACGGTTATGTCCTTACAGATCAGGGAGAAACGCTTTTAAATGGTTATGCATGGGCATTTCTGCTGGATGCCGGGGGAAATGTCATCTGGAGCTATGACACACCGGAGGATTTCCCCGAGAGGTATACAGCGGCGGATGTTGCGGCGTTCAGCAAGTGGTATCTGGACGACTACCCGGTGCAGTGCTGGAAGCAGGGTGAAAAGCTGCTTGTAGTCGGAGAGGAAAAGGACAGTGTCTGGAAACACCAGATGGAGTTTGGAATGCCGTTTATGAAAAAGATCGGATCGATGTTTAGAACCATACTTCTGGCAAACGGAGGGCTGATCCTTTTATTTTGTTTTTTCTTCGGACTGCATTTTTACCGTTCGCTTCGTCCGCTGGCTGCGGGGATCGAAGATCTTGCAAAAGAAGAAAGTATTTATTTGCAGGAAAAGGGCATGACGGGAGAACTGGCGGAAAAGTTAAATCAGACATCAGAACGTCTGGAGCGGCAGAAAGCCGTGATCGAGGCGCGGGATACAGCGCGGACAAACTGGATCGCTGGGGTGTCGCATGATATCCGTACACCGCTTTCGATGATCATGGGCTATGCCGAGCAGCTTCTTTCTGCGGAAAATATGGACGCCGAGCAGAAAAAACAGCTTGGTATCATACGGGATCAGGGCGTGAAGATCAAGCATCTGATCGAGGATCTGAACCTGACATCAAAACTGCAGTATCAGATGCAGCCGCTGCGGCAGGAGGAGTTTCATCCCGCAAAGCTGATGCGGCAGATCGTTACCTCGTATTATAATAACGGACTTGCCGGGTGCTATGAGATCCATTTCGATGCGGCGGGAAAAGTGGAGCCGATCCTCATCACAGGGGATGTGAGCCTTTTGACGCGGGCGTTTGAAAATCTGATCGGGAACAGCATCCGCCATAATGAGAATGGCTGCACGGTTGACATAACTATGAATACCTGCACAGATGGAAGCGGGATGGGCTGGCTTGTGACGGAGATGAAGGATGATGGCTGCGGGATACCGGAGAACGTGATACAGGGACTGGAAGAAGAACAGATGGGAAGCGGACAGCAGAGCGGGCAAATAGCCGGGCAGCCGCAGACTGAGAAGGAATCCGTCAGCAGACCGCATATCATGGGGCTTTTTGTGGTAAAGCAGATCGTTCTCTCCCATGGCGGAAAATTTGAGATCAGGGCGGCAAAAAAGGGTGCGGATATCCGGGTGCTGCTTCCGCTTGCGGCGGAGAAAACGGCGGAAAAGAGGACGGAGCAGAGATGACGGTTTAAGGTTCCAGTGCGGAATTCATGTGTTCCATTTTTTCCTCTGCCTGATAAATGAGGCGGCTGCATTCTAAAAGCTCATCGGAAAAATCTTCGGTATTTACAATGCCGTTGCTGATGGTCTTATATTTGATATCATGCTCCAGACTTGCCCAGAGATCCATGGCGAGCGTGCGGATCTGAAGCTCCACCGGAACCAGCTGTTTTTTGTTCATGAAATAGACCGGAACGCGTACGATCATATGTAAGCTGCGGTAGCCGTTCGGTTTCGGATTCTCAATGTAGTCTTTGACATCAATGATGTAAAGGTCATCCTGTGCCATAATGCGGTCACGGATCAGATAGACATCCTTGATATACGGGCACACGACACGCACCCCCGCAATGTCAAAAATGTTGTTGCAGGCACAGCCAAGGGTCAGATTCAGATCCTTTTTCTGTAACTTGCCAAGAATACTCTGCGCGGATTTCAAGCGCGTGTCGATATGGTGGATCGGACAGCGCTGTTTGCGGAACTTGAATTCATCCTTGATGATATCAAGCCTTGCCGTTGTCACACACATGGCGGCGTTGTACATCCGTAAGATCGGTTCCATCGTCTGGGAAAATTCATCGGTGATATCCGCGATCTTTTCCATGCTGTCATCTACACCGCGCTGCATCGGCACGAGCTCATTGACCGAAAAGACATTGTTCTGTTCGGTTACATACTGATTGACCTCGATGTGGTTGTTGATTTCTATGTTTGTAATATTTGATGTGTTTGATTCTGAATTGTTTTTTCCTTTCATGTAAAATCCCCCGTTTAATTTCTACATTTATCATTATAACAAAAAGATATAAAATGGGGATAAAGGAAACATTAAAAGTTTATGAAATGCGTTGTTGGGGAAAAAGAACTATGCTACACTTTCAGACAAGAAGCATCGTGTTACAAGGTGGATACCCTCCCGGACTTGCAAAAGAAGGGAGGTGATGCGGATGGATACATACCAGATCCTGGAGTTATTGTTTTTGGGCGGTTCGTTCCTGATAGCATTGCTTACCTACATTGATAGGAATAATAAGCGAAAATAAAAAAGCCTACCTTGTACTTGGCGGTCCGAGGTAGGCTTTAGCCTTAAACGGGAAGCGAACCACTTTGTGGGCGATTGCTTCTTTTTGTGACTTCATTATAATATGCATAGAGGTAAATTTCAAGCAATATTCGAAAAAGCACTATCTGCAATGTATTTAGCACATAATATATATTTGTTTCAAAAAGTGCCATGTATAATATTTTTATAAAATAAGAAGAAATGCTGTCGCGGCGGCAGTGTGTTGCATAAAATAAAAGGATGGGAGAATGGATGATGAAATTTACAAAGATGCATGGCTGTGGAAATGATTATGTTTATATAAATTGTCTGGAAGAAAAAGTAGACAATCCGGCAGAGCTTGCCAGACGTGTGAGCGACCGTCATTTTGGCATCGGTTCCGACGGGCTGATCCTGATCTGTCCTTCCGATCGGGCGGATGTGCGCATGCGCATGTTCAATGCGGACGGTTCGGAGGGTGAGATGTGTGGCAATGGCATCCGCTGCGTGGCGAAGTATGTGTACGATCATCATATCGTAGAAAAGACAGGGCTTTCGGTTGAGACCGGAGCCGGCATCAAACAGCTGGATCTTTTCACAGAACAGGGAAAAGTGGTGCAGGTGCGTGTGGATATGGGCGAACCGGTTCTTGCAGCGGCACAGATCCCGGTGGTATCGGACAAAGCGGAAGTTATCGGGGTTCCGGTCGAGGTTGGAGGAAAAACATGGGAGATGACATGCGTTTCCATGGGAAATCCACATGCGGTCGTGTTTGTGCCGGATACCGCAGGGCTTGATCTTATTTCTTACGGACCGCTTTTTGAGCACCATGAAATGTTTCCGAAGCGGGTCAATACCGAATTTGTGCAGGTGTTAAGCCGTGAAGAGATCAACATGCGTGTCTGGGAGCGCGGATCGGGAGAGACACTGGCGTGCGGAACCGGAACCTGCGCAAGTGTGATGGCGTGTATTTTAACCGGACGGACCGGGCACCGGGTGCTGGTACATCTCCTTGGCGGAGATCTGACCATAGAGTATGAGGAAAAGAGCAATCATATCTTTATGACCGGGCCGGCAGTCACAGTATATGAAGGAGAAATCGAAACAATCAGATAGAGAAAGGGTGGAGTTCCATGAAACTGGCTGAGTTACTGGAAAAAACGGAATATGAGGTAAGACAGGGCAGCACGGATCAGGAAGTGAAGGGTCTTGCCTATGATTCGAGAAAAGTGAGTGAGGGATTTGCGTTTGCGTGCATTTCGGGGAGTATGCAGGATGGGCATGATTTTATCCCTGAGGTGGTAAAAAAAGGCGCAAAAGTGCTTGTTGTGCAAAAAGAGGTGGAAGCACCGGAAGACGTTACGGTCATCCGGGTAAAAAATACCCGTCTGGCGCTTGCGCTCATGTCGGCTGCCTGGTTTGACTATCCGGCAGAAAAACTGAAAACGATCGGAATCACCGGGACAAAGGGAAAGACCACAACTTCCTACATGATAAAATCCATTCTGGAACAGGGCGGAATCAAAACAGGACTGATCGGCACGATCGAGGTCATCATAGGAGACAGGCGGCAGGACGCGAAAAACACAACGCCGGAGTCCTATGATATTCAGGAACTTTTTGCAAAGATGGCAGAGGCGGGACTTTCCGCAGTGGTCATGGAAGTTTCCTCGCAGGGTTTAAAACTCGACCGCGTGGCGGGAATACAGTTTGATTATGGGGTATTTACCAATCTCGAGCCGGATCACATCGGGGAAAATGAGCACAAGGACTTTGCGGAATATATGTACTGCAAGAGCCTCCTGTTCAAACAGTGCAAAGTTGGTCTGTTTAATGTGGACAGTGAGCATGTGTCCGGCGTTTTAGAGGGACGCACCTGCAGTGTGGAAACCTTTGGATTTGGCGCGGATGCCGATCTGCGGGCGGAGCAGATGGAACTTGTGCATGAACCGGGAAAGATCGGGGTTCGTTATCATGTGGGCGGAGTTATGGATTTTGATGTGGATATCAACGTGCCCGGGCGTTTCAGTGTATACAATTCGCTTGCGGCGATCGCGGTCTGCCGTCATTTTGCAGTCACTGTGCCTGAGATCAAAAAAGCACTGGCGGATGTGGCGGTAAAAGGCAGGATCGAGATCGTACCGGTGTCCTCACACTATACGTTAATGATCGATTACGCGCATAACGCAATGGCGCTTGAAAGCCTGCTTACCACATTGCGGGAGTATGAGCCGAAACGTCTCATCTGCCTGTTTGGCTGCGGGGGGAACCGCGCAAAGGCAAGGCGTTATGAGATGGGAGAGGTGTCCGCGAGACTTGCGGATTTTACGGTGGTGACATCAGACAATCCGCGCTTTGAGCAGCCGATCGCGATCATTAATGATATTCTGGTCGGGGTAAAAAAGATCGGTGGAAAATATGTCGCGATCCCGGATCGCAAAGAAGCGATCGCCTACTGCATGGCAAACGCGAAGGAAGGGGACGTGATCGTCCTTGCCGGAAAAGGCCACGAAGATTATCAGGAGATCAAGGGAAAGAAGTATCCGATGGATGAGCGGGAGCTGATCGCCGAGATAAAACGGGAAATGTTTGACAGTAGACAGCAGGATACCATATAATAAAAGTGCTATTTTTTGGCGAGACGGGAGACTTATGGTAAAAGCGGAGCATATTAGGAAAAAACTTGGCAGACGTGAGATATTAAAAGATGTTTCCATATTCGGGGCACCCGGGGAATGTATCGGCATTATTGGTGCGAACGGATGCGGAAAGAGTACTTTTTTGTCCATTCTTGCCGGAATAGAGAAACCGGATGACGGGGATCTTACGTTTTTCCAGAAAAAACCGCTTACGGATCACAGAGTTTTTACACACATGTGCGGATTTGTGCCGCAGGGAAATCCTCTCTTGGAAGATTTGAGTGTGCGTGATAACCTTGCGCTCTGGAGCCGAAAGGATAAAAAGGCGTTAGAGCAGGTGATCAGCCGTTTTGCACTTACAGAGATGCTTCATCTTCCGGTGAAAAAACTGTCCGGAGGCATGAAACGCAGGCTCAGTATCGCATGTGCGGCAGCGGATGATGTGCCGATCCTGGTACTGGATGAACCAACGGCGGCGCTTGATATTTTCTTTAAGGAGAGTATCCATGAATTTATCCGTGATTTTACTGCGCGGAACGGCATTGTCGTTATGGCAACGCATGATGCGTCGGAAATTGCGCTGTGTGACCGCATTTATTATATGGAAGAAGGACGAACCGAAGAGATAGCAGATACCGGAAATGTTCTGGAAAAAATTAAAAAAGGGAGAAACAAGCATGAGTGAGAACAATGAAACAAAATTTGACCCGGTGACCGGGCAGAATGTGGCACAGACACCACAGCCGGAAAACCCATATGTGACCGGACAGAATGTGGCACAGGCACCACAGCCGGAAAACCCATATGTGACCGGACAGAATGTGGCACAGGCACCACAGCCGGAAAATCCATATGTGGCAGGAAAGAATACGACACAGACACCACCGCCGCAGAATCCATATGATCCGCTGGCAGCGCCTCAGCCGTCAAACAAAAAGAATATGAAGATACTGCTTGGCGTTATTTTTGGCGTGATCGCGGTGATCGTGATCGCCATCATCTGTTGTGCGGCAAGCGGCGTGTTTACAAGCAAAAATAAAAAGGTTTTAAAAGCAGCAAAAAATACATTTGTTCCAAATGAACTTATGAAGGATCTGAATCCGGGAACAACCCTGATCGCCGGCGGAAACTATACACTGGCAGTGGAACTGGCAGGCGAGACAGACGGGAAAGATATCGGGATCAAGGCATCCTATCAGCAGAATGCAGAGCAGAAAATGCACAGTGTCAACGGAAAAGTGGAATATTCCGGTGTAAGTGTGGATTTTCATGAATATATGGATGAAGATGGACTGCTCATCAGTGTTCCGAAGCTTTATCCGGATGTATTTGGTTACTATTTTAATGAAGAAAAAGACGGATATGCGGCAGATATACTTGGCAACAAGTTCTTTGACGCGTTTGATGATCTCTGCCTGACCTCCATGAATGATATGGCGGCAAGCGCAAAGATGAGTGCGGACTATCTGCAGGTGTTAAAAGAAAACTATGATGCGCTGGAGTTTGTGAACGCTCCGAAGGCAACGTTCCAGATCGAAGGCAAGGATGTGTCCTGCAAGGGTTATACCACTACGCTCACAGAAGAAAATGTGGATGCGTGCCTGGATGAACTTTCTGAAGTTTATGATACTTATAATAAAAACACGATCGATGATGTCAAGACCATGTGCAAAGAGCTTGGACTGGATGATGAAGACCTGAAAGATTTCGACTGCAATGCGTTTGATTCTTTAAAGGATAAGATCGATGGAATGCCGGATCTTGATGTGACATTTTATATTTACAAAAACAGACTGGCAGCAGTTGTTGTGACAGGAACCGATGAAACTGGTGATATGGAACTTGATGTGGAATTCCGCGGAGGTACCACACCGACTCAGAATACATTTATTACCTATGGCTTAAACGGGGATAGCGGTACGCTCAAAATCCTTGGAAAGACAGAGGATTCCGTGGAAAAGACCAAGATCGTAGAGGTCTATGACGGAGAAAAGACAACACTTGCAAGCATTAATTATGATTATGCGAATAAGGAACTGGAGATCGAAACGGATGACGGGGATATCATGGCGACCATCGACAATTCTGACAAGGGACTCGTCATTGACATGGAAGATCTGTACAGTGCATCCACGTTAAAGCTTACCTTAAAGCGTGGCTCAAACATCAAGAAACCGGAGGGCGATGTCTTTGATATCGGAACGGCTTCTGAGGATGATTTTTATGATCTGGTCTATGACATTCAGGATCTTACCAGAGGTCTGTTTTAGGATAAAAAGATGAAGAGAATATTTGCATATTTGCGAATTGAATTAAAAAAAGGGATTCGAGTGATCCCTTTTTTTATACAATCGTTTCTGGTCACGACCGTTGTGCTTGGACTGGCGCTTGCGTTGATCTGCCATTTCATGTTACAGTCGCAGACCTTTGTAAAAATGAATATCGGAGTTGTCGTGCCGGATCAGGAGACGAATACAAGAATGGCAATGAAGCTTGTTTCCGCAATGGACAGCGTGGACAGTATCTGCAATTTCAGTTATCCGGATGAGGAGACAGCAAGAGAGGAGCTGGCGGATGGGAAACTCGCGGCGGTGATCCTTCTGACGGAGGATTTTTATGATGACGTAAATGACGGTGTCAACACGCCGGTGGATATCCTGCTTGCGCCGGACAGCCCATTTGATGAAGCGGTATTTACGGAACTCGTGCGCGCGGGAGTTTCCATGCTTCAGACTGCGCAGGCGGCGGTCTATGCCGTGGATGAAGCAGCGGGAGAATACCGGCTTTTCATGTCCAAAAGTGATATGGAATATGAACTTTCCTATCTTTATCTTTCTTATGCTTTTGCGAGAAACAGCACTTTTGCGGAGCAGGAAGAGACTCCGCTTGGAGCTGTAAGTTTGGGCGAATTTTATATCGTGTGCGGGGCAGAGGTGTTAAGTCTCGTTTTTGGAGTTTGTTTTCTGTCGCTGTATCGGTCAGAGAGCCGGGATTTTATGCGGTGTCTGCGCAGGATCGGCGTGAATGCGCCGCTTCAGTCGGTGATGCGGATCTTTGTGATGGCGCTTGACCTCTGGCTGGTCTTAACCGGCTGCTATGTCGCTTTTAACATCGTGTATGCAAAAATGATCGGATCCGTTGCAATGATCTTCCCAAGGCAGATCGCGGGATTTTTCTTCTATGCACTGGCGCTTGCGGCGTTTTTTCACTTTGTTTTCGCGTTACTGGGAGATTCGGAAAACGGAGGGCTCATCTATCTTCTGATAGCAGTATTTCTGATCATCTGCGCAGGCGGGCTGTTTCCGATGGCGGCTTTCCCGGGATGGATGCAAAAACTTTCCGGTGTACTTCCGCTTGCGTGGTGGCAGAAATATCTGACCGGACTTCTCTGGACGAAGGTGGAAATAAAAACGATGCTTGTGCTCATTTTTGGCAGCATATTTTTTGGAGGGGCGGGAGCTTTTGTGTTATATGAAAAAACAAAACGATAACTTTGTTTTTTATGGAAAATGGATCCGGATGGCAGGGAAACGGCAGTTAAAAAAGTCCTCTTTTTATCTGTTTCTTGTTGGTGTCCTGTTTTTACTGTATCTGGTGCAGAATATGATTCTGCCAAGTGCGAAAAATACACGTATCGGGATCTTTGCGGAGAATGGAATCTACGCGGAAAAGACCAAAGAAGCACTGCTTCATCAGGAAGGCGGGCTTGCGTTTGTGGAAGTTTCCGGCGAAGAAGAATTAAAAAATGCTGTTTACCGGGGGGAATATGACTGCGGATTTGTTTTGCCGCAGAGCCTCGATGAGGCAATGGCGGATCGGGATCTTACAGACAGCGTGACTTATATTTACAGTACTGCCACGACCAAAGGGATGGTCGCAAAAGAGAGCGTATATGCGGTGTTGTTCCGGTTTTTAAGCAGTGAACTATTAAAGGCGGAATCGGAAAATGGCACACTGTTTGAAGAAAGCAGTACCGAAGCGGCAGAGGCTGTTCTTGCCGCAAATGAGCGTTATCTTGGCGGGGATGAGATCTTTACGGTAAATTTTGTGGAAGCAGGGAATGCAGATGCGGCAGAAAGTACAGATGCAGCAAAAAGCGGGAAAGAAAGCGGCGCGGATACGGCGGCCGGTGTGCTTGGAAGCTGCATTTTTGCGGCGGCACTTCTCTACGGCAGATACCGGTTTGGAACAGAGTATGAGACGATCGGGCGAAAACTGCCGGGACGAAGCAGGGAAATGATCCGCTTTTTGCAGATCCTGATCCCGCTTTTTCTGTTATCTGTTCCACTTACGGTTATTTTTGCGGTCATGCAGAATAAATCTATACTTTCGCTGATCCCTTCGATGGCGCTGCTTGTGATACTATCTGCGCTGTGGGCATTTCTCTTTTCGTTTTGTTTTCGCAGTGAACAAAAATATCTCTGCGGGATGCTCGGTGTGCTGATCCTAAGTGTGCTGTTTACGCCGGTATTTTTTGATCTCTCGGTTTATGTGCCCGCGGTGGGCGTTTTGCGCAGGGTGTTTCCGGGGTATTACTTTTATAAAATGTTCGTGTGACGGGGCAGTTTTTGTGGAAGAAAGTGAAAAGGCATGAATGTTAGTGCAATGAATCACTGTTGGGGTTTTGAGTGAACCAGTCAGATATTAGTATGAAAATTAAAAATAGAAAGCATATTCGCGAAGTTACGAAATGTTTGTTTCCTGCATTGATAAAATAGATGTGAAATAGAAGTACGAAAAAGTAGGTAAAAAAATTGGTGAAAAAAGGAAGATGGGAGGATATAATAATTAATGGATAATCCTATATTATCCGTTACTTTATGATAATTTTAATATGTTTTTGCTAATAATTTAAACACACAAAATAAGTGTTATGTAAAAAAGGAGTTTTTGTTAATTGAGTACGGACATTAAAAATAATTTGGAAGATCGCAAAAATATGGCAGATGAGCTAGTAACTCAATATATTAAGAAGGACGCTCCAAGCGTTATATTTATACAAGCAGGCTATGGTCAAGGAAAATCATACATTATAGAATGTGTATTAAATAAATTGAAAGATGAGAAGAGCATTAAAGCATATCGTAATGTTGATAATGAATTTATTCCTGAATTCAGAAGCTTCGTTTCGAAGATAAATTCACTAAGTATTTCAGGAGGAGCTTTGGGATTTTCTATTGGACTTGGTTTAGGATGGAATAATAACAATTCTAATTATATGAAAATACGTAATTTACTATCTACAAAATTAAAAAGTAATATTTTGATTTGTGTGGAGAACATTAGCGATGTTTCAGACGAAGTGCGACTTTTTACAACTTCCATTATAAAAAATATTCCAGCATTGGAAAAAGAATTTCATAAAAGAATATTTTTATTAATTACCGATACGCAGGAATCTTACCAAGAAACCGTTTATAAATGTACTAATTTGTGCAAAAAAATAGAGTTATCTACATATACTAAACAAGATATAAAAACTTTCTTGGAAATGAAAAAGTCTGAAGTTTCAGAAGAAAATATTGAACTTATTTGGACATTAAGTCAGGGAAATCTCGATACAGTAGATTTTTTATTTGAAGAAATTCTTATAAATGAACAGGATTATATTTCGACGTTAAAAGATGTTGTTGAAAGAAGGATATCAATAATAAAAAGTCAAGGGGAAAAGTGCGAGATAAGTGGAAAAAAAATGGAGGAAATTGTTTTTTCTGCATCGTTGGCTTTAAAAAAATTTTCTGCTCAATTTATAAAAGACATTGTTAACGAAAAGATAATAGATGTTGAAACAGGATTGAATATCGCTAGACAGGAGTCATTAGTAAAAAAAGATTTAAAAAACTATTATGATTTTATTTCCGCTGATATTCAAAAGTACATTGCAGAAATAACATTAGAAAAACATGAAAGTTTGCTGATTTCATATTACAATTTCTATACACAAAATGAACAAGATGAATACTATCTTAGAGCATATTACATATATAGATATTGTGGTCAAATGTGTTCACATGCATTTTCTTTATTTATTCTCGCATATTCATCAGCAAGACAACTTGCAGATGATATAAAGATTGAAAAAATCGAAAATATTATAAAGCAATCACAGATTGATAAAAACTATAAAGAGATGTATGAGGTAATATGTGATTATTATGATATATTATTTGGCCAATCATCTATAGCAGAAGTAGAACAGGTATACAGAAATATAGTTCAAAAATATAGTTGGGAACTGCCAGTAAAAGCCGAAATAACATACGAATATTTTTCTTATATTTATAAAAACACGGATTTAAACAAAGCAACATATCGTAATACATTAGATGAATGCATCAATTATGTGATGAATGCATTAATTATTGACACTCAAGATATAACAACTATAAAACCTGTAGACGAAACAATACTTCGTTTGAAAATCATATATGGAATTTCACCATGCGTCCTTGATCTACTCAATGATTATGATTGTTTTAATCGCTTATATCA
This sequence comes from Roseburia yibonii, assembly GCF_014297335.1. NCBI lineage: Bacteria > Bacillati > Bacillota > Clostridia > Lachnospirales > Lachnospiraceae > Roseburia > Roseburia yibonii. Next base: position 72,491 of record NZ_JACOQH010000006.1, read on the forward strand.
TAAAAGCCAAGAATTATCCTATAATGGCAATGCAAAAAAACACGGAATTGGAGAATATATAGAAAATGTATTTAATAGAAAAGCATTTTTATTTGCTAATCCAGCTGCTTGTAGTATTTATTACGAAAAAGCTAAAAAATATTTTGAAAACAATGAAATATGGATCGAATATTATATAACTTTAGTTTGTCAGGCTGGAACGGATATTGTAATTCAAGAATTTGGTGAATCTATTGATTTATGTAATCAGGCAGAGTTGGAAGCTAAAGAAAAAAATATAGAAATACCTCAAATAGAAAAGCTATACAATAACCGAATTATAGCTGAATTTCTGTTGAACGAGCAGAGGGTGAAAACGCCTCATAAAGCAATTACTTTTGCAAGAACTGCTATTCGTGAGCTGAAAAAACTTATTAATAAAGAAAAGAATACAACTCAGCTTGTTGTGTATACAAATATTTGTTCTTTGTATCTATATACGGAAAACGATAAACAATATACCATCTACAAAAAAAGATTAGAAAAGTTGTATGGGTGTAAAGATATATCTGATATAACAGATCAAAATATTGATGACTTTTATCGATACTATTTTTCGTGGTTTGAATTATATCGAAAGATAGTTTGTGAAAATTGGGAAGATGCATTACAACAAATTGAGCAATTAGATAATTTTGTCCCTGCCCTTTTTCGAAAGCAAGAAGTATTTTGGTTGAAAAAAAATGATGCTGTGAAAGCAATTATTGCATCTCGGAAAAAAGTCAGTCCTTACGATTTTTGCCATAATCTTGTGGAAACCAGACGTAATGAACAATCTTTATCAAAGTTCTTTTATCGAGGTCTTATGTTATCGGATTTACAATATACGTCTTATGTTTGATTTATAAAAGCATAATTTGACAACATACAAGCAACAATTACTTTGTAAATGGACTCATAGGGTAGATGGTAATATTGTGTAAATAAATAAGCTATAGAACTATGATATATAGTATAAGGGGTTCCTGCTATATCAAACAAGTATGGAATCCCATCTTTTATTCTAAAATCAAATCTAGCATAGTCTTTTATTCCAAGTAATTCGGCAATTTTTTTTGCAGTCTCTTGAATTACTGACTTTATTGGTGAATCAATAACTTTAAAATTATAATTATATAAATTAGAGGTATCAGTATCAATAATATTAGTCTCAGTTTTAAATAAAATTTGAACTGGATCTAGCGCATAATAATCTCCTTTGTATTGGAGAACAAGAATTTCACATTCGATTCCATCGATATATTCCTGAACTAATAAAGAAGTTGTATGCATTTTTGTTAATAAGTCATTTAAATAATTTATGGATTCGTTTTTGAATTCAAAAATATTTTCAGTTGTCAAGCCAATACTTGCAGATTCACATTTATTTTTTGCGATTACATATTGATTTCTAAATTCATTTAATAGGGATGAAAACTCAGTAGTTTTTTTATCATAAAGTAAACTTTTAGGAACACTAATTCCATTTTGTTCCAGAAATTTTGTATATATATATTTGTTTCGAAGAAGAGAAATAACAAATGCATTACTACCTGTGTACTTTATATCCATTAAATCACAAAAAGAAGGAATTAATGACTTTTTTCCATTTGCACGTCCATCTCTAGAAAAATTATAGACAATACATTCGGATTTATTAATGCAATGATTTAATATGTATTGAATAAATTCTATTTCAGAATAGAAAACTTTTGCAAAGCCAAAACAATTAAAGATCGCAGACATTATTTCCGCGAACTCCGTACGAGAAAAAAATTCATCTTCATTAGCATGAATAATTCGTTCAGGCATATATTTACAGGTTTTTGCTTGGGCATCCGCTATGACATATACATCAAAGTCTATATTAATTTCTTTATAGTAATCTAAAATGGACAAAATTATTTTATTTTTATGCATTGTAATTCACCTCATTATTTTATCTAAATTAGGATTTCAGATGAAATAGTTCCATTGGGATTTAAAATAGGATCCAAAGAATCTACTCCTGGATTTGGATATTTTATTACATAGTAGGTACTACTCTCAAAAATTGTAAAAATGTTTTTCGCAAGAACGACCTCTCATTCTAAATGTATCATCAAAGTCTTTTATAAGCGGTTTAAGCGTATATAGTGTATTGGCACAATTTTGATGGCTATACACAATTTTACAAGAATATTTTTTCGTTAGATAATCAAAATTCGGATTGTTATATGGAACGGCTATAATTATTTCTGTTATGTTACAATAATGTAGCATTAAAATTGTTCGCTCTATATTTGAAATATTCTGAATAGGCAACAATGTATACTTCCGCCAGCTTGAAACATACGTGAACTTTTTCGGCGGCTAAAATAATGGCATTCATGTTTATATCCTTTCTATTTTCAATAGATAATATAGGATTATCCTCAAAAAACACCCCCACAGCATTTCGCGAGGGGGTGCCCTGTCTAAAATCTAAATCATATTCTGAAATTTTTCCTTGGATGTTTTGCCACAAGGATATCCCGCTGTTTCGCAATGGCAACATGCGTATATATCTCGGTTATATGGATGGAACTGTGCCCGAGCATTTCCTGAATATAACGGATGTCCACATCGGCTTCAAGCAGGCTGGTGGCAAAAGTATGACGAAACATATGCGGAGTGATATGCATATCAATACCAGCCAGCGCGGCATATTTTTTGATCATTCTGCGGACAGACTGATCGGAAAGCGCTTTCCCATTTGAATTGGCAAAAAAATGACCACATTGTTCAATTTCCAACTGAAAATCAGACCGATATTTTTTCAGTGTGCAGAGTACCGATTCGTTTCCAATCTGGATGCGGCGTTCTTTGCTGCCTTTGCCATAGATGAGAATGATTCCGTCAAACAGGTTTACGTCTTTGGCATGCAGTGTGCAAAGTTCGGATATTCGCATGCCACTTGCAAACAACAGCTCGACCACAGCGGCATCGCGCAGAGAACATCTTTTTTGATGAGTGGTCTTGGCATTCTTTTGACAGGTGTAAATCGTGGCCAGCAAAGTTTCAACCGTATGCAGGGGAATGGTTTTCGGCAGTCTGACAGGTTCGCGGAAGTGGATTTCTATACGAGTGAACGGGTTCTTTTCAATCAGATCTTTATATTCCAGAAAATGAAAGAAAGCTTTTAAGGAAGCAATTTTTCGTTTTACAGTTTTCGGCTGGTATTTATGATGCAGCACGGCAATATGCTTTTCAATTACAGCAGAATCGATCTCTGCATTTTTTTGGACAGAGATTTGTTCAGAAAACTGTCTTAAATCGATGCGATAAGCTTTTAGAGTCTTTTCATCCAGGCGTTTTTGCGTTTTACAGTAATTTAGATAGTCATTGATAGATGTTTGTAATTCGTTCATTAGGTTTCTCCTTTATCATTTGTTTGTCTGTTAGAGTATAGCGTAGATGGCGGACGATATCGTAACACAAGACAGAGAATATAGTATCGGCAAAATAAAATCGTCTTATTTCCCATTTCATGTATAATTTCCATTCCAACAGCGCAAAAATATAGTAAATTCAAAAAACGAGGAAAAATCATATGTTTAAGAAATTAAATGATGCGCTGCCCGGTCTCGTTCGCGGCATTCTGCTTTATGGAGCGGTTGTCTGGGCAGTCGGAGTCTGGTTTGTAAATGATGGGATATCCTTTACAGTGGGACTTCTCATCGGACTTGCGCTGGCGGTCGGGATGGCAGTCCATATGGCGTGGGTGTTACGGGATGTCGTGGATTTCGCGGACGCGCGAAGGGCAGGCGGGCGCATTATCGCAAAATCGATCCTGCGCTATGTGGTGGTGATCGGCGTGTTTGTGTGGATGTATGTTTCCGGTATTGGAAATCTGGTTGCAGCGTTTATCGGTCTGCTCGGCTTAAAAGTGTCCGCCTATTTAGAACCGGTCATGTGGCGGGTTACCGGGCATGCAGTAGTGCGGCAGAATATGGGAGGTGAGCCGTTTGACAGGTGATGTCGATTTTATGATACATGGGATCTTTTCCTATGAACTGTTTGGACATACCGTCTGGATCACAACTTCTCATGTGTGCATTTTCATCGTTATGTTGTCACTTCTGATCTTTGCGATCGTGGCGAACCGAAGCCTTGCGCATGGGGAAAATGTGCCGACAGGATTTCAGAATGTGGCGGAACTTGTCGTGGAAAAGCTCGATGGCATGGTGGAAGGCACAATGGGAAAAGAGGTTGGAGCAGGATTCGCGAACTATATTGGCACGGTTTTTCTGTTTGTCCTTTTGAGCAACATCGCGGGACTGTTTGGATTAAGGCCGCCAACCGCGGATTATGGAACGACGCTTGCGCTTGCACTCATCACGTTTTTTTTGATCCACATTACAAAAATAAAGAACCGGAGCGGCGGATTTATCTGGAGAGAACTTTGTTCCCCGCTGCCGCCGTGGCTGCCACTCTGGGTTCCGATCAATGTGATCAGTATGGCAGCCGTACCGATCTCGTTGTCGCTTCGTCTGTTTGCAAATGTGTTGTCGGGAACGGTCATGCTGGCGCTGGTTTACGGGCTGCTTGGCAGGCTGGCATTTATCTGGCCGGTGGCGCTTCATATCTATTTTGATCTGTTTTCGGGTGCGATCCAGACCTATGTATTCTGCATGCTGACGATGACTTATATCGGACAGAATTACGAAGCGGAATCCTAGCGGAGGCTGGAAATCTGACCAAAAGAGTCAATGAAACGATTAAGAAAATAAGAAATCAGGAGGACAAAAAAATGAATATTACAGGAACAGATTTGATATTGGCATGTTCGGCGATCGGAGCCGGACTGGCGGTGATCGCGGGTATCGGACCCGGTATTGGACAGGGAATTGCAGCCGGTTATGGAGCATCTGCGGTCGGGCGCAATCCGGGAGCAAAATCAGATATTATGTCAACCATGCTGCTTGGACAGGCGGTAGCAGAGACGACCGGTCTTTATGGTCTTCTGGTTGCTATGCTGTTAATGTTCGTAAAACCTTTTGTATAGGAAAGCGAGCGATCACAAGCAGTAAAGGAAAGGAGATCGGTTGTTGCGATGACAAGATTATTTGAACTGGATTTTCAGCTGCTCCACGATACGGTACTTCTTGCGATTTCCGTATTTTTTCTGTGTGTGGCGCTGTCCTATCTGCTGTTTGAGCCTGCGCGGAAACTTCTGCGGGAACGCACGGAGCACATCGGAGACGAGCTTCGCATGGCAAAAAAGGAAAAAAAGCAGGGAGAAAAATATCGCGCATCCTATGAGAAACATTTACAGGAGGCAGATAAGGAAGTAGAGCGTCTGTTAAGTGAAGCAAGAAGTAAGGCGGAAAAACAGGAAGAAAAGATGATAAATGAAGCAAAAGCGGAGCGGCAGCGGATACTGGCACGCGCAAAGGAGGAAGCCGGGCTGGAACGGGCGCGTGTGGCGGATGAGATGAAACGGGAAATGATCGCAGTTGCCGCCATGATGGCTGCAAAAGTGGCTGCGGCATCGGTGACACCGGAGGTTCAAAATAAGCTGGTGGAGGAAACACTGCGCGAAATGGGTGAGCGGACATGGCGAAGTTAGTAGAAGAAAGATATGCACAGGCGCTGTTTTTAGCGGCACGCGAGAGTGGACAGATCGATGCGTATCAAAAAGAAGTGGAAGCCCTTTTGAACATCTTTGAGGAAGAAAAAGAACTGATGCAGTTCCTGCTGCATCCGGGTGTGGAAAAGGAAGAAAAAAAAGCGGTGCTTACCAAAGTTTTTTCGGGGCGCATCGCGGATGACATGCTTTGCTTTTTAGAGCTTGTTGCGGAAAAAGGGCATTGGAATGAGATGGAAAGGATCTTAAAAGAGTTTCTGGACAAGGTGAAGGAATTTGAAAAGATCGGTGTGGTGTATGTGCAGACGGCGGCTGAGCTGGACGAAGAACAGCGCGCAGCGTTAAAAAAACGGATCCTCGAAACGACAGATTACAGGTCAGTGGAACTGCATGTCACGGTGGATCCGGATCTGATCGGAGGGATCATAGTGCGTATCAAAGACCGTATCTGTGACGGCAGTATCCGGACAAGACTTGAGACGCTTAGCAGGGAATTATCGAAAATACAGTGGAAAGCAGGTGAGAACGCTTCGTGAATTTAAAACCGGAAGAAATAAGCTCCGTGATCCGGGAGCAGATGAAAAAATATGATGTGCAGCTGGAAGTGAAAGAGGCAGGCACCATCATTCAGGTGGCAGACGGAATAGCCCGTATTTACGGACTCTCCGGCGCCATGCAGGGAGAACTTCTGGCGTTTCCGGGAGAGGTCTACGGAATGGTGCTAAACCTTGAGGAGGACAATGTCGGTGCGGTTTTACTCGGTGATGCAAAAAATATCAACGAGGGCGATACCGTAAAGGCGACCGGTCGTGTGGCGGAGGTTCCGGTGGGAGACGCGCTGCTCGGCCGTGTGGTGAATGCGCTCGGACAGCCGATCGATGACAGGGGACCGGTGGCGGCAAAGCGCTACCGTCCGATCGAGCGGGTGGCATCCGGTGTCATTGCGAGAAAGTCTGTGGATACACCGCTTCAGACCGGGATTAAGGCGATCGACGCGATGGTGCCGATCGGACGTGGGCAGCGTGAGCTGATCATCGGAGACCGCCAGACCGGAAAGACAGCGATCGCGCTGGATACGATCATAAACCAGAGAGGACAGGGCGTAAAATGCATTTATGTGGCGATCGGGCAGAAGGCATCGACGGTCGCATCGATCGTAAGGATCTTAGAAAACCACGGAGCGATGGAGTATACCACAGTGGTCGCATCGACGGCGAGCGAACTTGCGCCGCTTCAGTATATTGCGCCGTATGCGGGATGCGCGATCGGCGAAGAGTGGATGGAAAACGGTGAGGATGTGCTGATCGTCTATGATGATCTGAGCAAACATGCGGCGGCATACCGTACACTTTCGCTGCTGCTCAAAAGACCGCCGGGGCGTGAAGCGTATCCGGGAGATGTCTTTTATCTGCATTCGAGACTTTTGGAGCGCGCGGCAAGGCTTTCCGATCCGCTTGGCGGCGGTTCGCTCACGGCACTTCCGATCATAGAGACGCAGGCGGGAGATGTATCCGCCTATATTCCGACCAACGTCATTTCCATCACGGATGGTCAGATCTATCTGGAAACGGAATTATTCAACGCAGGTATCCGTCCGGCGATCAATGCGGGGCTGTCGGTTTCCCGTGTCGGTGGTTCCGCACAGATCAAAGCGATGAAAAAGATTGCGGCGCCGATCCGTGTGGAACTTGCGCAGTACCGGGAGCTTGCATCCTTTGCGCAGTTCGCGAGTGAGCTTGACGCGGCGACCAAAGAAAAACTGGCGCAGGGAGAGCGCATCCGCGAGGTGTTGAAACAGCCGCAGTATCAGCCGATGCCGGTGGAAAAGCAGATCGTGATCCTGTATGCGGCGACAAAAAAATATCTGTTAGAGATACCGGTGCATGAGATCTTACCATTTGAGGAAGCCCTGTTTGCGGAGATCGATACAAACGCGCCGGAAATTTTAAGCGCGATCCGCGAGAAAAAGCAGCTGGATGAAGAGACGGAGAAAAAGCTGGTCGAAAGGATCTTAGTGTGCAGGGCAGCTTTTCAGGAAAGGGACGGTAAAAACAGATGACATCCATGCGCGATATCAAACGGAGAAAGGGCAGTATCGAGAGCACAAAACAGATCACAAAGGCGATGAAGCTGGTTTCAACGGTGAAGCTGCAAAAGACCAAGGAGCGTGCGGAGGAGGCAAATCCCTATTTTTCCTGTATGTATCAGACCGTGAAAGCGATGCTCGCGCGGTCGGCGCAGATCGATCACCCGTATCTGATGGGAAGAGGAGGAGTAAGTATCCCAGAGTCCGCAGATGGAAGGAAAAACAAAACGGGGATCATTCTTATCACGGCAAACCGTGGGCTTGCGGGCGGCTACAATGCGAATCTGGTTCGCATGGTCACCGGCGATACCGGAAAAAAGGATGAAGTTTTGCTTTATACCATTGGAACCAAAGGGCGGGATGCATTAGAGCACTTTGGCTATCCGGTGCGCCATGATGCATCTGAGATGTTTGACGCGCCGGCGTATGCCGATGCTGCAGAGTTTTGCAAACACGTCCTTGGCGATTTTACATCCGGCGAGATCGCAGGGATCGATCTTGTATACACACATTTTAAAAATACAGTGGTGCAGGAACCGGTGCGGATGCGCCTGCTTCCGGTGGACTGTGGGCAGGCTGAAGCGGATGACGTAACGCCTATGAATTATGAGCCGGATGAGGAAGAAGTAATAGAAAAGATCATTCCGCTTTATCTAAGCAGCCTGATCTATGGTGCGCTCATGGACGCGGCGGCGAGTGAAAATGCCGCGCGGATGCAGGCAATGGAGGCGGCGACCGGAAATGCGGAGGAGATGATCGAGGATCTGACGCTGCAGTTTAACCGCGCGCGCCAGAGCTCCATTACGCAGGAGCTGACCGAGATTATCGCAGGAGCACAGGAAAGTCTGGAATAGAAATAAGGAGTAACAGGAAATGGCACAGATTAAAACAGGAAAAATCACACAGGTCATCGGAGCGATTTTGGATGTCCGCTATAAAGAAGGGGAGCTGCCCCAGATTTATGACGCACTGGAGATCGTGCGTGCCGACGGGACACGATTGGTAGTCGAAGTCGCGCAGCAGCTGGGGGACGGGATCGTCCGCTGCATTGCCATGGGGCCGACCGACGGACTCATTCGCGGCATGGAAGTAAAGGCAACCGGTGCTCCGATCCGTGTACCGGTCGGGGAGTGTACGCTTGGCAGAATGTTTAATGTGTTAGGGCAGCCGATCGATGAGAAGGCACCGCCGGAACATGCGGTGTACATGCCGATCCACCGGAAAGCGCCGGAGTTTGCCGAGCAGGCGACGGACGCGGAGATGTTTGAGACCGGGATCAAGGTCATCGATCTGCTCTGTCCGTATCAGAAAGGTGGAAAGATCGGGCTTTTTGGCGGTGCGGGCGTCGGAAAAACGGTGCTGATCCAGGAACTGATCCACAACATCGCGACCGCGCACGGCGGATATTCCGTTTTTACCGGTGTCGGAGAGCGTACCAGGGAGGGCAATGATCTTTACCATGAGATGCGGGAGTCCGGTGTTATTGACAAGACCTGCATGGTGTTCGGACAGATGAATGAGCCGCCGGGATCCCGGATGCGTGTCGCGCTTTCCGGTCTTACGATGGCGGAATATTTCAGAGATCAGGGTGGAAAAGATGTGCTTTTGTTTATCGATAATATCTTCCGTTTTACCCAAGCAGGCTCTGAGGTGAGTGCGCTGCTCGGACGGATGCCGTCCGCGGTGGGGTATCAGCCGACCTTACAGACGGAGATGGGCGCACTGCAGGAGCGTATCACTTCAACAAAAAACGGTTCGATCACCTCGGTGCAGGCGGTCTATGTGCCGGCGGACGATCTGACGGATCCTGCCCCGGCAACCACGTTTGCGCATCTCGATGCCACGACCGTGCTCAGCCGTTCCATCGTGGAACTCGGTATTTATCCGGCGGTCGATCCTTTAGAGTCCACATCAAGGATCTTAGATCCAAACGTCATCGGAGCAGAACATTTCCGTGTGGCGCGCGGTGTACAGGAAATCCTGCAAAAATACCGGGAATTACAGGATATCATTGCAATACTCGGTATGGATGAGCTCTCAGAGGAGGACAAGCGTGTCGTAGGGCGCGCCAGAAAAGTACAGCGTTTCCTCTCGCAGCCGCTTCATGTCGCGGAGCAGTTCAACGGATTTCCGGGCATTTATGTTCCGGTTGCGGAGACCATCCGTGGTTTTGCGGAGATCTTAGAGGGAAAACTGGATGATGTCCCGGAGAGTTGTTTCTTAAATGCGGGAACGATCGATGATGTGCGCGCACGCGCAAAAGAGGAGTGATCGTATGGCAGAGAAAAACAGTTGTTTTCATGCGTGGATTGTCACACCGGACGGCGTGTTTTATGATGGAGAGGTGACTTTTTTGGAGCTTCCGACCATAAGCGGACGGATCGGTGTTTACCGGGAGCACATTCCGCTCACGACCGTGCTTGATCCCGGGCGCGTAGAAGTCGCCGGACAGGGAGAAAAGAAAGCTGCATCGGTCGGAAACGGATTTGCCACGATCTTAAAAGACCGTGTGACGGTGCTGACGGAGCGTGCGGAGTGGGAGAACGATTAACTGAGTTCCTCCAGACCGTAGAGCGCGGCGCCGAGTGCGCCAACGATTTCCGGTTCTTCATAAATATGAAGTTTTTCGCCGAGCTGCTCCTCTAAAACGGCGACAACCCCCGGATTTTTGGCTACACCGCCGGTCATCATATAGGCGGGATTTAAACCGACTCTTTTTAAGAGAGACATGGCTTTCCCGGCAATGGCTTTGTGGATGCCGTGTGCAATGTCAGCGATCTCCTTATTCTGCGCGATCAGCGAAATGACCTCGGATTCGGCAAATACGCTGCACATGCTGCTGATCTCAATTTCCTCTTTGGACTGCAGGGAAACAGGTCCCAGTTCGTCGAGGCTGATCTCCAGGGAGCGCGCCATCATTTCGAGGAAGCGTCCGGTTCCGGCAGCGCACTTATCGTTCATGACAAAGTCGGCAACTTCCCCGTTTTCGTTCAGACGGATCGCCTTGCTGTCCTGACCGCCGATGTCCAAGATCGTGCGGACATCCGGAAACAGCAGATGTGCGCCCTTTCCATGGCAGCTGATCTCGGTGACAGTCTTATCCGCGAACGGGATGCTGACACGGCCATATCCAGTGGATACGATCAGGGAAATATCATCTCTCGTGAGCCCTGCTTTCTTTAATACGTCAGCCAGCGCGGCATCTGCGCTCTGGGAAGATTTTGCGCCGGTGCGGACGACAGAAAATGCCCGGATCTTTTGATTCTCATCTAAAATCACAGCGTTTGTTGAAGTAGAACCGCTGTCAATGCCTAATGTATACAAAGTATCACCCTTTCTTTTGGAGATTATTTTCTTTCCGGTCAGCGACAGACCTTTCTTCACTTGAAGTTCTTCGATAAATGCTTCCACACGCGTGCGCACCTGTCCGGCACACTGTTTGGTGGAATCCGTTTCAATTAACAGGATCGGAACATCCAGATGTTCCTTAAAATCCGCATATTCATAAGAATAAGAATCGCAGAATTTTACCGTGTGGTATAAAATGCCGTCAAGCCGGTCGGTAAAGCCATCTACCAGATTCTGCCTTGAAGCTGCCTTTAACATGCGCATACACGGGATCTGGTTGAGCAGCGCCGCTGCATAGGAGGTGAGCGGTGCTTCCTTTGATACGGAAAAATTTCGCCCCAGTCCGGTGCAGGTCAAGTCAAACAGGACATTTACGCCGTGGTCCGTTAAAAGCTGACGGATCTCATTGTTGCAGCGCGCACCCATGATGCCGATGTTTAGGGCAGAAGCTTTTGCATCGGAGATCTTTTTTGATGGACAGGCGTTCTCTTTCGTTTTTTGGGCTTTTTCCAGTGCTGCATTGTTCTGCATCATGGAAACAAAGCGGGCTTCGTCAAAGGTTTTCCCAGAAAATGCTTCATAGGAGGAGATCATTTCCCGCAGCTGTCTTTCATAGAGTGTCACGGCGAAATCATTGACCTTGCGTGGAATATCCAGTAAAAAGAAAAACTTGTCCGGGAACTGGCTCTTTAAGGTATCGTAAAGGCGGCGGATGCTGTCGCAGCAGGTCGTTAAGATCACACCCTCGTAGTCATTTTCCATGACATCTTCGAGCACGGCTTTGGTGTAAGAGCAGATATTCGCATGCATCAGCGTGTCCGCATGGTTAAAATCCGTGACAGACGGTTCGAGCCGCTTGATATCGGTATCCATGGCGGTAAACAGCTCCATGGGAGTATATTTACATACATAACCCAGCATAAATTCACATTCCTTTCTGATTTACAACTTCTAAAAATGCTTCGAGTCTTGTCTTGATCTGGCCGTCATGGCTGTTTCTGCGATCCATGCCGTCTCCGTCGATCACAAGCAGCGGAATATCCGCTTCGCGCAGTGCCTCACGCAGCCGGAACACACCGCCGGAAGACTGTTTGCAGCCCCAGTGGCAGAAATTGATGACACCGTCCGCACGCATGTCCTTTGCCAGCTTTGTGACCATGGACGCCTTGCGCTCGTAAGGACCATTGTAGAGGTTATTGAGCATCTTGGTCGCCAGCGCCTCAAGCGGATGGTCGGTATCCAACGGTTCCATATAGTCGAGGTTCATTTCCGTAACCTGGATCTGATAATCTTTTCCAAGATTGAAATAATGCTTTAACGTTTCCTGATAAAACGGCAGCAGATGTACCCAGACAATGCGCTTTCCGTGAAATTCGGGATAGCTTTTGATGTCCTCGGCAAAACTGCGGAACAGATCCAGCGTTTCCGGTGTGCCGATATTTAAGTGCGTGGCAAACAGCATGTACATCTGAAGCGTCAGCGTAGACGGGTAGTAGCGGTCACGCTGCAATTTTAAGAATTCTTTATAGCAGGCCTTGGATTCATTTTCACGGGAAAGGACTTCAGAAAGATCGTCCATGTGGAAAACTTTGCCGGTCAGCCCTTCCAGTGTGGATATCAGTTCCTTTAACTGGGACACCAGATAGGAAACAGCATCCTCGGAATAGGTATTTGGCACATCGATCACATAGGTATTGATCGAATGGTTCTTTTCGATGTAGCGGAACGTGTTGATGTTTCCGTCACAGATCATGGAAGTTGTGACGCCAAAAGCGGCAGGCGGAATGACGCCGGAGTCTACGGCACCGATGAAATTTTTGTGGTAGGAGCAGAGCGTGGAGGCGATCCCCTTTTGCTCGGCACGGTCGATAAAATAATCCTCGCAGGTAAAACCGGATAAGAACGAGGAAAGACATTCCATGGAGAGGGCATTTAAGCCGAAACACTGGAAGATCTCGACCGGAGCGAAGAGATTGGACCAGACGGTCTGATCCGGGTGCTCCAGAGCGGACAGCGTGTTTTTTACGCCGAGTGTGTTGAGTTTCCGGTAAGCCTTCGGCATCTCTTTGGCGGCAAAATGTTCGGTGCGGAACTGCTCCAAGTGAAGCCCGATGTCGATCATTTTCCGGGATACGGCAGGGTGCGGTTCGGCATACTTTTTGATGTAATTTCCGTAAGTTTTTATTGCGTTCATGCAGAAAACCATCCTTCTTATAATGTTTTCAAACATTATACCACAACAAAGAAAAGAAGAAAGTGCCAGTTTTCGAAACCCATTCTTGCGGATTGAACAGTGTCATAGTAAAATGAGAAAAGAAAAAAAAGGGAAACTTCAAGGAGGATGTGACATGGAAAGATCAAAAGTATATTTTACGACCTTCAAAACGACTGGAAATGAGAATCTCCTGCAAAAGCTGCGCCGGCTGATCCTTACTGCGGGAATTCGTGACATTGATTTTACAGACCGCTATGCGGCCATTAAAATACATTTTGGAGAAATGGGAAACCTTGCGTTCCTACGTCCGAATTACGCAAAAGTGGTTGCGGATGTGGTAAAAGAATGTGGGGGGAAGCCATTCCTCACAGACTGCAATACGCTTTATGTGGGCAGCCGCAAAAATGCGCTGGATCACATGGATACAGCGTATGCCAATGGATTTTCACCTTTTTCAACCGGATGTCATGTGATCATTGCTGACGGGTTAAAGGGGACAGATGAGGCATATGTGCCGGTCAATGGAGAATATGTAAAAGAAGCAAAGATCGGACGCGCGGTCATGGATGCGGATGTTTTTATCACGCTGACCCATTTTAAGGGGCATGAGGCGACCGGATTCGGCGGAGCCTTAAAGAATATCGGAATGGGATGCGGATCCCGCGCCGGAAAAATGGAGATGCACAGTGACGGAAAGACACATGTAGATCAGACAAAATGCGTGGGATGCGGCGCATGCAAAAAGATATGCGCGCATGACGCTCCGTCTGTTACAGATGGAAAGGCAAGCATCGACATAGACAAATGTGTGGGATGCGGCAGATGTATCGGAGTCTGTCCGAAGGACGCTGTGTATGCCAACAGCAACGATTCCAATGATGTCTTAAACTATAAGATCGCGGAATACAGCCTTGCAGTCTGTAAGGACCGTCCGTGCTTTCATATTTCGCTGATCTGTGATGTATCACCGAACTGTGACTGCCATGCGGAAAACGATATTCCGATCATACCGAATGTAGGTATGTTTGCATCATTTGATCCGGTAGCCCTCGATGTGGCCTGTGCGGATGCGTGCAACCGCCAGCCGGTGATTTTGGGAAGCGTGTTAAGCGATCATATGGAAGGACATCATCATGAGGAGGGAGACCATTTTCATATGGTACATCCGGACACCAACTGGAAATCCTGCATTGAGCATGCGGTAAAGATCGGGCTTGGCAGTGATCAGTACGAGCTGATCGAAATATAGAATAGAGAATGGGGAAAAGACGCAGGGAGACGGAAAGATGAGTACACAGGATAATCTGGAAAAAATTTTAAGAAGTATGCATGTGCTGATCGCGAAAGGGGAGCCGGCAGGACAGTCGCGCGACAGGGTGATCGTCAGCAAACAGGAACTGCTCGGCCTGTTAAAAGATCTGAATATCTGTGTATACAATATCATGGATGAGTATGAAATGACGCAGCAGAGCCATGATGAGGCGGAGCGCAAATCCAGGCGCAAGGGCGAAAAGATCGTAAAAGACGCCGGAAAAATGGCGGAAGATGTTTATGCGGCATCTGTAATGTATACAAACGAAGCATTAAACCATATTCAGCGGATTATCCAGAATGCCTCGGATTCGATGGATGAGGTCTTTGCGCAGATGAAAAATGAACTGGAAGAGCGGAAAGATACGGTGCGTGAAAACCAGTTAGAACTTGAGGGACAGCTGCACGACCTTGCGGATACGAAAAAATATCTGCAGATTATAGAAGAACGCAACAAAGAGCTGGAAAAGGAACGCCAGAAGAAAAAGACCTGGACAAAGACTGAGAAAAAGAAGAGCCCTTATCCGGAGCCGGAGATCAAGATCAACAAAGAATACTTTATCCAAAACGGTATTCCGCTGGAAGAAGAAGGGGAAGAAGTTTCCGATACAAAAGAGGAAACCGAGGCTGCTTTGGGGCAGGCAGTTTCCGAACTGATGAAAGATCAGGAAAAAGAGAGTGAGCTGCCAAAAGAAGCGCCGGAGATCAAAGTGAATCTGGACGCGGAATATTTTAAGTGGAAACAACAACAGAGTGATGAGAAAGGAGAAGACTAGGAAGTCTTCTCAGAATAGTTTACATAATTGACCAGTTTGTCATGGGTGGCAAGGATCGCGTGATTGCCGCTCGCAAGCTGGTCTTTTATAATCTCGGTATAGATCACCGCCTTGTTGATCAGGGAAGCGTCATTGCTGTCGAGGCAGCCTTCTAAATAATCGTGCAGAGGCAGACTGTCCGCGAACTGTTCCAAAATGTGTGAAAGTTCCGTCCGGCACCAGGTAATGTCCGGAAAACGGACGGGCTCCGTCTGAATGATAAAACCGTTTGGGATCTCCTCATTGTAAAAAGACGCATCCGCCTTGGCTGCATGGATATATGGCAGGAGGGCAGATTTCTTTAAATGGGAGATAAAGGAGAGCCTGCGTATCTCGCCATAGGCTTCGGACAGGACAAAAAGAACGGCAAGTGTATACCAGATCAGACAGACCGGGGATGCCGTTAATACAAAACGGTAGGAAAAACCGAGCCAGCCAAGGAAAAGAAGTGCCAGGATACAAAATACGGGACGAAACCACAGACTGCTCATTAAGGCCTTGCGAAACAGCATAAGTTCGTTGTCTTTTAGAGGAACAAAAGTATAATGTTTTTTCATCCTAAACCTCCGGTTAAAATCTTTTCGATGCTAATATTGTATGATGTGAAAAAAATAATGTCAACCGATCAAAATCTAAAATGTAAATAAAATTTCTAATAAAAATATGAATTGCATTGACAAATAAAAAGCCAGGATTTAACATGAATCAAAATAGAAAAGTTCGTATTATGGAGTAGAAGTGGATTATGGAATATTCTTAAGTATGGTGGATAAAAAGGAAGTGTCCAAAGTCCAGATCGAAGATGATATGATCTATTTCCAGGATAAGGAGGAGACGCCGAATTATTACGAGACGGCGGCATTTGAAGACCCGGATCTGGTGGAACGCTTATATGACGCGGGATGCTCGTTTGACCGTGTTGTACAAAAAGAGATGAGCCCGCTCCTTTCCTTTCTCCTGACCTGGATCCTGCCGATCCTCATTTTCGCAGGACTCGGGGAACTGCTTTCCGCCAATATGGATAAACTTCATAAGATCGCGAAATATCTCTATGAGCAGGAGACGATCACCGGTGAAGAGTTCATGAAACTTTTAGAGGAGAAGGAGGAATCTTAAAAAAAGCTTAAGAATTACCAAAAGCTATTTTTAAGAAAAACTGATAAAATGAGGGAGAAGGGTGGGAAGAAATTGAACATTTTAGTATGTGATGATGATAAGGAGATCGTAGAAGCGATCGAGATTTATTTACAGCAGGAAGGCTACCAGGTATTCCGCGCGTATGATGGCGAGGATGCCTTAAAGATCTTAAAAGAAGAAGAGATACATCTTTTGATCATAGATGTGATGATGCCGAAACTGGACGGTATCCGCGCGACCTTAAAGATCCGCGAGGAGAGCAGCATTCCGATCATAATTTTATCAGCGAAATCAGAGGATACGGACAAGATACTGGGGTTAAACGTCGGGGCGGACGATTATATTACCAAACCGTTTAATCCGTTAGAACTGGTGGCGCGCGTGAAGTCACAGCTGCGCCGCTACACCAAGCTTGGAAACGCTGCGGAAAACGGGCAGGCGGTTTATCAGGTCGGTGGTCTTGCCATCAATGATGAGTTAAAGGAAGTCACCGTAGACGGCGAGATCGTGAAACTGACACCGATCGAATACAATATTTTGCTGCTTTTGATGAAAAACCAGGGAAAAGTTTTCTCGATCAATCAGATCTATGAAAATATCTGGAATGAAGATGCCATAGGCGCAGATAACACTGTGGCGGTACATATCCGGCACATCCGCGAAAAGATCGAGATCAATCCGAAAGAACCGCGCTATTTGAAGGTTGTCTGGGGCGTTGGATACAAAATTGATAAGAATTAACGAAACAAAGGCAGGTACTCCATGAGAAAATTCCGGTATACCACGGGAACAAAAATATGGCTTGTGATATTACAGCAGATCTTTGCGGTGCTGCTTGTAGTTTCTATTGTGTTGCTCAGTGCGCTGTTTGACCGCAGGATGTTGAATACCAACGATATCTTAGATACCTCGTTTGTGAATTCGGGTTATTATACGGATGTGTTTCAAAAGACCGCCCAGGAACTGATCAAGTATGTGACGCTGAAAGAACAGTTTGAAAAAGACGGTGTCTATGACGAAGACAAAACCGTTGACGTTATGGCATATGCCAGTGGCAGGATCGGCGCGTTAAAGGAGCCGGAGGAAGACGATATTGAGGAACAGACCGGATTCCGATCGTACTATCGGCTTGGAGATCTCTTAAAATGGGCGGCTGCCGGCTATTCGGAAGATGAATCCGGGATCCTGGAGGAGGAATACACGCCGTTATCCGGGAAGAGCCTGCACCAGTGTCTTTCGGATGGTACTATGGATGAGGCTGAGGCGAGACGTATCTCGCAGATGACAGAACAGGTACTTGATACCATTAGTACGGATCTTGGACTTTATAAACGTTATCTGAACAAATATGATGTAAACGACTCCAACGTGCGGTACTGGATCAGCAAAACGGGTGATTATGAGACCAGTGATCCTGAGGATGTATATACCAATATGACGGACAAAGAAGTAGAGGACGAGTTACAAAATGCCATGGAGGATTTTGGCAGCTACTTCTACTACGATAATGTCTCGCTGCGTATGCGCACGAATGTGGATGGCATGGAAGAATACTTTTATGACCAGCTGGAGCATATGGCGGGAGCGGTCGGAGAAAATACGGTGGTTCTGATCACGGTGGATACGGACTTTCCGTATGCGGACTCGTTTGCGTCTGCCAACCGGGAATTTGGACAGTATCATCCGTGGATCATCGGAGGGATCTTTCTGCTGGCGGGCAGCATTATCTCATTTATCATGACGCTTGTGCTCATTACCATGGCGGCAGGCCGTGTGGATGGAGAGGAGACAAAGATCCGCCTGTACTGGATCGACCGTGTAAAGACAGAGGTTATCTTTGTGGCGCAGCTCCTTTTTGTGGTTTTAACTACGGTGGCGGCGATGCAGATCGTGTACGGGGAATGGAAGATACCGGGAATGCTCATTATGGCGGGAACCATGACCTATGTGTGTGACAGTGTGTTCCTGGCGCTCTATTTAAGTCTTGTGCGGCGGGTAAAAGCGGAAATGCTCTGGAAGAGCAGCCTGCTTTACTGGCTGATCTGCGGGATCACAAAGATCATAAAAAATATCCGCCTGGCGGGACGGATCTTTGTCTGCTTTGCCGGCGGAAGCGTGATATTGTTTCTGTTGCTGTATCTGGTATTTGTGCATCAGAGCTTCCTTGCGTTAATCTGCGTGGCGGGCATTATGTTGGGCGCTTTTGTCTATCAGCTGCGCAATGCCATCCAGAAGATGCGGCTCTTGGAAGGGGTAAATAAGATTGCAGAGGGAAACCTCAAGTTCAAGATCGATACCGAAGGTTTTTATGAGGCAAACAAAAAGATGGCGGACGCCGTCAACAATATCGGTGACGGACTGTACTGCGCGGTGGATGAAAACACCAAGAATGAGCGTATGAAAGCGGATCTGATCACCAATGTATCGCATGATATCAAAACGCCGCTGACTTCGATCATAAATTATGTAAACCTTATAAAAATGGAGCACATTGAGGATGAACATCTGCGTGAATATGTGGACATCCTGGATTCCAAGGCACAGCGGTTAAAGCAGCTGACGGAGGATCTTGTGGAAGCGTCGAAAATCAGTTCCGGCAATATCGAGCTTCATATGCAGTGCATCGATTTTGTGGAGCTGATCTATCAGACCGGCGGAGAATTCAATGAAAAATTCGAGGCAAAGGATCTGACTACGATCACGAAGCTGCCCAAAGAACCGGTATATATCATGGCAGATGGCAGGCGTATCTGGCGTGTGGTGGAAAATCTGTACAATAATGTCGCAAAATACGCGCTTGCGCATACCAGAGTGTATGTGACGGTGGAAGCGGGCGAGACCGAGATGGAATTTTCCATAAAAAATATTTCGGAGCAGGAACTGCATGTGGATACGACCGAGCTGACCGAGCGTTTCATCCGCGGAGATACATCGCGTTCCACCGAAGGAAGCGGACTTGGTCTTTCCATCGCCAAAAATCTTACGGTACTGATGGATGGATCGTTTACGATCGGGCTGGATGGCGACCTTTTTACAGCGTCGGTACGGTTCCCGCGCATTTCCGGCAGACAGGATCAAAATGCAACAGATTAGTGTGCTAAAGTACTTGTCAAGTGAAAAAAGTTCATATATAATGTGTGACTAGGAACACTGATGTCGGCGGTGACGCGTTTTACCGCCGATTTTGCTTACATATTCAGGAGGGAAAAATATGAAATTATACGACAAAGGCGCATATTTGTTGAACGGCACTGAGCTTGTGGAAGATGGCAGAGATGCCGCGGATATCATAAAGAGCCGGACCGGTGAGACGATAACGAGCAGTGAAGCGGCGAAAAATACGATCGCTTACGGTATTTTAAAAGAGCACAACACATCCGGCAGCATGGAAAAGCTTCAGATCAAATTTGACAAGCTGACATCCCACGATATCACATTTGTCGGTATTATTCAGACAGCCCGGGCATCCGGACTGGAAAAATTCCCGATTCCTTACGTCCTTACCAACTGCCACAACAGTCTGTGTGCGGTAGGTGGAACGATCAATGAAGATGACCACATGTTTGGACTGACCTGCGCAAAGAAGTACGGCGGAGTCTATGTACCGCCTCATCAGGCAGTTATCCATCAGTTCGCCCGCGAAATGCTTGCAGGCGGTGGAAAAATGATCCTTGGATCCGATTCCCATACCCGCTACGGGGCACTTGGAACCATGGCGATCGGGGAAGGCGGACCAGAGCTGGTAAAACAGCTGCTCAGTAAGACATACGATATCAATATGCCGGGCGTAGTTGGTGTATATCTGACCGGAACACCGGCGAAGGGTGTAGGTCCGCAGGATATCGCGCTTGCGATCATCGGAGAAGTATTTGACCGTGGATATGTAAAAAATAAAGTTATGGAATTTGTAGGACCGGGCGTTTCCAATCTGAGCGTGGACTACCGGATCGGTGTGGATGTTATGACGACAGAGACGACCTGCCTGTCTTCCATCTGGAGAACCGATGAAAAAGTAAAAGAGTTTTATGATATTCACGGAAGAGTCGGTGAATACAAAGAGTTAAATCCGGGTAAAGTAGCATATTATGACGGAATGATCGAGATCGACCTTAGCACGATCAAGCCAATGATCGCAATGCCGTTCCATCCGAGCAACACCTACACGATTGATGAACTGAACGCGAACCTTATGGATATTCTGGATGACTGTGAGAAGCGCGCCGAGGTCAGCTTCGACGGGGCAGTCAAACTGGACTTAAAGAGCAAGGTAAGAGACGGAAAACTTTATGTGGATCAGGGTATCATTGCAGGATGCGCGGGCGGCGGATTTGAAAATATCTGCGACGCGGCGGATATCTTAAAAGGAAAATCCATCGGAGCGAATGAGTTTACGTTAAGTGTATATCCGGCAAGTACACCGGTTTACATGGAACTGGTAAAGAACGGTGCAGTGGCATCTCTGATGGAGACCGGAGCGATCGTAAAGACTGCGTTCTGCGGACCATGTTTCGGCGCCGGCGATACACCGGCAAACAACGCGTTTTCCATCCGTCATTCCACCAGAAACTTCCCGAACCGTGAAGGTTCTAAGGTGCAGAACGGACAGGTGGCTTCCGTTGCGCTTATGGATGCCCGTTCGATCGCGGCAACTGCGGCCAACAAGGGTATTCTTACCTCTGCGGCAGATATGGATGTAAATTATACAAAGCCGAAATATTTCTTTGACAAGACCATTTATGAGAACCGTGTATTTGACTCCAAGGGAGTTGCAGATCCGTCGGTTGAGATCCAGTTTGGACCGAACATCAAAGACTGGCCGGCAATGAGTGCGCTTCCGGAGCATATGGTATTAAAAGTTGTTTCCGAGATCCACGATCCGGTCACAACGACAGATGAGCTGATCCCGTCCGGTGAGACATCTTCTTTCCGTTCCAATCCGCTTGGACTGGCAGAATTTGCGCTTTCCAGAAAAGATCCGGCTTACGTTGGACGTGCCAAGGAAGTACAGAAAGCACAGAAAGCGATCGAAGAAGGAAAGAATCCGGAAGAAGGATTTGCTGAAATTGCACCGGTTATTGAAACAATCAAAAAAGAATATACAGATGTGACAAAAGAGAATCTTGGTGTCGGAAGCACGATCTTCGCGGTAAAACCGGGAGACGGCTCTGCGCGTGAGCAGGCTGCGTCATGTCAGAAGGTACTTGGTGGATGGGCAAACATTGCCAATGAATATGCGACCAAGCGTTATCGTTCGAACCTGATCAACTGGGGTATGCTTCCATTTCTGATCCCGGAAGGGGAACTGCCATTCCGGAATGGAGATTATCTGTTTGTACCGGAGATCCGGGAAGCGATCGAGCAGAAAAAGACAGAGATCGACGCATTTGTGGTAAAGGATGGAAAGCTGGTTCCGTTCACGCTTCAGATGGGTGAACTGACAGAGGATGAGAGAACGATCATTCTCAAAGGATGTCTCATCAATTATTACAGAGGTTAAAGGAGGGAAGAGCACATGGCAGAGCAGGAAAAGAAAGTTCCACAGGAACAGGAGAAAAAAGATAAACTGGATTCCAATCTGAAGTCCTATCTGATGATAGCGCTGTTAGTCTTTGTTGTATTTTGCTGCTGTATCCTTGTGTTCTTCTTGATCTACCGCTATAACGGTTTTGCGTCCGGCTGGCGGAAGCTGATGAAGGTATTGCAGCCGATCATCATCGGTCTGGTGGTCGCCTATCTGCTGAACCCGGTCATGATGTTTTTAGAAAGTCATTTAAAAACGCTTTTTAGCAAAAAGATCCACGACGAGAAGAAAGTATGGAAAATGTCAAGAGGGATCGGGATCGCGTTGTCGCTGTTACTCCTGGTTCTGATTGTGTACGGACTTCTTATGATGGTGATTCCGCAGCTCATACAGAGTATTACGGGGATGTTCACCTCCCTGCCGGACGAAGTGGAACAGCTTTCCAAGTGGATAGACACGCAGTTTAAGGGAGATAAGGAGACGGCGGCGTTTATGAATGATACGCTCGACCGGGCGGCAAGCTACTTTGAGAACTGGGTGCAGACCGATGTCCTGCCGCAGGCGACGACCTATCTGGCATCCATTACGAGCGGCGTAATCTCGATGGTGAAGCTGTTGTTCAATACGATCATCGGACTGATCGTTTCCGTCTATGTACTGATGGAAAAAGAAAAATTTATCGGTCAGTCAAAGAAGATCATATATGCGATCTTTAAACCGGAGCGCGGAAATATTATTGTGCGGACCGTGCGCAAGAGCAATCAGATCTTTGGCGGATTTATTACAGGAAAGATCCTGGATTCGGTGATCATCGGTGTGATCTGTTATGTGGTGCTCCTTATTATGAATATGCCGTATACGGTACTGGTTTCCGTGATCGTCGGAGTGACGAACGTGATCCCGTTTTTCGGACCGTATATCGGGGCGATCCCGAGTTTTATCATAATCGCACTGGCAAATCCGTTGCAGGGACTTTACTTTTTGATCTTTATCATCATCCTGCAGCAGTTTGACGGGAATATTTTGGGACCGAAGATCCTCGGAAATTCCACGGGGCTGTCTTCCTTCTGGGTTGTGTTTGCAATCCTGATCGGGGGCGGAATGTTCGGAGTGCCGGGAATGATCCTCGGAGTGCCGACATTTGCAGTAATTTACTACATCGTCCGCAATATTGTAAATTATTTCCTGCGGAAAAGAAGTCTGCCGGATAAAACCGATGAATACATCATGCTGGTAGATATTGACACAAAAACGAATGCGATGAATTATAAAGAAAAAGAGGCAAAGAAAGAGGCATCTGAGGATGAAAAGGTGAAAGCCGAATAAGGCTTTCATCTTTTTTTGAATCATAGGAAATTCCTTCCTATGATTCAAAAACGCTCCGCGGGGATGCGCAGCTCGCGGAGATGAAGTTTATGTTGAACATACCGCTCGCGCGCGAAAGTGTGCGGTAAGCGCACACTTTATTTTAATAGCGACGAGAAAGATGCAGACCGCGGAAAAAGCCGGAAATTTTGTCGGATTCGGGCGCAGATATTTTTGACAGAAGGCACCTGTTATGTTACACTGAAATCAATAATCAGGGGTACTTTCACCATATGGTATTTTCTGGTTGAATAGCAGATTTTGAGGTGACATATTTTGGATAAATATGAATATAAATTGAAGCTGGACGAGATGAAAAGTCTGGTGGGACAGGGAGATTACGAAAAGGCAGAAGAGATTGCGGACACGATCAACTGGAGAAAAGTAAAAAACGTAAATTCTCTGGTGCTTGCCAGTGAGATATACAGTCATATGCAGCGTTACGAGGACAGCAGGGATGTGCTTCTTATGGCATATGACCGGTCACCGATCGGCAGAACGATCATCTATCGTCTGGCAGAGCTTGCGATACATACACATAATTTTGATGAAGCCAAAGATTACTACGAGGAATTTGTGGAGATCGCGCCGCATGACAATTTGAAATATGTGCTCCGCTATGAGTTAAGCCGGGAACAAGGCGAACCGATTACGGAGCAGATCGCGATATTAGAAGAATTAAAAGAGCAGGAATACACGGAAAAATGGGCGTTTGAACTGGCCGAGCTTTATCATCGGGCGGGCATGAGCGACCAGTGCATCGATGCCTGTGATGAGCTGGTGCTCTGGTTTGGCGATGGCATTTATGTGGAAAAAGCACTGGAATTAAAAATGCTGTATCAGCCGCTCACTCCGCAGCAGGAGGAGAAGTACCGCAATATCACAAGAGAAAAGATCGAGCGGGAAGGCGTCATGGAGGTACGTCAGGATGAAGACCTCGCCTCCGGTGAGATCGTGGCGGAGACCGTGCAGATCCCGAGAGTAAAAACGAACACGGAAAAATTCAATACCGTGAACCTCCAGAAAGAGCTTGCGAAGAGCATGCAGCAGATCATGGATGCGACAGAGAAAGAGACCGTCTCTGACACCATGGATAATATCAAAAAGATGGTCGAGGATATCCCTTATCTTCAGATGCCCAGGGAAGAAACGCCGGAAGAAAGAGAGCGGCAGGAAAAAAAATACGGACATATTGAGACGGATGAGGAGATCGATGGTTCCTTAAAGATCAATTTTCAGGAAATGCTTGGCGAGGAACCGGGCGGTCAGATGAGCATTTCCGATGTGCTCGGTGAATGGGAAAAGACCAAGCGCGCCGCAGAGGCTGCCATGCAGGAGGCGGAGAAGCGCAGACTTGAGGCAGCCCGGAAGAAAGCGTTAAAAGAGACAGAAGAGATTATGGATCGGCTTAAGGATATCGTTCCGGAACTTGAGGCGGCGCATACTTCTTTTCAGACCGGCACACCGGTGGAAGAGGAAGCGGCAGGTCAGATCGTTGCCAATATGAACCAGATCCTGCAGCAGAAGATCGATAAAGTAAAAAATACGACCGAAGATCTCGATGAGATCTTAAAACAGAAAAAAGAAGAGACCAGGGAGTCCAGAGAAGAACAGTTGAAGAGAAAGATGGTGCAGCCGACGAAGCGGATCCCGAGTCTGGAAGAATTCATGAAGCGCACATTCTTCCATGATGATGATCTTTTGGATGAAGATTTCGAAGAACCGGAAAAGACAGAGGATCCGGAAGACTTGAACGAGGATCATATGGAAGAACCGGTCGAAGAGCCGATGGAAGAGGCTGCGGAGGCGTCCGAAGAACTCACCGGGGAATCCGAACCGGAAGAGGCTGATCCGAAAGAAGCCGATGAAATATTTTTCGAAGAGGCGGAGACTGATGGATACGAGCCGGATGAAACGGAAACCGACGAAGCATTCTTCGAAGAAACAGAGACTGACGAATACGAGCCGGATGAAGCAGAGGTCGAAGAACCGGAAAGCGACGCGGCGGAAACCGATGAGGTGCCGGAGGAGATCTTTGAGGAGACCGAGACAGTCGAGCCGGATCTTGAGGGAATGCACCAGAAGTTAGAGCAGGCGCTCGTGACGGAGTATGCAGACGGAGAGCCGGACGAAGAAGAGCAGGAAACACCGCAAGAGGCCGAAGAGGAAGTGCCGGAAGAAGCACCGAAAAAGCTGACGCCGGAGATAAAGAAACTGTTTACCTATTTCATGCCGGTCAATGGGATGGAAGAACAGGTTGCGAAAGCACTGTTCGGATGCAGCCGACCGTTAAAAAAAGGAAATGGATTCGGACATATTCTGATCCAGGGAATCCGGGGAAGCGGAAAGACAGTTCTTGCGACCAATCTGATCAAGGCTCTGCAAAAAGAGACAGGCAGACCAAACGGACGGATCGGAAAGATCGAAGGAAAATCATTAAATCAAAAAGATATCGCGATGCTGCTGCGTAAGGTGGCAGGCGGCTGCCTGATCATTGAAAGCGCCGGGGATATTTCCAGGGAAACAGCGGTACGCCTTTCCCTCTGTCTGGAAAGTGACGCGAGTGATATCCTCATTATCATGGAGGATACCAAAGAGGGACTGCGCAAGGCACTTGGCAGAGATGAAAAATTTGCGGAGAGATTTAAGGAAAAGATCGTGATCCCGATCTTTACAAGCGATGAGCTGGTTGCGTTCGCGAAAGTTTACGCGAATGAGCTTGGATACGATATTGATGAAATGGCAACGCTCGCGCTCTATAACCGGATCAGTAATATTCAGAGACTGGATGAGCCGACCAACCTCACGGAGGTAAAGGAGATCGTGGATGAAGCGGTTGCGAGAGCGGAAAAGGTCGGATTCAAGAAAATGTTTGACATCATTACTTCCCGTAGATATACGGAAGATGATTATATCGCACTGCGCGAAAAAGATTTTGACGAATAAGCGATAAGGGGGTTTTTATATGACGGGTAAGTTTTCAGAACTGGATATGTATTATTTCGGACAGGGAACACATTATGAAATTTACAAACAGATGGGGGCACATCCGGCAGAAGAAGACGGGGTGCAGGGTGTACTGTTTCAGGTGTGGGCACCGCATGCGGCGCAGGTGTACGTCATAGGAACATTCAATGGCTGGAATGAAAATGCCAATGAAATGGAGCGGTTGAAACCGGAAGAAGCCGGGATCTACGCATGCTTTATTCCGGGAGTGAAATGCGGGGAGCTTTATAAGTATCTTATCGTGACGTCGGATGGGACAAAGTTATACAAGGCAGATCCGTATGCCAATTACGCGGAAAAAAGACCGGGTACGGCGTCGGCGGTCGCGGATATCATGCATTTCAAATGGTCGGATGATGCGTGGATGAAGGCAAGGGCTGCGGTGAAAGATATTTACGCGCAGCCGATGACGATCTATGAGGTGCATCCGGGTTCCTGGATGCGTCATCCGGGCAGGGAAGATGAAGGCTTTTACACATACCGGGATCTGGCACATTCGCTGACAGCATATGTCAAAGAAATGGGCTATACACATGTAGAGCTGATGGGGATCGCGGAGTATCCGTACGACGGTTCCTGGGGCTATCAGGTGACCGGATATTTTGCGCCGACTTCACGTTACGGTACGCCGGAAGATTTTATGTACCTGATCAATTATCTGCACAAAAACAAGATCGGTGTCATCTTAGACTGGGTTCCGGCGCATTTTCCGAGAGATGCGCACGGTCTGGCGGACTTTGACGGCGAACCGCTTTATGAGTATGCGGATCCGAGAAAAGGCGAGCATCCGGAGTGGGGAACAAAGATTTTTGATTATGGCAAGGCACAGGTCAAAAATTTCCTGATCGGAAGCGCTCTGCTCTGGATCGAGCATTATCATGTGGATGGACTGCGTGTGGATGCGGTGGCATCCATGCTGTATCTGGACTATGGAAAGCAGCCGGGACAGTGGGTGCCAAACCAGTTTGGCGAGAACAAAAATCTGGAGGCGGTTGAGTTCTTCCGTCATATCAACACACTGATCACAGGCAGAAACCACGGAACCGTGATGATCGCGGAGGAATCCACCGCATGGCCGATGGTGACCGGACCGGCGGAAAACGGCGGGCTCAATTTCAGCTACAAGTGGAATATGGGTTGGATGCATGATTTCCTCGATTATATGAAACTGGATCCGTATTTCCGAAAAGGCAACCACAACAAGATGACATTCGCAATGAGTTATAACGGCAGCGAACGCTATATCCTGGTGTTATCGCATGATGAAGTGGTACATCTGAAATGCTCGATGTTAAATAAGATGCCGGGACTTGAGGATGAGAAATTCAAAAACCTTATGGTCGGTTATGCGTTTATGTTAGGACATCAGGGCAAGAAGCTTTTGTTTATGGGACAGGATTTCGGACAGAGCAGAGAGTGGAGCGAGGAGCGGGAACTGGACTGGTATCTGCTGGAAGATCCAAGACACAAACATCTGCAGGATTTTGTGAAGGCACTGCTCCATCTGTACAAAAAGAATCCGTGCATGTATGAAAACGATCATGACTGGGGCGGATTCGAGTGGATCAATGCCAATGATGCCGACCGGAGTATTTTCAGTTTTGTGCGCAAGAGCAAGGACGGAAAGAACAATCTCCTGTTTGTATGCAATTTCACACCGGTAGCGCGGGAAGATTACCGGGTCGGAGTTCCAAAGGCAAGCACCTACAAGCTGGTGTTAAACAGTGATGATGCCGCATTTGGCGGATCGGGAGAAAAGAGACCGGCTTCGATCAAGGCAGAGCATTCGGAATGTGACGGAAGAGAGTATTCCATTGCGTATCCGCTTCCGGGATATGGAGTGGCAGTTTTTTCCTACAAATAAAAAAGGATTTTTTAAAGGAGGGCGCTTAAATTATAAGCGCCTTCCTTTTTTAGGCAGGAATTGCGTGAATCTCCTAAAGTTTTTTCCGTTTTTCACCGACATAAATATTAGTAGACTGCTCGGCAAAAAAAGCAGAGGGTGCGGAGGCATAAAAGCGATGAGAATTGAAAAATCAGGTATTTTTGATGTGACCCAGAATGATGGGATAGAGATCAGGGGAAAAGTTGAGGGTACAGCGGCAGGGACCGATGTGGCTTCAGATTTCTTTGTGAAAGATAAAAAGACCACACAGGTGACATATGGAAATCCGGCGGAGGAAGGAAAAGGAACGATAGCCGATGTGATGGCGCAGGCGGGCGCACTGGATGCGACCTTAATAAAAAATGAAATGCTGTTTGCGGGAAATTCGGCGACCACAAAAGACTGCGTCGGGATCGGAAAAGACGGATTTTCGCTGGGCGGAACCGATGTGGAGACGATCGTGACCGAGACCGATAAGATGAAGATGCAGCTCGCAAAGGCGGGCGTAGATGTAAGCTGCATGGGCGACGGGCTGAGTGAAGAAGTGCTGACGGAGATGACCGGAAATCCGGCGCTTGCGGCGCAGATCGCAAACAGCCTGACACAGGCGGATCTGCCGGTGACGGAAGAAAATCTTACGGAGTCCATGGAGGCGGTAAGTCAGACCGAAGGGATCAACGGACTGTCGGACGGCGCGATGAAATATATGCTGGATAACGAACTTCCGCCGACCATCGAAAATATTTACAAGGCAGAGTACAGTGGAAGCGCAAGCTACAGTGCACCGGCAAAAGCGGCGGATGATTATGCCGCAATGCAGGATCAGATCGAAAACGTGATAAAAAAAGCGGGACTTCCGGTAAATGAGGAAACACTTGGAAATGCGTACTTTATGCTGCAAAACGACATAGCGCTGACACCGGAAAACCTCACCTATCTCGGAGAATTAAAAGAGATGGACGCACCGCTCGATCAGGAGAAAGTATTAAATGCGATCACGGATGCGGTAGCGGAGGGAAAACGTCCCAAAGACGCGATGCTGATTTCCGGATACTCTCTGGCAGACCGGGCAAAAGACGCGTTAGCGGTGGTAGACAGCGCGACTGATCAGGATGTAAAGACTGTGGTCGGAGCGGGACTGGAGCTTAACATCCAGAATCTTGCGTGGTCGGAAATGCAGAATGCAGACGAAACGGTGATACCGGTGGATCTTAGCGATACGGACATCGCGTTTGTGACCGCAAAGCGTAAGCTGGAGGAGACAAGGCTTGCGATGACGGCAGAGGCAAACTATTCCCTGTTAAAGCAGGGCATTTCGATCGACACCGTGCCGTTGGCGGAACTTGTAGAAGAACTGATAAACGTGGAAAACACTTACTATAAAAATCTCCTGGAGCAGGGCGGCGCGGCAGCGACAGCGGAGAATGTGAAGCTGTTTGCGGATACGACGGATGTAGTCACATCCTTAAAGACGATGCCGGCATATACGCTCGGTATCAAAAGCGCGGATCTGTCCACGCTTCAGGGACTGCATGACGCGGGAAGCGCGTTAGAGCAGAGCTTAAAGCGCGCGAATGAGAGTTACGAGACGCTTATGACGGAACCGCGCAGGGATCTTGGAGATTCGATCACCAAGGCATTTCAGAATGTGGATGATATTCTGGAAGACTTAAATCTTGAGACCAGTGAGAGCAATGAGCGTGCGGTGCGGATTCTTGCCTATAACCGTCTTGATATCAATGAAACGTCGATCGCGCAGATGAAAGAGGCGGACGCACAGGTACAGCGCGCATTTGCGAACCTTTCTCCGGCGGTTGTGCGCGAGATGATAAAAAAGGGCATCAATCCGCTGGACATGGATATTACGGAATTAAACCGTACTGCGGAAGAGATCAAAAACAGTCTGGATGATGACGGAAGCGAGCACTTCAGCGAATATCTGTGGAAGCTGGAAAACAACAATGAGATTTCTGATGAGGAGCGGGATGCCTATATCGGGATCTACCGCCTGTTAAACCAGGTGGAAAAAACAGACGGTGCAGTCATCGGAGCGCTCATCGAGCAGGGCACCGAGGTCACGATGCGGAATCTTCTGACCGGTGTGCGTTCCTTAAAGCATCAGAATATGGATGTTACGGTGGATGACAATTTCGGAGCGATATCGGAGCTGACCGGAAACAACAATTCGATCACAGCGCAGATCGAAAAAGCATATCAGACCGACTGTGCGAAGATGGCGAAGGAACTGATCTCTCCGGAGGCGGTACGGCTTGCGGTGAAAGAAAGCGGCTGGGAAGACCTGACACCGGAACAGCTTTTAGAGCAGCTCAGAAACGCCAAAGCCGAAGTACAGGACGAGGAACAGGAAAGATATGTGCGCGGACAGCAGGCGGATATTGCGGCATGCATGAAGGCATCGGACGAGGTTTACCAGATGCTTGCGGATTATGATGTCCCGAATACCGTATACAATGTGCTTGCGGCGCAGGAATACATGGAAAACAGAAACGGTGCGTTCCGAAAGCTGTTTGCATCCGAAACGGAGCGGGAGGCAGATACGGATATCGAAGCCGCAAAAGCCGAAATGCTTGAAAAATACGGTGAAGCAGTAAAGACACCGGAAGAGATGAAGGCAGCGGAGGAAGAACTGGAAAAGAGGGCTGCAAGTGTGATGGATACCATGCTTGTGGATCACGCGAATGTGACCAGCATGCAGGTAAAAGAAATGAAGCTGATGCGCACGCAGATCGAACTCGGCGGTATGCTTGCAAAAAATGAAACCTACGCGATCCCGGTTCTGATCCAGAATGAGATCACAAGTGTACATCTTCGGGTCATCCGTGATGATGCCAAAAAGGGACTCGTCAATATCACGTTTGAGACGGATCATCTTGGGAAAGTAGCGGCGGAGTTAAAGGCATCCGGAAATACCGTGTCCGGTTACATTGCTTCCGACCGAAAAGAAACCACAGAATTTTTAAGCGAGCACGCAGATGCGTTACAGGAAGCGATAAAGACGGAGCTTTCTGAGAATACCGAAGGCGCGGCCGCGGCGGAGATCTCGTTTGTGACGAGCGAGAGCCTGGATCTTACACACTTTGAGCAGAAAGAAGCCGTAAAGCAGGAAGGCGAAAAGGAACTTTCCAAAGTGCAGACAACGACGCTTTATACCATCGCGCGGAAATTCCTTGAAACAGCGAAATCACTTTAACCATTAAGAAAAATAAAAAAGAGCCGATATAATAAATAGATATCTGACACGGACTGTCACTTGAACGCATGGACGCGGGGCTTACAAAGAAGATGAAGAGGTGCATATATGAAAGTCAATCATAATATTTCAGCAGTAATTTCAAACAGTCAGCTGCTTCGTACAGAGAGCAACCTGACAGATTCTATTGAGCGTTTATCTTCCGGACTCAGGATCAACAACGCGAAGGATGATCCGGCAGGACTTGCGATCTCAAATAAAATGCAGCAGCAGATCAATGGTATCGAGCAGGCAAACCGCAACGCGCAGAATGCAACATCCGCATTGAATACGGCGGACGGAGCCTTAAACGAGGTTACAAGCATCCTTCAGAGAATGCGTGAGCTTTCCGTTCAGGCGGCAAACGATACGAACACCCAGGAGGACAAGCAGGCATCCCAGGCAGAGATCGATAAGCTGGTCGAAGAAGTGGATCGTATCTCCAAGGACACCGAATACAACTCACAGTCCCTGTTGGATGGAACGATGGATACCAGAGTTTATGGAAAAAATGTCGGAAGGATCAATATTTCCGATTATGTCGCAACCGGCGATTACAAGGTAAATGTCACAGCAACCGGTGAGAAAGCGGAATTTGATTACGCGGCAGATCTTGTCACAGAATTAAGACCGGCAGACGGCGAAGAGACAGAATTAAATATTAATGGTTACAAAGTAACGATCGAAGCGACCGATACCGATGAAGCGATCAAAGAAAAGATCCGTACCTGCGCAGAAAAAGGTGACGCGGTTGCGGATATTCAGGCAGACGGAACGGTGAAATTTACATCAGCTGCATACGGCAGCCTGGAAAAACTGGATATTTCCTATAAAGTTACCAACATTGAATCCGAGGAATTTACAGAGACACAGATCACGGGAACTCCGGTATTCGGTAAAGATGCGGAAGTGACACTGGTATTTAAGAATGATGCGGCAGAGCCGGGATCCAACTTCGAAAAGACAGCTACCGTTACGACAAGCGGAAACCGCATCAAAGTAACCGACAAAGACGGATTTTCCATTGATTTCCTTTTGGATGACAATTTTGATACTACACAGAACAATCCGGTAAAACTTGAAGTGACCGACATGGGAACCATGGAGGTTCAGGTCGGTGCTAATGAGCATCAGCTTGTCAAAGCGCGTATCCCGAAGATCTCTTCCGAGACACTGTATCTGGATACCGTTGACGTGACAACGATGGCTGGACCGGATAAGGCAATGGATACCTTAGATGACGCGATTGCCATGGTATCTGACGCACGTTCCAAGATCGGAGCTTACACCAACCGTCTGGATTATTCAAGCAGCAGTCTTGCACAGACAGATGAAGATCTGACGGCGGCATTCTCCCGTATTAAGGATATCGATATGGCGACAGAGATGACGACTTACGCAAACCAGCAGGTATTACAGCAGGCAGGAACGTCCGTGCTTGCACAGGCGAACGATATTCCACAGCAGGTATTACAGCTCTTACAGTAAAGAGGGAATGTGAGCAATGCAGAAAGAAAAAATACAGGAATTTACAAGAAGGGTCAGTCAGGATAACCGTACTTCGCTGATTGTTACGATGTATGACATTATGCTGACCTACCTGGATGAGGCAAAAGCCGCACTTGAGGCAGAAGACCGGGAAGGATTTAAAGCTGGTCTGCGCCATGCGGACCGGGTACTGGTACAGCTTCAAGACTCTTTAAATTTCAAATACAGTCCGGCGGATACTTTATACGCACTCTATGTATATTGCAGGGAAGAGCTTGCGCTTGCAATGGCAAAGCAGGATCTTACCGGGATCGGACATGCACAGACGGTTCTTTGCGGACTTCGCGGAGGCTTCGCCGAAGCTGCGGCAAAGGACACATCAGAACCGCTTATGCACAACACCGAGCAGGTATACGCGGGCATTACTTATGGAAAAAATAATTTAAACGAAAGCTTTCAGTCGGAGGCATCCAGAGGATTCTTTGTATAAGAATCCTCTATTTGTTTTACCCGGGCAAGCAAGAACTGATATCTCATCTGCACCGCTTTGACTTCGTAGATGGAAGCATCGATCAGATCCGGTTCCACCATATTTTCAAAAGTGGCATAGGCGTTTTCAAGCTCGCTCTTGGTACGGGCGAGATCATCTAATAAAAGCATATAATGCCGGTCTGTTTTTCGGTTGTTCTTCAATAACTGAAACAATCATATCCCCCGCTTTCTTATGGGAAAAATCCTCTTTTTACTAAGTATAAGCAAAAATCTCCATTCTATACAAAAATAAGAATAAATCATAAAAATCCGTATATATTGTAGGGAAAACAGACGAAGCGGACAACATATGGAGCAAAAATACGGAGCAGTCATCATTCTTTCAATGTGCGTCGTTGTACTGCTCATTGGAATGATGAAGAAAAAAGCAGAAATGATCTTAAATTTTTTCGTGCGCATGGTGGTTGGACTGGTCTGCGTATATTTCCTGAACAGTTTTTTACAGGCAAACGGAGTGGCGGTGGCAGTCGGGATCAATCCGCTTAGCGCGATCACACTGGGAAGTCTCGGGACGGGAGGCTTTGCCCTGCTTTATGGGATCGCGTTTTGCCAGTTCCTGTAAAAAATAAAAAAATTTCAAACTTTCGCGAAACGACATGTACAAGTAAGAAAATGTACCGTATAATTCGTGGTATCAAAGCGAGGTGATGAGACAGAGGTGTTAAAATATCTTACGCTGCTTATGATCCTTTTTGCGGCGGCGTGGATGGATCTGTGTACGGAAAAGATCAGTAACCGGCTGATCTTTTTCGGAATTGGAATCGGACTTTTTTTCCAGTTAAAGGAACACGGAGCAGTGGGAATCCTATACTTTTTCATTTATATTTCTATTCCGGTTATCGTATTTTATCTGTTATTTCTGATGCATGCGCTTGGCGCAGGCGATATCAAATTATTTTCCGTAATTGGTGTTTTTTTGAATATGAGTGGATTGTGCAGATGCGTATTTCTTGCATTTCTTTTCGGCGCGGGCATTTCTCTTTTCCGTATGGTAAAAGAAAAAAGTCTGCGGCAGAGAATGAAAAGCCTTATGGATTACGCAAAGCGCACGGTCCACACAGGACAGGTTACATCTTATCGGAGCAGTCGGAATGCGGCTGATACCATCTGTTTTTCGGTTCCGATCCTGATGGGATATCTGTGCTATCTGTTGGAGGTGATGTGTTGAGAAAAATAAGGGCGGCAATTTGTGACGAGGAAGAACTCTATTGCAGCAGGCTTGTCGAGTATTTGCAGGCAAATCAGAGTGAGATGGTGGAGGCCTGCGTCTGCTCGCAAAAAAAGGAGCTGAAAAAATTACTTTTGGAATCCGGTGTGGATGTGGTTTTAATGACAGAAGATTTTTTTGCCCCCGATATCCTTTCGTATGGCGGTGTCATATTTGCGCTTCTGGGCGATGAAATGGTATCGGAGGAATACCGGGAATATCCATGTATTTTAAAATACCAGAAAGCGCCGGAGATCCTGCGGGGGATCTGCAGGCTGGCGGGAGAAAGACTGGATGACACAAAAATGGTTTCCGTTCTTGGAAAAGAAAAGCGGAGTGTGGCGTTTTATTCGCCGCATCAGGAGTTTTCCCAGATGTATCTGGCGATGGGCTATGCGAAGATCTGCGCGGCGAAAGAGCGGGTGCTGTACTTAAACCTGATGGAGTGCGCCGGGTTTGAAGAGCTTTTTGAAGAAAAATATAAAGAAAACATCGGAGATTTCCTCTTTTATCTGAGAAGACAGGAAAAGAATCTCCGGTTACGTTTTGAAAGTATGCTGCATCAGTTTGGGGATGTGGATTATCTGCCGCCGGTCTTCTTTGGAGAGATCCTGCGGGAGGCAGGAAAAGAGGACTATCAGGCGCTGCTTGTGTGGCTTCTTGTCGAAACAGACTATGATGTGATCGTCTGGGATCTGGGCGGCATGTTTGCAGGTTTCTTTGATCTTTTGGAACAGTGCGCGGAGATCTACTGCCTGACCAGGGAAAATCAGGGGGCGAAGCAGCGGCTCGGCCAGTTCCTGCAGTGCGTGGAGGAATACGGAGGCGCGGCGTTAAGAGAGCGTCTGCATCTTATCCCGGTGTCCGGGCAGTGCGTCATTTCACAGGGAAAAAGTCTGATGCAGGAACTCGAATGGGGAGAATTCGGTGATTATATCCGAAAGCAGCTGAAAGGAGGAGCAAATGTCGAAGGAGCAGGGGGATGAGATCCGCAAAAACGTGCTGGAACGCATGGATGTTTCACGGGATCTCGCAGATGAAGAACTGTGCGATCTCATCCAGGAAGAGATGAAAGAGAGCAGGCGCGGCAGGGTGATCTCGCTGATGCAGCGGGAAAAGCTTACGGAGCGTGTATTTAATTCGCTGCGCAAGCTGGATGTCTTACAG
Source organism: Roseburia yibonii (assembly GCF_014297335.1). Classification (NCBI taxonomy): domain Bacteria; kingdom Bacillati; phylum Bacillota; class Clostridia; order Lachnospirales; family Lachnospiraceae; genus Roseburia; species Roseburia yibonii. Next base: position 108,470 of record NZ_JACOQH010000006.1, read on the forward strand.
GAGCTTTTAGAAGATGAGGAGATTACAGAGATCATGGTGAATGGCCCGGAAAAGATTTTCTATGAGAAACGGGGCGGGCTGTATCAGTGGGACAAGCAGTTCTCCTCCGTCGACAAGCTGGAAGATATCATTCAGCAGATCGCCGGAAACAGCAACCGGATGGTGAATGAGTCCAGCCCGATCGTGGATACACGTCTTTCGGACGGATCCAGGGTAAACATCGTTCTGCATCCGATCGCACTCGACGGATCCATGATCTGTATCCGGAAATTTCCCAAAGAACCGTTAGGTATGCGGCAGCTTCTGGCGTATCATTCCATATCCGAGGAAGCGGCAGACTTTTTGAAGAAGCTGGTGCGGGCGGGATACAACATCTTTGTTTCCGGTGGAACAGGTTCCGGGAAAACCACATTTTTAAATGCGCTGTCAGAATTTATACCCGAGGAGGAACGTATCATCACGATCGAGGATTCCGCCGAGTTAAAGATCACCGGGATCCCCAATCTGGTGCGGTTGGAGACCAGAAACGCGAATGCGCAGGGAACCAATGCGGTATCGATGCGCGACCTGATAAAAACAGCCCTGCGCATGCGTCCGGACAGAATTATCGTGGGCGAATGCCGTGGGGCGGAAGCGCTTGATATGCTGCAGGCGATGAATACCGGTCACGATGGAAGCCTCAGCACCGGTCATGCCAATTCAGCGAGAGATATGTTAAGCAGACTGGAGACCATGGTGTTGATGGGGATGGAGCTTCCGCTTGCGGCGATCCGCGGACAGATCGCGTCCGGAATAGATATTTTTGTCCATCTTGGAAGAATGCGCGACCGAAGCCGGAAAGTACTTGAGATCGCGGAGGTGGATGGCATAAAAGACGGGGAGATCGTCCTGCAACCGCTGTTTTTGTTCCGGGAAACCGGTCATGACAACAGCCGGGTAGAAGGAGTCTGGGAAAAAGCCGGGGAACTGAAACACAAGGACAAGCTTTATTTTGCCGGAGAATGACAGAGAGGACAGGGTATGGATTATCGAAAGTATCAGTTTTGCGCGAAGGAGCGGATCCTTATTGTTTTTGAGAGTATTGCGGTGACTGCGGTCATAGCGTTTCTGTGTTACCGCTCGGTGTATGTGATGGCGGGATGTATTCCCGTGTATCTGTTTCTGGCAAAGAGAAAGAAACAGGAATACATCCGCAGACGCAGGGAAAAGCTCGGGGTGGAATTTAAAGAGAGCCTTCAGGCGGTGGCAGGTGCGCTGTTAGCGGGATATTCCATGGAAAATGCGTTCCGGGAAGCGGAAAAAGAAATGACCCAGCTATATGGAACCGAGTCCTGTATGGTGCGCGAATTAAAAGAGATCAATGTAAAGACGGCATGCAATCAGCCGTTGGAACCGCTTCTTTTAGATTTTTCAAAGAGAAGCGGCATGGAGGATGTGGAAAGCTTTTGCCAGGTGCTGGTATTTGCAAAGCGCGGTGGAGGAGATTTTGTACAGATCATAAAGGCGACAGTGCGAAAGATCGCGGACAAGATAGAGGTGAAACGGGAAATAGAGACTGTTATGGCGGCAAAACGTCTGGAGCAGAAAGTCATGCAGGCGGTTCCGGTTTTTATCCTGTTTTATCTGGATGTGACGTCACCGGGATTTCTGTCGGTGCTGTATGGGAATGCAGTCGGCATTTTGTTCATGACCGGATGTCTGGCTTTGTATCTGGCTGCCATGCGGATCGCGGAAAAGATTGTAGATATATCAGTATAAGAGAGGAGAGGGCAAAAGTGGTATTTTGCATAGCAGAGGCGGTGATGGCGGTTATCTGGCTGGTCATTGCCGTAAAAAAGAAGCAGACCGGAAGCCGCCGCAGGGCACCGGTGATCCTGCTTGTGATCGCGGCACTGGGAATTGTGATAGCGATCCGTGCCAGAAATGAAACGGTCTTAGACGCCGGAAACCGCATTGAGAGAAAATCGCCCGGACAGGGAGATCGGACGGAGGCACTTGAGGTGACGCTTCCGGGAAGCGAGGAAGAACCGTATCAGGCGGTCATCGCAGAGCGGCAGCTCACCGCAGAAGAGAAGGAGGAGGTGTTTCAAAATGCGAAAGAGGAAGCGGAACAGATTTTTATCGGGGATAACGATTCAACGGACGAAATACGGGAAAATGTTGTGCTGCCTGCCACGCTTGCCGACGGGCTGGTGCAGGCAGAGTGGAGCTTTGATAATTACGAAGTGATGCAGCCGGATGGAACGATCATAGAGGATGCGGTGCCGGAGAGCGGCATTTATGTGCAGGCAAAACTTGAGATGACCTGTCAGGACAGTATTTTGGTCTATAGTTTCTATTTTAAAGTGCTGCCACAGAAACTGACGCAGACGGAATATATAAAAAAACAACTGGATGCGGCAGTGGCGGAGGCAAATGAAAAGACGGCATCTCAAAATTACATTGCGCTGCCGGAGCAGGTGGAAGGCTATGCCATCAAGTGGCAGGAAAAGAAAAGCCGGGATGCGGTAAACTTTGCGTTTCTTGGCATTATTGCTGCGGCAGCAGTGGTTATGAAGGAGCGGGAAGATCAGAAAAAAGAATATGAGCGCAGAGAAAAGCTGCTGCTTGCCGGTTATCCCGAGATGATAAGTAAGCTTACGCTGCTGCTCGGTGCGGGAATGTCAGTGTCGTCTGCCTGGGAAAAGATCGCTGGTACATACAAAGCGCAGAGAAAGCAGCATCTGACGAAAGAAGATCCGGTATATGAGGAGATGCTCCTTACCTGCAATGAAATGCGGGACGGAGTCAGCGAGCGGAACGCGTATCTGCGTTTTGGTGAGCGGTGCGGTCTGACGCAGTATCGAAAAATGGTTTCTATTATTACGCAGAACATAAGAAAGGGGCAGCAGGAACTGACCAGACTGTTAGAAGAGGAAGCACAGGAGGCATATGCCCTCCGCAGGGAACTGGCAAAAAAGGCAGGTGAGGAAGCGGGGACAAAACTTCTGCTTCCGATGATGCTGATGCTTATGCTTGTGATGGCGGTCATACTGGTGCCTGCATGCATATCATTTCAACTGTAAAAAAGAAGGAGGAATAATTTCATGGAAAAATGGAAGGAATTTATGGCAGAAGAAGACGGAGTTGGCGTTGTGGAGGTGATCCTGATCCTTGTCGTTTTGATCGGACTGGTTTTGATCTTTAAAGAACAGCTCACCGTGCTGGTCAATAATATATTCAAGACCATTACGACAGAGTCCCAGAGAGTATGAGAATAAAGGATCAAAAAAGAGACGGCAGCATGACAATATTTGTTTCACTGGTCATGCTGCTGGTGGCTTCGGTACTTTTTACCTTATTAGAAGCGGCGCGTTTTCCGGGATTGGATGCAAAGGCGGATATGAATGCGATGCTGTCGGTCGAGTCGGCGTTTGCGGAATATCAGAAAGAGATCTGGGATCAGTATGATCTTCTGTTTCTGGATCTTGGTTACGGAGAGCAGCTTATGGATCTTACGAAACTGAAAGAACGCATACTGGCCTTAAATCAGGAAAATCTGAATCCAAAGACGGAGGGATGGATCAACAAAAGTGCCAATTTTTATCGAATGAATGTGACACAGTGTGTGATCGATGAGTATGAACTTGCAACCGATGACGGCGGCATGGCGTTCTTTTCACAGGCGGTGGAGTCAGTAAAAAATGAAGTGCCTTATCAGGCGGCGGAAGCGTTGTATGAAAAGATAACCGGGATAAATAATGTGGAAGAGAGCGCGGATCATCCGGAAGAGACGATGAATCAGGCACAAAGGACGATCATGGAGGAACGCAACCGCAAGAAAGAAGAAAACAGACAAAGGCAGGAGCAGGGAGAGATCGTGCAGCCGTTGGAGGAGGTCGAGAATCCGGTGGAAACGGTGAGTGCGCATAAGACATCCGCGATTCTTGCCCAGACTGTGGAAAACCCGGATGCACTGTCGGTAAAGGCTTTAAATTTGACGGACACTGTGGAAAACCGGACCAAACAGGAGGGAAACAGTCCTGGGTATTACAATGCGGGCTTCTACGAAAAAATTTTGTATCAGAAATATTTACAGGATCATTTTGGATGTTATACCAGGTCAAATGAAAACCGTGTTCTGGATTATGAACTGGAATATCTGTTGGTTGGAAAAGCCTCCGATCAGGAAAATCTGGAAAGTGTGGTACATCGGATTCTTGCGATACGCCTTGCGGCAAACATTTTATACCTTTTGGGGGATGCGGCAAAGATGGAAGAAGCACTTGCGGCAGCGACCGCGCTGGTGGGATTCACCGGAAATCCGGGGATCATAGAGCTGGCGAAGATGGGGATCGTTGTAGCATGGGCATACGCGGAGAGCATTCTCGATCTGCGCACGCTGCTTGCGGGAGGAAAGGTAGCGCTCATCAAGTCAGCGGAAAACTGGACACTTGGGCTGTCCAATCTTTCCGGGGCGTTTTCGGGAACACAGAAAGTAAAAGAAAGCGAAGACGGTTTCTCTTACGAAGATTATCTGCAGAAAATGCTCTATTTTGAAACACAGGAGAAATTGAATTACCGTGCGATGGATCTGATCGAAAAAAATGTCCGGGTCTGGTCCGGGAATCAGAATCTGCGCATGGATTCTATGGCACAAAGAATGAAAGTGACTGTCTGCTATGAGGCGAAACCATTGTTTTTGCGGCTTGTCAGGATCGGAGATATCAGTGATGAAACATATCAGTTTACCTATGAAAAGAAAATATCCTATCTGGATACCTGAGAAAGGAGGTGCGAAGCGGTGTCTCTTTACCTCTTTTCGAAAAAAGAAAAAAAGCTCTCTCTTTGCCAAAGGGGCACCGTTTTGTGCCTCCGGGAAAGCGTCATTTACGATAGAGGCAGCAGTGATATTTCCGCTTTTTGCCGGACTTCTTGTCACGATCCTATTCTTTTTCCGGGTGCTCATGGTGCAGCAGACGGTGGAAGAAGCATTGCAGTACACCGGAAGAAAGATGGCGGTGCTTGCCTGGGAGAGTGAGGAAAAAGGAACACTTTTAAGTCTGGCGGAGGCGGAAGCGATCTTTCATGGAGCGAAAAAAGACGCGGGCGACGCATCGGTATACCAGGGGTGTGGAACGGTCAGTCTGGACGCGGTGAGGTCATCCTTTACCGGAAATTATATTCAACTTTACACCACCTATGAGATTCCGCTTCCGATCGGCTTTTTCGGAAAGCAGGAAATCAGAATTGTCCAGTCGGTAAAAACAAGGAAATGGACGGGGTACAGCAAAGATGATGCGGGGATGGAACAGGATCGTTTTGTTTATGTGACACCGCATGGACATGCGTATCATGCCACCATGGACTGCGCTTATCTGGATCTGAGTATACAGAGTGTGAGTTATTCCATGGTAGGGAGTTTGAGAAATGCGGATGGAGCGCGTTATACGAGGTGTGCTTCCTGTGGGATGGAAGGAGGCACCGTTTACATTACAAGTTATGGAAACCGTTATCATTCAAGCCTGACCTGCGGTGGGCTAAAGAGAATGGTTTATCTGATAAGGCTTTCGGAAGCACAGGGCTATCATGCGTGTCAGAAATGTGCAGGAAGCTGAAAGGAGAGAGGATATGATTGAAACATGTATGACATTAGGGCTGCTTGGGGTGTGCTCGATTGAGGATGTCAGACGAAAAAAAGTGGGAGTATACAAGCTGTGTGTGACCGGAATAGCGGGAATACTGGTGCATTTACTCCGTGGTACGATCGGAATTTACAGTATTCTCGGGGGCGCAGCGGTCGGAATGGCGCTTCTCGTTCTGGGAAGGATCTTTCAGGGAAGCATAGGATATGGGGACGGGCTGGTTTTGATCGATACCGGCATCCTGCTTGGGGCACCCGATAATCTGGAGCTTTTCTTTACGGCGCTTTTTTTCGCCGGGATTTTTGCGCTGGTTGGCTGCGTGTTTTTTCATAAAAAAAGAAAGGATACGTTTCCTTTTGTACCTTTTTTGCTGATCGCATATGTGGGGATGCTGTTATGGGGATGAAAAAAAGTATGAGAGCAAGTTATACCATAGAAGCTGCGCTTATTTTGCCGGCTGCACTGTTTTTGATCCTCATTTCCATACGGACCGGGATCTCCATGTATACCGAAGTAAAGGAGGCGGCATGCCATTACGAACAGGTGCAGCAGTTTGACGCGGTCGGCGAAATAAAACAGATCAAACGATGGAAAAAGTTGTTGGAGGAATAAAAATGGAAGTATATTTTAAGCGAAATCTGCTGCAAAGTTATATGGTGATCGAGGATTCCTTTTATGGTGGTTATGATATGACGATGCTGAACAGAAACCGGCTGCCCGGATTTTTTGCCGTAAAGATGGTGGAAGCGGATGGAACATGGCAGTATTGGTATGAGATCACCGGATTGCAGATGTTAGATGAATACATGAAACAGAAAGCGGTGGATTATGCGCTACTTAAAAAAATCGTGTTACAGATAGACGCCTGCCTGGAACTTGCGGCAGAATATCTGCTTTTGCAGGAAAATATCAGCATGCAGACAGAGCGGATCGGGATTCGCCCGGAAACAGGACAGCTGTATTTTTGTTATCACAGTGGAGAAAATGTGGAACCGGAAAGACAGTTTCAAAATCTGATCGAACAGATCCTGCCCAACGTGGATCACAAGGACAGACAGGCGGTAGAAGCAATCTATGCAATTTACGAGATCGTGCTCGCGGATCATTTTGATTTTTCAGATGTAAAAAAAGTATTTGCAGAGATACCGGAGCTGACAGAGGATACGGTCTCGATGGTTGCAGAGGACATAGAATACCGGCAGGAAGAGCCGGAAGAAAAAACGGAGGAAAATAAAGCGCAAAAGGAGTGGGAAAAGCTGCGGGGAGCGCTTGCAAAATTAAAAGAGCCGTTTTACAGAAGTAAAAAAGAAAGTCAGCCGATCCAGGTATCCTTTGAACCGGATGACGAGGAGGTGGAAGAGGCAATGCACCCGACGGTACTGCTTTCCGATATTTCCGGCGTGATCGGAAAGTTAAATTACAATGGAAGAAACGGAGAAGCTGATTTCCTCATCCAGTCGGAGAATTTTAAGATCGGAACCAGGGAGGATGAAGTGGATGCCTGCCTGAAATCGGCGGCGGTGAGCCGCATTCACGCGCGTATTGTCCGGGAAGGAGAGGAATATCTGATCGAGGATTTAAACAGCAAAAACGGGACATGGGTAGACGGCGAGCTGTTAAATTACAAAGAGCGTCGTAAATTAAAGAAAAATGACAGAATCCGATTCGCGGATGAAGAATATATTTTCAGTTGACATGAAAAAATAGAAGTGCTATTGTTTCTGGTATTAAAAAGGAGAAGAGGTGCTTTTTTGATAGCAGAGATCGATCAGATGTTAAAGGCGGAAGGCTACCGCTTTTTGAAGGTGCAGCCGGAAGAAGCGGGTGTTTATTACAGATATGAGAATGGGACAGTAGAGGTTATTCTGGGACTTTTGGATCACAGTGCGTTTCAGATGAATGCGGCAGTCTGCGCGAGCATGAAAGAGCATATCAGAGAGCTGTTCTTCTTATCGCATGGCAGAGTGCCGGGGATCACGGAGGAGATGCCGGTTTATCAGGTGGATATCCTTTGTCTTGCGATCACGGATCAGGTGGAAAAATACCGTGTGCTCTGTAATGAAATGCGCGGTATCTGGCTGGTGGAGGCGGGGACAAAACGGCTCATCATTTATGAAAATCAGCCCGGAGACTTTTACGGACTGCAAAAGCGGCTATTAAATCTTCTGGATCAGTGCGGGGAGCAGACCTCTGCGCGTGCCCCAAAAAGAGAAAAACACGCGTTACAGATCGACTGGCGCGGGATGACCTGGGTAAACACCGGGCTTGTGGCGGTCAATATCCTTGTGTGGATCGTTATGGAACTGTTCGGAAATACAGAGGATTCCCAGTATCTGCTGGAGCATGGGGCGATGTATCCGCTTTTGGTCGTCTCGCTTCATGAGTGGTACCGGCTGTTTACCTGTATGTTTGTACACATAGGATTTCCGCATCTGGTCAATAACATGATCGTACTGTTTTTCACCGGCGACCGGCTGGAACGCGAGATCGGAAAAGTGAAATATCTGTTGATCTATCTGCTTTCCGGGCTTGGCGGGAGTCTGCTCTCTATGGTCTATATGTTAAAAACAGGCGATATGGCAGTTTCCGTAGGTGCGTCCGGTGCTATTTTCGGCGTGATCGGCGCATTGCTGTATCTGGTGATCCGAAACAAAGGGCGGATCGGGACACTGACGACAAGAGGACTGGTCTTAATGATCGCGCTCTGTCTGTATTACGGATTTACGGCAACAGGGGTGGATAACTGGTGTCACATTGGAGGCCTGGTGATGGGATTTTTGCTTGCGGTACTGCTTTATCGCGGAAATCCGAGAAAAGATTGATTTTAGCGGTAAAAATTTATATACTGGGTATAGATATTTTTTAATAAGCAGGAAAGAGGATAAGGAATGAAAGTCAATATTTACTATGGCGGACGCGGACTGCTGGATGATCCGACACTTTATGTAATAAATAAGATGCAGGAGGTACTGCAGGAACTTCGTGTGAACGTGGAGCGTTATGATATCCATGAATACAAGAACAGCATTTCCACCCTGCCGCAGACACTAAAGGAAGCGGATGGCATTATTCTTGCAACAACAGTGGAATGGCTCGGAATCGGTGGCTATATGCAGCAGTTTCTGGATGCCTGCTGGCTATACGGGGACAAGGAGAAGTTACAGAATATGTACATGCAGCCGGTAGTTATGTCAACCACATACGGAGAGCGGGAAGCAGAGATCACACTTTCAAACGCGTGGGATATTCTGGGTGGGCTTCCGTGCAACGGGATCTGCGCGTATGTCGAGGATCTGGTTTCATTTGAAATGAATGAGGAGTATTCTTCGATCATTGAAAAGAAGGCGGAAAATCTGTATCGAACCATCTCTCAGAAGGTGAAAGGACTGCCGACCAGCAATCAGGCGGTGACCCGTTCCGTGCTCCGTACACAGCAGATGGAGCTGACCCCGCAGGAGACCGAGCAGTTATCCAAATATGTGGCGGATGATACTTATGTGAAAAAGCAAAAAGAAGATATCGAGGAACTTGCGTCGATGTTTAAGGATATGCTTGGACAGACGAAAGAGGAAAATTCCGGAGATTATATTGTAAAACTGGAATCCCATTATGTGAAAAAAGAGGATCTTGACGCGGTATACCGCTTTGATATAGAAGGAAAAAGCCAGGCGCTCATCGCAAAGATCCAGGCAGGAGAACTGACCTGCGAATATAAGGCGAAAGAAGAAGCGGATTTTGAGGAAGCGGATGTTTCGGCAAAGCTTTCTTCCGAAGTTATGGAAAATATCCTTGCCGGTCGTTCTACGTTCCAGGGCGCGTTTATGACAGGAGACATGACGGCAAAAGGAAACTTTAAGACACTTCGTACGCTGGATGAGATTTTTATCTTTGAGTAAGATCAGGATCCGGGATTGACCGGGAGCAGGATCGAAAAGGTGCATCCGTCACCGGGACGGGATTCAAAGAGCAATCTGCCCGAGTGATCTTCGATGATCTGACGGGCGATAGGAAGACCGAGTCCGGTGCCATATTCTTTGGAAGTGGTAAAAATCTCAAACAGATTGTCTTTCGTGGTGTCCGGGATGCCGCCGCCGAAATCGGTGAGCTCGATGTCGATAAAGTCATCTTTACGAAAGACATTTAAAATGACAGTTCCGGTTTCGCCCATCGCTTCATAGGAATTCTTTAAGAGATTGATCAGAGCCTGTTTTAAGCGCAGGGAATCGATGAAAATGGGAGGAAGATTTTCTTCGAGAGTTGTTTTACAGACAAAATTCTGGGAAAAAGAAAGATTATGGATCGCGTCTGAGATTTCCCGGATGAAATCAGCGGGAGCGACCAGTGAGAGGTTTAACGGATAGCCGGTGCGGCTCAAAGAAAGCTCGGCGATCAGGTTTTTCAGGTAAGTTACCTCCTGCATGGTATCTTTCCACAGGGGATAAGCTGCAACATCGGGATGCTTTTTCTCGATCAGTTGGAGTGAACTGTTGATCAGTGTGACGGAGTTTTTGGTTTCGTGAAAAATTTTCATATAGTCAAGTGTTGTCAGCATGAAAAAGACCTCCCGGAAGTGTTTTAAAATTTGAAATATGCTAAGTGTAGCACTACTTTCATGCAAATTCAATGAAAAGTAACCGCAAAAAATCGACAAAAAATAAGGAGATGTAGAGAAATGAAAGACGAAAATTGTATTTTCTGTAAGTTGGCAAATGGGGATATCCCGACCAATACGGTGTATGAGGATGAGGAATTTCGGGTGATCTTAGATGCGAGTCCGGCAACAAGAGGCCATGCGCTCATCCTTCCAAAGCAGCATTATGCAAATCTGTATGAGATCGATGAAAATGTTGCGGCAGATTCCATGAAGCTCGCAAAGAAGCTTGCGATCCACATGAAAAAGGTGCTTGGCTGTGATGGGGTGAATGTGCTCCAGAATAATGAGGAGACCGCAGGACAGACCGTGTTCCACTTCCATGTCCATGTGATCCCGCGTTATCAGGGCGCGAAAAATGACGACATCATCCAGTGGACACACGAAGATTTTTCAGAGGATGAGATGAAAAAAATATTAGATACCGTAAAAATGTAAAAAAAATCCCGGAGGAAATGTCTTTGCTTTTTCAAGATGTTTTCTCCGGGAGTTTTGGTCTTACTTTTTGCTTTTTGATGCGGCAGCTTCATTGATCAGTCCGATCACGGTGTCAATGGAGTCGAGCTGTTTGCTCTTTGCCATGGCATCTATGTAAACCTGCTTGTTGGTTTCTACCTGCTTTATGGCATCAAGCAGCGTATCGGAAGTAAGATTTTCTTCTTCTAACACATAGCTGAATCCCTGTTTCTCAAAGGATCTTGCGTTTAAGATCTGGTCGCCGCGGCTGGCGTTTGCGGAGAGCGGGATCAGGATATTCGGTTTTCGCAGTGCAAGCAGCTCGCAGATGGAGTTTGCGCCGGCTCTTGAAATTACGATATCCGCAAGCGCGAACATATCGCGAAGTTCTGATTTGGCGTACTCAAATTGGGCATAACCGGTGGTACTTCCGAGAGAAGCGTCAAGATTTCCTTTTCCGCACAGGTGAATCACCTGATAATTTTTCAATAATTTTGGCAAAACAGCGCGCAGCGCGTTATTTAACACCTTGGAACCGGAACTTCCGCCGACTGCAAGAATAACCGGCTTTTCTGCCGTAAAATTGCACAGCGTAAGTGCCGAGAGACGGTTTCCGGTCAGAAGTTCCTGACGGATCGGAGAACCGGACAAAACAGCCTTGCCCTCCGGCAGATACGGGATGGTTTCCGGAAAATTACAGCAGACTTTATAGGCAGCAGGGATCGCGATCTTGTTGGCAAGTCCCGGGGTCAGATCCGATTCGTGGATAATGGCAGGAATATGAAGAAAACGTGCTGCCAAAACGACAGGAACGGAGACAAAGCCGCCCTTGGAAAAGACAACGTCCGGCTTTAATTTCCGCAAAAGTCCGACTGCCTGACCAAATCCTTTTAAGACCTTAAACGGGTCGGAAAAATTCTTGATATCAAAGTAGCGGCGCAGCTTCCCGGATGAAATGCCGTAGTAGGGAATGCCCTGTTCTTCAATCAGCTGTTTTTCCATACCGGTGTAGGAGCCGATATAACTGATTTCAAAGCCGTTTTCTTTTAATTTCGGAAGCAGAGCAATGTTCGGGGTGACGTGGCCCGCAGTGCCGCCGCCGGTCAGAACGATTTTTTTCATAGCGATACCCTCTTTTTCTTTTTTGTTATTTTTTCAGACATATATTATATAGAAATAAATCTCTTTTATATTATACTGTTGCGGCAAAAAGTCAAGGAAATCTGAGATAACAAAAAAGCGGCGCGGCGGGAAGAAAAAAACAGGCTGGTGCAAAAAAAGAAACAAATAGCGGGAAGGCTGAAAGATAAAGGCGAAACATGCGGTGAAAAGTGGGACAAAGCTACTTTAAAAAGAGGCGGAGTTTTTTTATAATGGGGAGGCAAGGTGAAAACAGGAGGTGTCAGTCATGCAGATGATCGAACAGACAGCGGAGTTTTTACAAAAGAACAGCGGAGTGCTGATCCTGGTGGTATGTATGCTTTTACTGGTCGCAATGCTCCGGCACTTAAAACAGGGCAGGAAACTGGAAAAAAAGCTGGACGTCATAAACGAGAATATGGCGTTTCATTTTGAGCAGATGATGGACAGCAAGGCACAGTTTGAGGCGGAAAAAGCAAAGGAGCGAAAGCTTGAAAGGGAGGCTTTAGCGAAAGCGGAAAAGCAAAAGATGGAAAAAGAGCAGGAAGCCGTATTTGATGCGGTCTTACAGGAAATTTTCCCTTGATAAATAGCGGCAATTTTGCTAAAATTGACACGATGAAAAGAAATGCCAGATGGCAGGGATAAACGAAGGAGTGTTAAAAATGGAGAAAATTACGTTTGACTACTCAAAAGCAGCAGGCTTCATCAGCGATGAAGAAGTTACTTATATGAGCAAACTGGTAGAAGATGCGAAAAAGCAGCTTCTTGACAGAAACGGTGCAGGCAATGACTTCTTGGGATGGCTCGATCTTCCGGTAGACTACGATAAGGAAGAGTTTACACGTATTAAGAAAGCAGCAGAAAAGATCCAGGGAGATTCCGAAGTGCTGATCGTGATCGGTATCGGCGGATCCTATCTCGGAGCAAGAGCTGCGATCGAATTTTTAAGACACGGATTTTACAACAATGTATCCAAGGAAATCCGTAAAACACCGGAAATCTATTATTGCGGAAACAGCATCAGCGGAACTTATCTTCAGGGTCTGATCGATGTGGTTGGCGACAGAGATTTCTCCGTAAATATCATTTCCAAATCAGGAACAACAACAGAACCGGCGATCGCATTCCGTATTTTCAAGGAAATGCTTGAGAAAAAATATGGCAAAGCAGAAGCTGCCAAGAGAATTTACGCGACAACCGACAAGGCAAAGGGAGCGTTAAAGAACCTTGCGACAGAAGAAGGATACGAGACATTCGTAGTACCGGATGATGTCGGAGGACGTTTCTCCGTTCTTACCGCAGTAGGACTTCTTCCAATCGCAGTAAGCGGAGCAGATATCGACAAATTAATGGAAGGTGCTGCAGAGGGCAGAAAGCTGGCGTTAGAGCAGAAATTTGAAGAGAATGACGCTCTGAAATATGCGGCACTTCGTAACATCCTGTTAAGAAAAGGAAAATCCGTAGAAATTCTGGCAAATTATGAGCCAAGCCTTCACTATGTATCTGAATGGTGGAAACAGCTGTACGGTGAAAGCGAAGGAAAAGATCAGAAAGGTCTCTTCCCGGCATCCGTAGATCTTACCACAGATTTGCATTCCATGGGACAGTTCATCCAGGATGGTTCCAGAATCATGTTTGAGACCGTTATGAATGTAGAAAAATCCAGATGTGAAGTGACGATCCAGAAAGAAGATGTGGATCTTGACGGACTCAATTATCTCGCAGGAAAGACAATGGATTTCGTAAACAAGAGCGCAATGAACGGAACGATCCTTGCGCACACAGACGGAAATGTACCAAACTTCATGGTAAAGATCCCGGAACAGAACGAATTCTATTTAGGAGAATTATTCTACTTCTTCGAGTTCGCATGTGGTGTTTCCGGATACCTGCTTGGTATCAATCCGTTCAACCAGCCGGGTGTAGAAAGCTACAAGAAGAATATGTTCGCACTGCTTGGAAAACCGGGTTATGAAGACGCAAGAGAAGCGTTATTAAACAGATTAAAATAATCAGTCATACAAAAGAGGGAACTGTCTCGGAAGACCGGGACGGTTCTTTTCTTTTTGCCCGAAAAACAATCGGTAAAAATGTCCGGAAAACCGTGTATTCCCAAGGGAAAAAGCCGCTCGCTTGACAAAAGCCGTATTCTTTGCTATAATCCCATTTGTAACAAATTCGTAACAAATGTAATAAAATTGCATAAATCATCATATGAGTGTAATACTATTTCAATAATTTAGCACTATGCAAAATATGGAGGGAAATATGAATTTAAACAGGAAAGTGGTCGAGGGTTCTATCGTAGCAGGAATGCTGGTGGTAATGACAACGGCCACATCAGTTACAAGTCAGGTTGTTTCGGATGAAAAGGCAACGGCTGCAGTCCAGACAGTGGTTACCGCAGATGAGAACTATACCGCGGTAGCAGGCATTACCAGACAGATGGCGCTGGTAGAGACGGGCAGAGCAGAAGTGAGCGTGGAACATTCCGACGCGCAGCTGGTGGCGGCTTCCGAGGAAGGCGGTGCAGACGAGACAGCACAGACAGGGTTGGCTGAGACTTTACCGGCGGATGAGACAAAGAGTATGCCGGTGGAGATTACTGATGAGGATTCACAGAATATAACAGACACATCCGAAGACGCGCAGGACGCACAGGTAGAAGAACAGCAGAATGCGGACGTAGTGGAGACGGAAGAAACGGCAGAAGAAGCGCTTGCGGGGCAGGATGAAGCAGCCATGCAGGAACAGGAAGACCTGGCAGATGCCAATGCTTCGAGCGAGGCGACAGTTGTTGAAAATACGGCAAATGACGTCCAGTCAGACGCGGTTGCCGCGCAGTTGGAGCAGGAGCAGGCAGAGTGGGAGAACCGTCTGATGCCGAGTGTCAACGAATATCTGAATATTCGTGCGGCGGGTGATGAAAATGCGGAAGTGGTCGGAAAGCTCTACAAGGGTGATGCGGCAGAGATCGTGGAACAGGGCGATACCTGGACACATGTAAGATCCGGTTCCGTAGACGGATATGTATTAAATGCATACTGTGCGTTTGGCATGGATGCGTATGAACTGGCAAAGAAAGACTGTCAGACAGAAGCAAAGGTTATGACCGGCGGACTCAGATTAAGAACAGAGCCGAATGAGAATGCGACTGTTATCGATGCGGTATACGAAGGTCAGGTGCTTACCGTGGATACCGAATCCGCAAGTACCGATGGCTGGGTAGCGGTAGAGTATGATGACAAGCTCGCATATGTAGCGGCACCGTATGTTACAGTTGATATTTCCGTGGGAGACGCGATCTCCATCGAGGAAGAGCGCGCGGCAGCGGCTGCGGAAGCAGAGAAGAAAGCGAGCGAGAGCAGCGGTGTGACGACCACACAGAAGGCTGCGGCAGCGGCATCCACAGATGATGTGACACTTCTTGCGGCACTGATCCAGTTAGAGGCAGGTTCTGAGTGCTACGAAGGAAAAGTGGCAGTCGGAGCGGTGGTTATGAACCGTGTCAGAAGCGGTGGATATCCGGGATCCATTTCCGGTGTCATCTATCAGGGCGGCCAGTTTACAACAGCATCCAGTGTACAGGGTGTGATCGCGAGCGGCGTCAGCGGAAGCTGTATGCAGGCAGCACAGGAAGCGATAAACGGAAGCGACAATACCGGCGGATGCGTATCGTTCCGTCGCGCAAGTTCCGGACGCGCGGGTGTTGTGATTGGAAATCATGTATTCTTTTAAGTACATCGATGCATAAATAATAAAAATTGCGAAGACCATATGTGAGGGATGGTGCAAAGCCCCTTTCTATGGTCTTTTTCTTTTGGAATTTTTGTTGTATTCTCAAATGAAATATAGTAAGATAATTCTATTGATAAAATATCTATCGAACAAAATCAGGGAGGTATGACAGATGGGTGCATTCATTGCAGTAGTAATTCTTCTGGCAGTTGTGTTAATTATTTTAGTGAATTGTATTAAAATCGTGCCGCAGGCACATGCGATGGTAGTGGAGCGTCTCGGAGGCTATCTGGCGACATGGGGCGTAGGACTTCACTTTAAAATGCCGTTTTTAGACCGTGTTGCAAAAAAAGTGATCTTAAAGGAACAGGTAGTGGATTTCCCGCCACAGCCGGTTATTACAAAAGATAATGTTACGATGCAGATCGATACTGTTGTATATTTTCAGATCACAGATCCGAAGTTATTTACCTACGGTGTGGAAAATCCGATCATGGCGATCGAGAACCTGACCGCGACAACACTCCGTAATATCATCGGTGATCTCGAACTTGACGAGACACTGACTTCAAGAGAGACCATCAACACCAAGATGCGCGCGTCTTTGGATGTCGCGACAGATCCATGGGGAATCAAGGTAAACCGTGTGGAATTAAAGAACATCATTCCGCCGAAAGCGATCCAGGATGCCATGGAAAAACAGATGAAAGCAGAACGTGAGAGACGTGAGGCGGTTACCAGAGCAGAAGGTGAGAAGAAATCTACGATCCTTGTTGCGGAAGGTAAGAAGGAATCCGCGATTCTCGAAGCAGAAGCGGAAAAACAGGCAGCGATCTTACGCGCGGAAGCAAAGAAGGAAGCGACCATGCGCGAGGCGGAAGGTCAGGCGCAGGCGATCTTAAAGATCCAGCAGGCAAACGCCGACGGACTTCGTTTCTTAAAAGAGGCAGGACCGGATGCAAATGTACTGCAGTTAAAGAGTATTGAAGCATTTGCAAAGGCAGCCGACGGAAAAGCGACCAAGATCATCATCCCGTCCGAGATCCAGGGGATCGCGGGACTTGCGAAATCCGTTGTGGAAGTAGCAAAGGAAAGCTAAGCGAAGAAGCATTTGGTAATATAACAAATAAAGAACGGGCTGTCGAAAAATTTGACAGCCCGATTGTTGTAATGACTACATAGAAAGGAAGCAGAAAAATGAACTTAAAAGGACGTAATTTTTTAAAACTGAAAGATTTTACCCCGGAAGAAATTCTTTACATGGTAGATCTTGCAGCGGAATTAAAAGACAAAAAGAAAAAAGGGATTGCGCATGATGCACTGACTGGCAAAAATATTGCGCTGATCTTTGAGAAGACCAGTACAAGAACCCGCTGCTCGTTTGAAGTGGCAGCACATGATCTCGGAATGCATGTGACTTATCTGGATCCGTCAGGTTCCCAGATCGGCAAAAAAGAAAGTATCGCGGATACCGCGCGCGTCCTTGGAAGAATGTTCGACGGGATCGAGTACCGCGGATTTGGACAGGACATTGTGGAAGAGCTGGCAGAATATGCGGGAGTTCCGGTGTGGAACGGACTGACCAATGAGTTCCATCCGACACAGATGCTGGCAGATGTTTTAACGATCCGTGAGCATCTGGGACGTATCAAGGGCGTAAAACTCGCGTATATGGGAGATGCCCGCTATAACATGGGAAATTCGCTGATGGTGACCTGCGCGAAACTCGGTATGGATTTTGTCGCATGTACGTCCAAAAAATATTTCCCGGAGCAGGAGCTTGTGGACTACTGTAAAAAAGTAGCGGCAGAAAACGGTGGAAGCATCACGCTTTCCGAGGACATAGAAGCAGTAAAGGGCGCGGATGTCATTTATACCGATGTCTGGGTGTCCATGGGTGAGCCGGATGAGATCTGGGAAGAACGTTTAAAAGATCTGATGCCGTATCAGGTCAACAAAAAGCTGATGGACATTGCGGGTGAGCAGGCGATCTTTATGCACTGTCTTCCGGCATTCCATGACTTAAAGACCAAGATCGGAAAACAGGTCTATGAAAAATTCGGATTTTCCGAGCTTGAAGTGACAGATGAAGTGTTTGAATCCGAAAAGTCCGTGGTATTTGACGAGGCAGAGAACCGCATGCATACGATCAAGGCGGTCATGTACGCGACGTTGGCATAAAGCGGTTTGATAACCCGGAGGGAAAGAAGAGTCAGGGGACGGATATGAAGGCAGAGATATTAACGATATTAAAAGATACGGACGGCTATGTGTCCGGTCAGGAACTGTGTGAGCGGTTTGGCGTTTCCCGCACTGCGGTGTGGAAAGCGATGAACCAGTTGAAAAAAGAAGGCTATGAGATCGAATCGGTACAAAACAAGGGCTATCACCTGGTAAAGACACCGGATATCTTAAGCAAAAACGAGCTTGTCAGCATACGAAAGACAAAGTGGGTCGGTACGGAGATCTGTTATTTCGATGTGACGGATTCGACCAACACACAGGCCAAAAGTCTGGGCGAGGGAGATGCGCCAAACGGTACGCTTGTCGTTGCCGGAAAGCAGGAGAGCGGCAGAGGCAGACGGGGCAGAAGCTTTGAGTCCCCTGCGGGAACCGGCATTTTCATGACCCTTCTGCTCCGGCCGGAGATCGAACCGCAGAATGCTTCCATGCTTACGCTCGTCTCCGCACTGGCGGTCGCGAAAGGCATTGAGCATATGGTGGATCTTCCGGTGCAGATCAAATGGCCGAATGATATCGTGATAAACGGCAAAAAAGTCTGTGGTATTTTAACGGAAATGAGCGCACAGATGGATTATGTAAACTACATTGTGATCGGGATCGGGATCAATGTGGGCAATGAGGAGTTCCCGGAGGAGATCAAAGATGTGGCAACTTCGATCTATCTTGAGAGTGGAAAACATGTAAACCGTGCCATGCTGATCGAAAAGATCTGGGAAGAGTTTGAAGATTATTATGAACTTTATGAGAAAACACAGGATTTGAGCAGCCTGGTTAAAGAGTACGACAGTTATCTGGTCAACCGGGGACAGAAAGTGCGTGTCTTAGATTCGAAAGAGCCGTACGAGGGAAAGGCGATGGGCATCACCGACCGCGGAGAGCTGATCGTGGATACCTGGGAGGCAAGACGGCTGGTGGCCGCCGGAGAAGTGTCCGTGCGCGGCGTATATGGCTATGTATGATCGGATAAAACGATAACAGGATAAGACAGATTGAGGTAAGCTACAATGTTTCAAAATGAAGTGATATTATGCGGATCAAGTTCCTATACGAGAAAATTTTATTTAAACCGTGATTTTTCCAGACTTCCGGAGGCAATCAAAGAAGAATTGCAGATCATGTGCGTGCTGTTTACCGAGGATGTGGGCGGAACGCTGCAGCTGGTGTTTGACGCCGAGGGCAATCTGGAATTCCGGACGGAAGTGGAAGAGGGCGATCTGCTCTATGATGAGATCGGAAGCGTGTTGAAGATCAAGCAGCTGCGGAATGAAAAGCAGGAGCTGCTCGAGGCACTGCAGATGTATTACCGGGTAGTTTTCCTGGGCGAAGGACTGAAGGAGGAATAGATATGCTGTTAGCAGTTGATGTGGGAAATAGCAATATCACACTCGGAGCGTTTGAACGGGAACGGCTGGTCGCGACATTTCGGATGACGACCAATCTTCCGCGTACTTCGGATGAGTACGGAACCGAGATCCGTGGACTTCTCGCCAACAACGGGATCAGCCCGAACGCGATCGACAGCGCGATCTTTTCATCGGTCGTGCCGGATATCATGCATTCACTGACGAGTGCGGTGATCAAATATTTCAATGTCACGCCGATTTTGGTCGAACCGGGTATTACCACCGGGCTTTCCATCGCGACAGAAAATCCGAGACAGCTCGGGGCGGATCGTATCGTGGATGCGGTCGGCGCGTATGAGCTTTATGGCGGACCGGTCATCGTCATTGACTTTGGAACAGCGACAACGTTTGATCTCGTGGATGGAAACGGCGTATTTCTGGCTGGCGTGATCTCGCCGGGAATCCGGGTATCTGCGAAGGCACTCTCCCAGGGAACCGCGAAACTGCCGGAGATCGAGATCAAAAAGCCGGCATCGATCCTTGGAAGAGAGACGATAAGCAGCATACAGGCGGGACTTGTATACGGTCAGATCGGCCAGACAGAATATATCGTGGAACATATGAAACAGGAAGCGGATCTTGCCGGGATCAAAGTGGTTGCGACCGGAGGACTCGGAAAGATCATCGCGAAAGAGACAAAAAGCATTGATATTTATGACGCGACACTGACGCTTCAGGGAATGCGTTTTATTTATGAGAGACAAAAAAAGGGACAGGCAGACGGCGGAAAATAATATGAAAACATTACAGATCGGAAATGTGACTTTAGAAAACAATCTGGTGCTCGGACCAATGGCAGGCGTGACAGACCTGCCATTTCGTCTGCTCTGCAAAGAGCAGGGCGCGGGACTTTTGTGCATGGAAATGGTGAGTGCCAAGGGCATCTATTACAACAATAAAAATACCGAGCAGCTTTTGGCGATCGATGAGAGGGAGCATCCGGTTTCCCTGCAGCTTTTTGGCTCGGATCCGGAGATCATGAGTGAGATGGCAAAAAAGATCGAGGAAAGGCCTTTTGACATTCTCGATATCAATATGGGCTGTCCGGTTTCGAAAGTCGTAAACAACGGCGACGGCTCCGCACTGATGAAAAATCCGGTGCTTGCGGGAAAGATCATAGAAAAGACCGCGCGTGCCATCAAAAAACCGGTGACGGTAAAGATCCGCAAAGGGTTTGATGATGCGCATATCAACGCGGTGGAAATGGCAAAAGTGGCAGAAGCAAGCGGCGCGGCAGCGATCGCGGTCCACGGGCGCACGAGAGAGCAGTACTATTCGGGCAGGGCGGACTGGGACATCATAAGACAGGTCAAAGAAGCGGTAAAGATCCCCGTGATCGGAAACGGCGATATCCTGACGCCGGAGGACGCGATCCGCATGGAAGAACAGACCGGCTGTGACGGTTTTATGATCGCGCGCGGCGCACAGGGGAATCCGTGGATCTTTGCGCAGATCCTGCATTATTTTAAGACCGGAGAACATCTGCCAAAACCGACGGCGGAGGAAATGGTACAAATGATGCTGCGCCATGCGAAAATGCAGCTTGCGTTCAAGGGAGACTATACCGGGATACGCGAGATCCGCAAACATGCGGCGTGGTATACGGCGGGCTATCCGAATGCGGCACGCCTGCGCAGTGCCATCAATGAAGTGGAAAGCTATGAACAGTTAGAGGAATTATTCGGGCGCTTTTTGACATATAATGAGAAAAACGGATAGCAGGTACGGCGTATGGCGGATGACCGTGTGGATATGGGATGGCGCGCGATCGGTGCATTTTTGAAAAAGTGGAGACAGAAAAGACGAAAAAAGAAAGAAGGAATCGGAAGTGCGGCAAAGGAACCGGAGATGTGGGCGGAAAATCCCTATCTGCCGCAGTTTCGGAACATCATGGAGCAGGTATTAAAAAAGCGTGGGATAAGCTACCGCGATTTTGCGCCGGTCTGTATTGATGAAGAAAAGCCGGAGCTCCTTTTGATGGAGGAAGATATTGTCACCGTTCTGCACGAGCTGGAGCGGGATTTAAACGCGCTTACGATCCTAACGGAACGTCCGGATTTTTTCTCGTCATATGCGGCGCGGATGGAAGAAGAATACGGGCTTATGGTTTCGGTCAGGGAGAAGCGGCATGCGGGAGCGGAATCCCCGTTTCTGTTTCCCGGAAATGTGATCCTGGATTTTGAGCGGAACGGACATTTTTGCACACCGGAGAAAACGGGCGGATACTGCTATATCCCCATCTATAAAATACCCTGGCAAAGCGGCGAAAACCTTGACATTCTGGTGCCTATCGGGTATAATACTGTGATTGTTAAAGGACTAGACCTAAGAGAAGAAAGCGGAAGTTCCAAGGATGTTTTTGCGGGATTTTCGGAACAATAGAAAGAAGAAACAGGAAGGACAGAAAGCAAGCATGGATAAGAAAAACATTTTGACCTATCAGGGACTGCAGAAACTGGAAGAAGAGTTACAGAACTTAAAAGTAGTCAGAAGAAAAGAAGTAGCGCAGAAGATCAAAGAAGCCAGAGAACAGGGTGACTTGTCCGAGAACGCGGAGTACGATGCAGCGAAAGACGAGCAGCGTGACATTGAGGCGCGTATCGAAGATATCGAGAAGATCTTAAAGAACGCGGAAGTCGTTGTAGAAGAAGAGGTAGAGCTGGATAAGATCAGCATCGGATGTAAGGTAAAGATCCTTGATGTGGAAGAAAATGAGGAGCTTGAATACAAGATCGTCGGTTCCACCGAGGCAAACAGCTTAAAAGGCAAGATCTCCAATGAGTCTCCGGTCGGCAAGGCACTGCTCGGCGCAAAGATCGGTGATGTCGTAAAGGTTGAGACCCATGTGGGCGAGCTGGAATATAAGGTACTTGAGATCCAGCGCTCAAACTAGAAAGCAGCCGGAAAGATCCGGAGTCAGAATCTGATTTTATGACAGGATCAACTTCCGTGGCTGGAAAATAAAAATGAAGGAGAATGAAGATGGCGGAACAAAAGAACGTACAGGAACAGGATATAAATCAGCTGATCAAGGTGCGTCAGGATAAATTAAAAGAGTTTCAGGAAAACGGCAAAGACCCGTTTCAGATCACAAAATATGATGTGACACATCACAGCACAGAGATCAGGGATAATTATGATGACCTCGAGGGTAAGACGGTTTCCGTTGCCGGACGTATGATGTTCAAACGCGTGATGGGAAAGGCTTCCTTCTGCAATGTGCAGGATTTAAAGGGCAGCATCCAGGCATACGTTGCAAGAGACAGCATCGGAGAAGAATCCTACAAGGATTTCAAGAAATATGATGTAGGTGATGTCATCGGTATCAAGGGCGAAGTGTTTACAACCAAGACCGGTGAGATTTCCATCCATGCATCAGAGGTTACACTGCTTGCGAAGAGCTTAAATATCCTTCCGGAGAAGTTCCATGGACTGACCAATACCGATATGCGTTATCGTCAGCGTTATGTGGATCTTATCATGAACCAGGATGTAAAAGAGACTTTCGTAAAACGTTCTAAAGTCATCAGCAGTATCCGTCATTACTTAGACGGTGAGGGATTCATGGAAGTTGAGACTCCGATGCTTGTGCAGAACGCAGGCGGCGCGGCGGCAAGACCGTTTAATACACACTTTAATGCGCTGGATGAGGATCTGCATCTTCGTATTTCCCTGGAACTTTATTTAAAGAGACTGATCGTCGGCGGCATGGAGCGTGTCTATGAGATCGGACGTGTATTCCGTAACGAAGGACTTGATACCAGACACAATCCGGAATTTACGCTGATGGAGCTTTATCAGGCATATACCGATTACCACGGCATGATGGATCTGACCGAGAAACTGTACCGTCATGTGGCAAAAGAAGTGACCGGATCCGAGATACTTCATTATGGAGATCTTGAGATCGACCTCTCCAAGCCGTTCGAGCGTCTGACCATGATCGATGCGGTCAAGAAATACGCAAACGTGGACTTTAACGAGATCCACACATTAGAGGAAGCAAGAAAAGCGGCAGACGAGCATCATGTGGTATATGAAGAGAGACATAAGAAGGGCGATATCTTAAATCTCTTCTTCGAAGAATTTGTAGAGGAGCATCTGCTTCAGCCGACATTTATTATGGATCATCCGATCGAAATTTCTCCGCTCACCAAAAAGAAAACGGAGAATCCGGATTATGTAGAACGTTTTGAGTTCTTCATGAACGGATGGGAAATGGCAAACGCGTACTCCGAGTTAAACGATCCGATCGATCAGAGAGAACGTTTTGCTGCACAGGAAGAACTGTTTGCAGCCGGAGATGAAGAGGCAAACCATACCGATGAGGATTTCTTAAATGCATTGAGCCACGGTATGCCGCCAACCGGTGGAATCGGATTCGGAATCGACCGTATGGTCATGATGATGACAAATTCACCGGCGATCCGCGATGTACTGCTCTTCCCGACGATGAAGAGTCTGGATTCCGACAAGAAAGCTGCAAAGGCAGTTTCCGACGGATCTGCAAATGCTGCGGGCGGCAACAATGGATTTTTCACACCAAATGCGAAGATCGATTTCTCCAAGGTAAAGGTTGAGCCGATGTTCGAGGAATCCGTTGATTTCGATACTTTCAGCAAATCAGATTTCCGTGCAGTAAAGGTTAAAGCGTGTGTTGCAGTACCGAAGTCCAAGAAGCTGTTACAGTTCACACTGGATGACGGAACCGGCACAGACCGCACGATCCTCAGTGGAATCCATGCATATTACGAACCGGAAGAACTGGTTGGTAAGACACTGATCGCGATCACGAACCTTCCGCCAAGAGCGATGATGGGCATTGATTCCTGTGGTATGTTACTTTCCGCAGTGCATGAGGAAGAGGGCGAAGAGAAGCTCCATCTTCTGATGGTGGATAACCATATCCCGGCGGGTGCGAAGCTGTACTAGAAGTAAATGTTTGCCGCTTGCTGATGGCGCGGGATATAAATAATTCAGTTTGTAAATGAAGCCACTTGCTATACAGGTGGGATAAAAATAGTATAGTTTGTAAATGTTCCCCATCAGTGCTTGCTGATGGGGAATTTTGTCACAAAAGAAAGGTTGTTTATGGAGATACGACAGGCGGAATTGGCTCATATGGAAGTGACAGGAGATTTCTTATTTAAGTATTTGTGCTCCATCCACAAGCAATTATTTCAGTTTGAAGATTTATATCGAAAGCTCAAAAGGAATACAAATTGACTTTTCCGGGGTGGTGTTGTAAACTATGATTAGCTTTGACTAACCATAAGGAGGGCGCTCATACATGACAGATATGGAAAAAGTAAAGATTCATGGCGTCCCGGAAACTATGCTGCAGACTCTGTTTGCCCGGGCGGCCCATTCTCAGAAGAAGGAACATAAATTTTATGATGCGAAGGCTATAGAAATCGTGAAGCAGCTGGACTATGACTTTTCCAAGGCGGAGAAGGATGCTGCCATGAGCAGCGGTGTGATTGCCCGCACCATTCTGTTGGATCAGATGGTGGGTGCCTTTTTAGAGGAACATCCGGATGCAACTGTTGTTAATATCGCCTGTGGCCTGGATACACGGGTCTACCGGCTGGATAATGGACAGGTTCGTTGGTACAATCTGGACCTGCCGGAGGTGATCGACATCCGGCGGCGTTTTCTGAACGAACATGGGCGTATCTCCATGATCGCCAAGTCCGCTATGGATGAGAGCTGGGCAGCGGAAATCGAAGATCCGACGGGCGAAGTGCTTGTTGTGATCGAAGGGCTGGTCATGTACTTAACCGAGGCGGATGTAAAGAAAATTCTATTCATTATCTGTAGCCGGTTCGAACATGCGGAGATCATTATGGAGATTATGAATCCTTTTATCATGCGGCACATGAAGGAGAAATCGATTGAGGCCAGTAAGGCTCGTTTTACCTGGGGTCTGAAAAGCGGGAAGGAACTGGAGAACATGGTGTCGGGGCTTACATGGGCCGAGGATGTGAGTTTGGTCGAAGGGATGAAGGAACTGTATCCTGTCTATAAGTTGCTGGGATGGATACAGCCTGTTAAAAACCTTTCTAACAAGCTGGTAATACTGAGAAAATAGGATAGATATAAACGCCATTCAGCTTTGTCATAGGAGATGCGTCAGCCATGGAGGAATTGAATTATTTAAGACAGGACAAAAAAATACTGGGGAAGGAATCCTTTGTGACCTATGTGGATTTTCAGGTAAAGGATGGCACCGCCGATATGTGGCTGTATGACATTTTTCCGGGAGTACAGCTCATGGTTGTAGATTTTTCTTCTGAGAGCTGTTTCCGAAGCGGTGAAAAGCAGAATGTAATCGGGATCAATCATTGCCGGAAGGGGCGGTTTGAATGTGCGTTTGACAGCCGGAATTATCTCTATATGGGAGAAGGCGATATTACCCTGAACAGCCAGATGCACCCGCCAATCGCGTCTTCCTTCCCGTTGAACTGCTTTTATGGGTCCACTATTATTTTGTTTCCGGAGGTCATGAAGGATGTACCGGAGCTTCAGACCTTTCAAATCAGTGCGGAGGCAATCACAGAGAAATATTCTCTTGAATCAAGATCCCCGGTATTTCGCCGCAATGCGGAAATAGAGCATGTATATCAGGAACTGTATACACATCTGGATCGTCCGTCTCTGCCCTTTTTGCGGCTGAAGATTTTGGAGCTCCTTTATCATTTCCAATTCAGACAAACTCTTTTTGAGGAGAACCAGGACTATATTTCGGGAGTGACTGTGGAGCGGATCAAGCATGTCAGGGAGCATCTGGTACAGGATATGG
This sequence comes from Roseburia yibonii, assembly GCF_014297335.1. NCBI lineage: Bacteria > Bacillati > Bacillota > Clostridia > Lachnospirales > Lachnospiraceae > Roseburia > Roseburia yibonii. Next base: position 134,531 of record NZ_JACOQH010000006.1, read on the forward strand.
AGCACCGGACCAATCTGAAGGAACTGGCATTGGAGCACAATTTAAGTCTGACTCAGTTAAAAGATGGATTCAGGCAAATTTATGGCGAATCACCTTATGCATATTTGCGTAGTTACAAAATGCATCGGGCGGCACAGCTTTTGCGCCAGTCAGATAAAAAAATCAGCGAAATTGCGCTGGAAATGGGTTATCAGAATCCAAGCAAATTTTCAGAGGCATTCCATGCGGTGATAGGCTGCAGACCAAGTGTCTATCGAAAGGAAAAAAAGTAGAAGAAAATCATAGTGACACCTTCCAGATGGAGGTGTCATTTTTTGGCTTTTTGGAGCATTATGCACAAGACATGGCTTTTCAGAGTGGTAAAAGAATCTTTCACATGGTAATATGTATGAGTTAGCGCAGACTAACCAAAGATGCAGAAAGGAAAGAAATACATATGAAAACAAAACTTACCACAAAGGATTTAATTACCGCGGGCGCCTTTGGCGCAATTTATTTAGTGCTGCTCACGGTGTTGTCTTCAGTCCTGACAATTGTTCCAATCCTCTTTCTGGCAACGCCGTTGATTGCCGGCATCATACTGGGAACTGTGTATATGCTGTATGCCACCAAGGTGCCGCGCACCGGTGCGATCCTGGTGCTGGCGATCCTGGTGGGGCTGATTACGTCCATGACAACCATTTATCCGCTGATTTTTGCAGTTGTATGGGGATTAATCGCTGAACTCATTACCGCAAAAAGACGCAAATCCGCAGGTGCGCTGGCAGTCAGCTACTGTGTGTTCAACCTGACTTCTATGGGTCCCTTCTTTGCCCTTGTTCTGGCAAAGGACGCCTTCTTAGAAAGTTGTGCAGGGTACTATGGAGAAGAATATATCGCAACGCTGGATAAGCTGACGCCCAGCTGGATTGTTCTTGTGCTGATTGCTTTGGCTTTGGTGGGCGGATTGCTTGGCGGTCTGTTTGGAAGAAAGATCCTGAAAAAACATTTTGTGAAAGCCGGTATTACAGCGTGAACTGCGAAAAGATTTCCAGAGGTCTTTTGGATCCGAGAAGTAAGCTGGCAGTATTTATTGCCGCCTGCCTCTCGGCATTTTCCGGGCTGACACATCCGCAGGAATTTGTCCTTCTTGCCCTGTGTGTGGGGATAACGCTTCTGTGCCAGAAATGGAAGAGGGCTTTTTATACCGGTCTTATCTTTGCAGTTATGTTTTTATGCGATCTGTTTCTAGCACCGCGATTGTCAGGGATACTGCAGAATATCATCATGCTGGCATGTCATTTCTGCCGGTTTATTTTACCGATGTTTGCAGCCTTTTATATTGTGACACAGACTTCTAGGATTGGGGAATATATCAGTGCATTTACTCAGATGCATCTGCCAAACGAGGTCATCATTCCTCTGGCGGTGATGCTCCGTTTTGTCCCGACTATCCAGGAAGAATGGCAGATGGTGAATCAGGCGCTCCGTTTAAGAGGGATGGCGCTGACATGGAAAAATGTTCTTCGTCGTCCGCTGCAGATGATGGAATATATGCTGGTTCCCTTTTTGCTGCAGTGCTCGGTTATCGTGGATGAGATGTCAGCTGCTGTTATGGCGCGGGGGTTTGACAAAAATATGCCGCGAACCAGTTATGCGGAGGTTCGTATGAAGGCTCTGGATTGGTGTATAATAGCTGTTTCTGCCGGACTGCTGTTCTGGAATCTTTGTTTCTGAGGAAGGGAGGAGATGTTTTGATCAAACTGAATCATGTTTCCTTTTCTTACCAGAACGGGGAAGCAAATGAAATGCAGGTGCTGTCTGATGTAAGCTTTCAGGCATCACGCGGAGAATGTGTGGTACTTTGTGGGAAAAGCGGATGTGGGAAGACGACCATGCTTCGCCTGGTAAACGGTCTTATCCCTCATTTTTATGCCGGGAAACTGGAGGGGAATGTCCTTGTAGGCGGACAGGAAATGCAGCAGACACCGTTGCCCCAAACGTCCCGGATTGTGGGAAGTGTCTTCCAGAATCCCCGTACCCAGTTTTTCCATCTGGATACGACCGGAGAGATGGCTTTTAATCTGGAAAATCAGAATGTCCCCCGCCCGCAGATGAAGAAGCGTCTGGAGGAGGTGTCCTATCGTCTGAACCTGCAGGAGCTGATGGACCGGAATATTTTTGAACTGTCAGGCGGCGAGAAACAGCAGATCGCCTGCGGCTTCGTTTATGCGGCTTTACCGTCGGTCATCGTTATGGATGAGCCTTCTTCTAATCTGGATATGGAGAGCATCCGAAAACTGCAGAAGTTGATCCGCATGATGAAAGATGAAGGAAGAACTGTGCTGATTTCAGAGCATCGGCTGTGGTATCTGGAGGGAATCGCTGACCGTTATGTGCTGCTGGAGGATGGCCGGATCAGGCAGGAATTTACGCCGGAAGCAGCGGCAGATCTTTCGCTGGAGAAGCGCAAAGCGTTGGGACTCAGGGCAGTAAAGCGGGAGCAGCTTTATGAACTGAGGCCCGATATGGGGCTGATAAAACAAAAGAGTATCGGGCTGGAAATAGATGGGCTTCAGTTTAGCCGCCAGATGCGCCAGGTACTGAATGTGCCGCATTTAGAAATACCGTCAGGGGCAATCGTAGCGGTGATCGGAGAAAACGGTGCCGGAAAATCCACTTTCAGTCTTTGCTTGGCAGGTCTTTTGAAACATACGGGTACAGTACGGATCGACGGCAAGAAGATCGCGCATAAAAAGCTGCCGGAGCAGGTCTACCTGGTCATGCAGGAGGCAGGACATCAACTGTTCAGCGATACGGTATTGGGTGAATTGACCTTGAATAATCCGGCACTGTCAGAAGAAAAGGGCAAAGAGGTTTTGACAGCGCTGGGCTTAAATGGTATGGAGAACCGTCACCCTGGCTCCCTCTCCGGAGGTCAGCAACAAAGGCTTTCTCTGGGAACAGCTCTTTGCATGAAGCGAAAACTAATGCTCTATGATGAGCCGACCAGCGGTCAGGATGGAGAAAATCTGCTGCGGACAGCGGAGCTGATCCGTGCAGCCAATAAACAGGCAGCCAGTACCCTGATCGTGACACATGATCCGGAGCTGATCTTGCGCTGTGCGACCCATATTCTGCATATCCACGCAGGGGAAGTAAAGAAATTTATACCGCTTGATGAGAGAGGAGTGATTTATATGAAGAAGGTATTTGGAGAGGATGCGCAGACAAAGAAGCCGCAGAAAACCGGTATTCCGCGCCTGCTAGAGTTTACAGGACGGCATCGTCCCCTACTGGGCGCTGCGCAGTTGTTGTCCGGCATCAGCGCCTTGTTCCTTCTGGGACCGTTTGTGTGTGTTTATTTTGCGGCCCGTGTGCTTTTAACCGGACTGACCGGAGGAGGTTTTGTTATCTCGTCCCTGGTGCAGTGGGGCGTGTGGGCATTGGCGCTGGAACTGGCCGGGCTGATCATTAATTTTGCGGCACTTATGTGCTCCCATACCGCAGCTTTTCATACAGAAAAGAATTTAAAAATGGCAGCGCTCCGTCATTTGTCCAGGATGCCAATGGGGTATTTTGAGGAAAATCCCAGCGGAAAGCTAAGAAAAATCATTGATGAAAACAGCGCCCAAATGGAGACTTACCTTGCCCATCAGCTGCCGGATCTGGTGAGCGCTCAGGTCACGACGGTTGCCAGCCTTGTGCTGATGCTGGCTATGGACTGGCGCATTGGCCTTCCACTGATCGTTCTGATGCTTGCAAGCTTTGCCTGCCAGATGACAATGATGGGCGAAAAAACCATGAATTTCATGAAGCGCTATCAGGACGCTCAGGAGGAAATGAACCACGAGGCGGTGGAGTATGTCCGGGGAATCTCCGTGATAAAGGTATTTGGACAGTCGGTACATTCGTTACGGCGCTTCAAGGAAGCGATCAATGCTTATCGGGATGACGCACTGGCCTTTACTATGACCTGCAAGCCCGGATATGTGGGCTTCAATACTGTGGTCAATGCCGCTTTTCTTGTGCTGATCCCTGCCGCACTCATAGGCATGACTTCGGCGGCAGATTTGACTGCCTTTATAGAGAATTTCCTGTTTTATCTGATTTTTGCACCTGCATGCGCATCTGTTCTCAACAAGATCATGTACATGAGCAACTATAAGATGCAGGCTATGGAATCTATGCGGCGGATTGACGCAATTCTGCTTGCCAGAGAGCAGTCAGAGGCACAGGAGCCACAAATGGCACAGGGCAGCGACATTAGCTTTGAGCATGTGACCTTTACCTATCCCACAGGCGAACAGCCTGCGGTTTCAGATGTCAGTTTTACAGCAAAAGCCGGAACCGTTACGGCACTGGTGGGACATTCCGGCTCCGGCAAGACCACCATCGGGACCCTGGTCCCCCGCTTTTATGATGTGCAGGAGGGGCGTATTACGTTGGGCGGCGTGGAACTTTCTGAGATTTCCCGACAGGAAGTCATGGGAAAGATTGCTTTTGTCTTCCAGAATCCCAAATTACTGAAAACAACACTGGAGGAAAATATCCGCGGCGGCTGCAAAAATGCCAGCCGGGAAGATATCCTGCGGGCAGCCCGTCTGGCACAGTGTGATGATATTCTGGCAAAGCTGCCGGAGGGCATTGAGAGCATCGTGGGCGGGAAAGGCGTCTATCTTTCAGGAGGAGAAGTACAGCGGGTGGCTATTGCCAGAGCAATTCTGAAGGACGCACCGGTCATCATTCTGGATGAAGTCACGGCATTTGCCGACCCGGAAAATGAGGTACAGATTCAGGCAGCCCTGAAGGAACTGACAAAGGGAAAAACAGTCATTATGATTGCGCACCGGCTGTCCACCATTCAGGATGCGGATCAGATCCTGGTAATGAAAGCAGGGCGTCTGGTAGAACAGGGAACGCATCAGGAACTGCTTGGTAAGAATGGCGAGTATGCCCATATGTGGGCAGATTACAATCAGGCAATCGCCTGGAAGATTGACCGGAAAGAGGAGGTGAAACCATGCTGAAGAAATTATTCGCATTAAGCGATCAGGGGGAACGGGAATTAAAGCACGGGATTGTGGCAACTACGATAGGACATTTGTGCATCATGGCTCCCATTTCCCTCTTGATGCTGGTGACCATGGGACTTCTGAACAGGCTCTGCGGGGAGACTGGACTGACAATGCAGCCAGGAGTGATAGTTCTGATGGCGGCGGTTCTCTTACTTTTGATCTTCATAACCCAATGGGTTCAGTATAACCTGACTTATAAAGTGGCTTACGAAGAAAGCGCTAACCGGAGAATTACCCTGGCGGAAAAGCTGCGGCGGCTCCCACTGGCATTTTTCGGTCAGCGTGATCTGTCTGATCTGACAACAACCATGATGGGTGACTGCTCTAAACTGGAAAGAATTTTTTCCAATGCGGTTCCCAGTCTCTTTGGAACAGTCATTATGTTTGTGATTGTGTCCGTGGGGCTTTTGATCATGGATTGGCGCATGGGGCTGTGCATTGTTCTGCCGGTACCGGTAGCTGCGCTTATTTTGATAGCGGCCAGAAAGGCCCAGACAAAAGCGGAAAGCCGCAATTATGACGCTCACCGTGCCGCTTATGATGGGGTGCAGGAATATCTGGATACCATACAGGAGCTTCGCTCCGCCGATCTGGAACAGGAATACCTGGATGGAGTTGAGAAAAAACTGGATTATGTGGTAAAGTGTGCGTTTCGTAATGAGCTGGCTCCAGGTACTGCTGTGACGTTGGCGCAGCTGACAGTACGCTTTGGGCTGGTGGCAGTTCTGCTGGTTGGAGGTCTGTTGGTAGCTCAAAATATGCTGTCCGTCAATATGTTTATTCTTTATCTGTTGGTAGCAGGCCGTGTTTATGAACCCTTTGGTTCCTGCTTTATGCTGATGGCGGAACTGTTTTCTGCATTTGTCAGCATTGAGCGGACGAAGAAGATGGAAGCGACAGTGGAGCAGACTGGTCAGCCTGTTTGTAAGAACAATGGGTACGACATTGAGTTTAAGGATGTTTCCTTTTCGTACAATGATGAGCTTGTACTCAATGGGATTTCCTTTGTAGCGAAACAGGAGCAGATCACTGCGCTTGTAGGCCCTTCCGGCAGCGGAAAATCTACTGTTTCCCGTCTGGCAGCCCGTTTCTGGGATGCAGATGCCGGTCAGGTACTGCTGGGTGGCGTGGACGTGACGACTGTGGAGCCGGAAACGCTGTTTAAGAATTATGCCATCGTCTTTCAGGATGTGACCCTTTTTGACGATTCCGTTATGGAGAACATCCGCCTTGGTCGGGCGGGGGCGACAGATGAGGAAGTGCTGGCGGCAGCCAGGGCAGCTCAGTGCGAGGAGTTTGTTTCCCGTCTGCCTGGCGGCTATTACAGCAATATCGGTGAGAATGGCTGCGCCCTTTCAGGAGGCGAGCGGCAGCGTATCTCTATCGCCCGGGCGATCCTGAAGGATGCGCCGGTAGTTATTTTGGACGAAGCCACAGCTTCCATGGATGCGGAGAATGAGAACTTGGTTCAGCAGGCACTGTCCGTGTTGCTGCAGGGGAAAACTGTACTGGTTATTGCGCACCGTATGCGGACGATTGCAAACGTCGATAAGGTTGTTGTCCTGGAACAGGGCCGCGTCGCAGAGACGGGAACGCCGGAGGAACTTCTGAATCAAAAGGGATTGTTCTATCGTTTGGCTGAAGCACAGACGGTACATGGTTGTTAATAACTGTGTAGCATTTTATCGTTGTTGTTGATAAGGATATGAAAAGATGTCTAAAATAGAAGGAGAGCCGGATTGCTGCTCCGACTCAATCTTCTACATGGAAGACATCTTCCACCAATAAATTAAAGTATTTAGTGTCTGCTGATTTTGAGCTGGAAGCAGTTTAATCAGCAGACACTAAATAGTGCGTTGTATCAAAAAGCGGAGAAATATAGGAATTCTTTTGCTCATTATACAGGACCATCTACAGTTTCAAATAATTATATAATTCAAAAAAACAAATAAGTTGAATTTCCGAAGATGCAAGAAGATGGAACAATAAAGATGATTAAGAAAAAAGCAACTGTTTTGTCATATAGGGTGGGGGATTATACATTTGTTGATGATATTATAAGCAACATATTAGAGTTTTCTGAGTTTACGGGGAAGAAAATAGGCAAATTGTTAACAGATATAGTTTCATAATAATGTATATTAATATGGAGGAATGGAAGATGGCTAAAAAGCATTATATTATTGAAGCTAAGGGACCTGAGTGTATATTGGGGAATAAAATAACAATTGAAGATTGTACATATATTAAAAAAAATCATAGAATTTTAGGAAAGGACGGAAAATACAGAAAAATTAATCAAGATAAAATTTCATTATCAGATAGAGTATCAATTTTTTTATTTGTGGTAGCTATAATTCTTATTTCGGTGACAATAGGTTGTTTTGCATTATTAAGAGATTACTTTGGTGAAGGGAATTCATACATTGATAACATTATTAGTGAAATAGGATTGGTTTTTGCAATTGTGTCCACAAAATATGTTAGGTCATTTATTGAACGAATAATTATGAAACCAAGAATATTGAAAAAATTAACTGTTTGCATTTTTGTTATGCTTGCACCGTTTTATATTAATGCATTATTTGCATTTCTAGGAATAAGCCAATCAATAAGCAATTGCATTAGTGTTGTTGGAATTATATTGAGTTTATTAAGCTATGAATAGTAAAGGAAGATTGGTGAAGCAGCGGATCTATGGGAGGTCTGGAAAGTGATACGATTGGAGGCTTCAATGGAATGCTTGCGAGGCAGAAAAAGTGATTATCGTAATTATAACAGATGGAGTAGAAAATGCCAGTCAGGAATATTCTGCCAATATGGTTAAAAAAATGATTGGGCAGAAGCAGGAATACGGATGGCAATTTCTGTTTATGGGGGCCAATATGGATGCAGTTACAGAAGCGGAGAAAATAGGGATTCGTCCCAATCATGCTGTGAAATATAAAAATGACGCGAAAGGAGTTCGGTTGAATTATCAGGTTACGAATCAGGTAATGTCTTGTATGAGAAGAGATTTTTGTCGTGATGAAGAATTGGAAGTACGCATTCCAGAATTTTTGAAAAAAATAAGGAGATACGAAAAAGAAAGTGATTAATTTCATATTATAGGTAATGTGAGCGTTAAAACGCCAAAACAGAGTAAAAATACATATTCGTCCACCAATTTCTCCGATAAGTAGAGCGCATTCTACGATTGTGGGTTGATTCTACGACGCTTTCTGATAGGATATTTAGTATGAAGTGCATGCCTTCTTAGAATGTAAACAGAGAGAAAAAGGGGATCATTATGAATCAGATAAAGATCGGAAATTTTATAGCGGAAGTACGAAAGCAGCAGCATATGACGCAGCGCGAACTGGCAGAAAAAATTGGCGTGAGCGATAAGACGATTTCCAAATGGGAGACGGGAAAAAGTATGCCGGAGCTGGGGTATCTGCAACAACTGTGTGAGATATTGCAGATCAATGTGAATGAGCTTTTGTCCGGAGAGCGTTTATCTGGTGATGATTATCCCAGAAAAGCGGAGGAGACAATCATGGCTTTAATGAAAGATAATGAGACAAACAAAAAGAAAAATATAAGAGATATGATCATAGGTATTGTACTGGCGGTTGCAGCATTTGCATTTATGTTTGCAATGACCCAGAGCGGGAACCCGACGTATTATGTGGATATGGGAAGTTTCGCGGTTGTTGCGCTGCTTTCCGGTGCAGCAGTGCTTCTTTCCGGGAAAAGGAATCTGGTCGGAGTTTTAAACGTATTAAAGGAAGTTCTGGTCCCGGTTGGCATGGTGGGCACATTGATCAGCTTTGTTATGATCATGGCGACTGCGAGTGATTATAGCGCGGTGTATCATAACCTTTCGGTGTGCGCATTAAGTGTGCTGTATGCGGTCATTGCGAAGATCGTTGTTGTTATCATGCTGGAAAAAAGACAGTAAGCATGCGGTAAGGATATTTGAAATAATTGATATGGTTAAAAAGCATCTGTCAAGGTGAGGTGGCTGGGGTGACCCACAAAGGCAGATGTTTTTTTGTCATGGCGACGAGGCTTGCGTTGAGGAAAGAGTCTGTTATACTTAATCTTAGGTATAAAAACAGGTTACAGAGAAATTTGTTGCAAAGTATAAAGTAAAGACAAGGAAGTGAAAAAATGGCGGTACCTAAGTATTATGAGATGTATCGATCTTTTTTAAAGGTGCTTATGGATGGAAACATTCACTCGATGAAAGAGGAAAAACAACAGGTAATAGATGATTTCCATTTAACAGTAGAGGAGACGGCAGAGCTTTTGCCAAGTGGCAGACAGGCGATTTTCGACAATAGAATCGGATGGTGCAGAACATATCTCAAAAAAGCACAACTTATTGAAAGCCCGGCAAGAGGACAATATAGGATAACGGAATCAGGGATAAAAACCTATAAGGAGAATGAAGTTATAGATAATAACGTGTTAAGACAGTTTCAGTCTTTTCTTGATTTTACAGGTGGAGAGGCACAGGGGAATACGATGACGGAAGTGGCTGCGGATCATGATGAAACACCGCAGGAGACACTGGATCGTGTATACAGGGAACTGAACCAGTCTTTGGCAAATGATCTGTTAGCGGAAATCTGTGAGATGAATCCGTATCGCTTCGAAAGATTAGTAGTAGAATTACTGATAAAAATGGGATACGGACGTCTGCAATATGAGAGCCATGCAACAAAAAAATCAGGAGATGAGGGAATTGATGGCATAGTAACAGCGGATAAGCTTGGATTTGATTCAATATATATTCAGGCAAAGCGTTTCCGGGAAACTCCGGTGGGAAGACCGGATATACAGAAATTTGTAGGTGCACTGGCAGGACAGGGCGCGCAGAAAGGGATTTTTATCACGACTTCGACTTATACAAAAGAAGCGATTTCCTTTGTGGAGAAGAACTTAAATTACAAACTGGTACTGATCGATGGAACCCGTCTGGCGGAATTAATGATAGAATATGAACTTGGTGTTTCCACCCAGTATACCTATCGGATCAAGCAGCTCGACAGTGACTATTTTTCAGAAGAATATTACTAAGGAGGCGTATGCGATGAAGCTGTTGATGAAACAACGTGTTTTTTCGTGGTCAGACACTTACGATGTCTATGATGAGAATGGCAATCCGAAATATTTTGTCAAAAACGAGATCCTTTCTCTGCTTCACAGAATTCATGTCAGCGATATGCAGGGCAATGAGATTGGAATGATAAAACAGAATTTTACACTGTTCATACCGCGCTTTGAGGTAGAAATAGGTGGAAGACCATATGGCGCGATTGAGAAGCAGTTCACTTTTTTCAAACCAAAGTATGATCTCAATTACAATGGATGGCGCTGCGAGGGAGATTTTATGGCGTGGAATTATGATGTGTATTCGGGCTGCAGCGCGGTTGTACACATATCAAAGAAGCTTCTCCGCTGGGGTGATACCTATGTGATCGATATTTTAAATCCGGCGGATGAGATCATGGCGTTGATGCTTGTTATCGCGATCGATGCAGCAAACTGCTCGCAGAATAAGAATGGCTGACCTGCATCAAAGTATGGAAAATAGCCATCAATCACTCTGAAATCTTGACAAATGTTCATACGGGAGAATCTGTCTGCCGCGGTACAGACCGCAGCCGTCGTTGATCAGGCTGTTGTCTGCGGCAGCGAACATATTGACATCCAGATCTTTTAATTCGAGTTGCTGCAATTTCATGCCGCGCTCATAAGCCTCGTCAAAATACAGGCATTCGCCCGTTGGGATAGCTCCTCTTCTTGCGCGGTCGTATTCCTGCTTCTTTTCATAACCGAGATGATTGGCGGAACCGATCTCCGCGATATCATCCATTTCCTTGGTGCGAAGCTGCACTTCCATGTAGCATCTGGCGCTGTTATCATAAAAAGTAATGTGCAGAGAACGATATCCGTTTGGGGTCGCGCTTGCGATGTAGTCCCGGTAATAAGGGCGCACGGAGTCGGAAAGAAGCGGGGAACTGCTTGCGCCGATCCCGCCGGTCGGCTCCACGGTAAAGCCACGCTCTTCCAAAAATTCCGGCAGGATATTGGCGATCTTATAAATATGATCGATCTCCTCTGTTTTACGGTCTTCCGGGTGCGCCAGATGGCAGCGGGGCACAGAGATCACGATCCGGTATGCGATCAGATCGCGGAAACAGTTGAGCCGGTTTTTCAGCTCTGAAATGGAAGGGTAGCACTTGTTTTTTGTATAATAATCATAAATAAATTCCACAATATAGCCATTAAATTTTTCTTCCGCGCGGATGAGTGACTTGATCCGCCCTTTAAACGTAAAGGAAAGATACGGATATTCGCCCACCATATAATTATAAAATTCACGGAGCTTCTGGGACTGCGCTGTAAGGAAATCATTGTGCTCTAAAAGTTCTTCGATCTGCAAAAGAAAATTGCAGTGGACAAGATCGATCTCGTTGTGATGCGCGATCGCGTCCTCATGCAGATCCTTTTTGTATTTTTGTAAGATTCGAAGCACCGTATCTCCGGAGTATAAATAGTCATTTAATGTAACCATACGATCACCTGAAATCCTTATTTTGAAAAGTATCCGTGTTCCTATACAAATAGTATATTCATTTGTCCGGAGACATGCAATCGCTATGTGAAAAAGAACAGTGTAAAAAAGTAGTTCGGTTGAAACCGAATCGGTGGTGGCCGAATAAAAGTGGATAAACGAAGGAAAAGATAAGAAAAATGTGCAGTTCCCGCCCGGAATGTGGTATGGTATGTATATATTTTCAAAGGAGGCTGCGAATGGAAAAACTCTTGGAAAAGCTGGATGACGCGGCGAAGCTTGTCGCTCCGATGCTGGAAGAAAAAATTTCAGAAGAGATCTACATAAATGCGCTTCGGGAACTGATCCTGGCTTTAAATGAAACAACAGCGGAAGAAATCGAAAAGCTTGAGATCGATTTTGCGGTAAAGAACAGTCTTGGCGCAGACAAAAGCCTGATCAAAAAATCGTTTCCGAAAGAGGCGGATCAGGTTTCCCTTATTTCCACACTTGTCACATATGAGGCATGCAGGCGGGAGGGAATGCCGGATCACAGCAGAATCTATATGGACCGGGTAACGGCACTGCGGCATCACATCGATCACTATTACGGGGAAAGATCACAGCAGTTCTGCGGAAGTTAAAAAAGTTAAGCGCAAAAAAGGCGAAGATGTCAGGGGAAGAGCATGGGATTATTTAAAAAGAAAATGGAAAAGAAAACGTATGACAAAGAAAACAAAAAGCCGGTGCTCAAATGCAGCATTTGCAATGGCGAGCAGGTTGCCGGATTTAAGGATATCCATACCGGAAAATTTGAGGAAGTGATGCTCATCCGGGGAGCAGCAGATCTGGAGGCGTTTCGGAGTCAGTATGGAATTATGGAAGAGATAGAAAAAATTTACTGAGAGGGGGATATTATGGTAAAAAAGATTGTAAGGGATCCGCTCTTTCTGGCGCAGAGATCCGAACCGGCGACGGAGGCAGACAAACAGGTCGTCACGGATCTTCTCGATACATTAAGGGCGAATCTGGACCGCTGCGTTGGCATGGCAGCAAATATGATAGGTGTGAAGAAGGCGGTTATAGTTGTGGCGGCAGGACCGTTTCAGTTTGCAATGGTCAATCCGGTCATCACGAAAAAGACCGGAGGCTATGAGACGGAAGAGGGATGTCTTTCCCTGGACGGAGTCCGCCCATGTACACGTTATCAGGAGATCGAGGTGGATTATCTGGATGTGGATTTTAAACCACAGCACGGGAAATACAGTGGATTTACCGCACAGATCATACAGCATGAAATAGATCATTGTAATGGGGTGGTGATATAAAAATGTGCAAATGCACAAAATATAGTAATGGATATTGAAATGAAAATAATTTAATAGTAGAATAACATTACCAAAATCAGTGCAAAGCACGAAAATAAGGAATGACAATATGGAGATTAAAAGAGATTCATACCTTGAACAGTTAAAGATAAGAAAAGATAATGGCATGATAAAGATTATCACAGGAATCAGAAGATGTGGAAAATCATTCTTGCTGTTTGTATTGTTTAAGAAATATTTGCTGGAGAGTGGTGTAGATCATGACCACATTATTGAGATTGCATTGGACGGTATTGAAAATGAGGAACTGAGAGAACCGAAAAAGTGTTACCAGTATATCAAGGATGCAATGAAGGATGAACAGAACTATTATCTGCTCTTGGATGAAGTACAGTTTATGCCTCGATTTGAGGAAGTACTGAATAGTTTACTTCGTATCAGTAATATTGATGTATATGTGACCGGAAGCAATTCTAAATTTTTATCAAGTGATATAGTAACTGAGTTCAGAGGCAGAGGCGATGAGATAAGAATTTATCCGTTATCATTTGCTGAGTTCTATGCAGCTTTGGGTGGAGATTATGAAGATGCCTGGGAGGAGTACATGGTATATGGTGGACTGCCGCAGGTGGCACAGTTTTCTGTTGAACGTCAGAAGGCAGAGTATTTGAAAAATATTTTTACCAATGTTTATATCAAGGATGTAGTAGAGCGAAACAGGATTCAAAATGTTGATGAAATAGGAACCCTGGTAGACATTCTTGCTTCTGCAATAGGAGCCCCAACCAATCCGACTAAAATATCAAACACCTTTAAAAGTGAAAGAGGTATCAATTACAGCAATAAAACCATATCCAATCATATAGATTATCTTGCGGAGGCATTTTTGATCTCTAAAGCGAACCGGTATGATATTAAAGGCAGAAAATATGTGGGGGCAAATCTGAAATACTATTTTTCGGACATAGGACTCAGGAATGCCAGGCTGAATTTCAGACAGCAGGAACCTACTCATATTATGGAGAATATCGTGTACAACGAGCTGCTTATCCGAGGTTATAATGTGGATGTTGGGATTGTAGATGTTTTTAAAAAGAATCGTGAAGGAAAGAGAGTCCATAAGCAGTTAGAGGTTGATTTTGTAGCCAACCAGGGCAGTCAGAGATATTATATTCAGGTAGCCTATGATATGACTACAGAGGAAAAGCAGACGCAGGAGTTTCATTCTTTCAGAAATATTCCGGATTCCTTTAAGAAGATCGTTATAGTAAATGGAACGAAAAAGCCGTGGAGAAATGAGGAAGGTTTTGTAATCATGGGCATGAAATATTTTCTGCTTAATGCGGATAGTTTGGAATTTTAATAATAAGGATAAGAATCATACAAAAGAAGGGTGTTAAATGAAGATAGCAGTATATTGCGGTTCAACAGCAGGAAACAGAGAGGCATTTACTATCGGGGCAGTCGCGCTTGGCGTATGGATCGCGGAGGGTGGGTACACGCTGGTGTACGGCGGAGCCCAGGGCGGACTGATGGGAACGATCGCCAATGCGGTTTTAAGTAATGATGGAAAAGTGACCGGAGTGCTGCCCGATGTGGAATCGATAAAAAAGAGACGTCATCCGGGGCTGACAGCGTATATCGAGACAAAAGATATGGCAGAGCGGAAGGCGAAGATGATGGAGATCGCCGATGCGTATGTCGCGCTGCCGGGCGGACCGGGGACGCTTGATGAGATCTCGGATGTCATTGCGCTGGCGCGGCTTGGGATCGATGGAAAGCCATGTGTACTTTATGATCTGGATGGATTTTATCAGCCGTTAAAGAAAGTGTTTGAAAAGATGATCGACTCCGGATTTGCGTATCAGGAAGATTTCCGCAATGTGCTCATTTCGCCGATATCGAAGAGATCGGAGCGTTTATCGAAAAAAGAAGGATGGAGAAAAAATGAAAAAAGCATTATTAGTGATCGATATGCAAAATGTATGCGTTGGAGAAAAGCATGCGGCATATTTTAAATACAATAGCAGGGAACTGATCCGGAAAGTAAATAAGATCATTGACGCGAATGAAAAAAATCTGGTCGTTTATATCCAGAATGTAATGAAGCGGAATTTCGTCAATAAATTCATGCCGTTCCAGTCCTATGTAGGAACCGAGGAGGCGGAATTAGCAGAGGGGCTTCATGTTGTGTCGGATCACAGATGTATCAAATACAAAAGTGACGCGTTTACAAATCCGGAACTGGATGCGCTGCTAAAAAAACATGAAATTGAGTGTGTTGAGGTCATAGGTGTTGACGGTGGAGCCTGTGTCTCACGGACTGCACTGGGAGCGATTGACGCGGGATATAAAGTGATCGTGAATGAAAACGGGATCGGAACAATGTTTTGTAAAAAGAGGGATAAGTATTTTGAAAAACTGCAGCAGGCAGGCGCGGAATTTATCTGAAACAGGTATGTGAATCACAGGAGAAAATATGAAACCAAGATCAGAAAAGAGCATGGAACTTTACCGGCTCATGGAACGGCGCGGATATCCGGAGGAATTCTGCGACATCGTGACCCAAAATCTGAATACGGATTTTACGGCAAGACGGATGATCGGGTATCTGTCCCATTATGACCATCCTCCATTGGAAGAGATCGCGGATGAAATGCTTGCGATATTAAGTGACCGGAACCGCATTATGCAGAAAAAGGAGATGGAGAGTACCAATGCGGCGTGGAACCGGATGCGGGCGCAGGGATTTGGTGAGGAAGAGTAACTTTTGAGCAGACGGATTTTAGTGTTGACGAATTTGGAAATCCGACATATTATAATATTATAGAATATTGTTTCTTATAAAGAAGAATCATATATGTCGGGTATGAGACAGAAAACCGTACCGTGTGGTCGGACTGGAGACCTAAAACCCATTCGAGTGTAGAGAAAACTACTAAAAATCGAAAGAGGAATGGCATTTGTCATTCCTCTTTTTACATAGGAGGCGAAATGTGTATCGTAAGTTTTAAGGAAAGGGTAAAGAATGAAGCGATAGCAAATGCAGGATTGTATGAAGCAAATTTTATCAATTTTGAATATTTAATTTGCTCAGAAGCTTTTGACGATCTTTATCATATAATAAAGTCGGACAAGGGAAATTATTTGCATCTGATTGGAATACATACAAATTTGACAGCAGAGGATTTTTTTGATAAATGTTATGATGGGCAGTTAAAAGAGGAGGATTTTGATTTTATAAAACCAAATAAATCGGAGAAATCCGTAAAGGGTTCTGTAAGAGAGAAGGTAAATGTTTTACCATATATGGTTAGATTATTTGAACAGAAATTATATGCAGAAGATAATTTCAAAAAGAATAAAATTGAATGTGCATTTGCAACAGCGGAAAATAAATATACCTTGGGATTTGCAGTTTCTGGTCGTCCGAAATCTTTGCTAAAGGGAAACAAATTAGAAACAACAAAAGCGAAAGAGGTAGATTTGATTTTTAAAAAAGTAAGAAGCAGTGAAATGCCGTATTCGGAACTGATTTATGGAAATGTGGCAGATATTATGAAATATAAAGAGAAGATAGCAGACCTTATATCAGAGGATTTTTTGGATTGATGGTCAGATAAAAATCAGAAGAAAAAGAAAGAGGCGTAGTATTATGGCAGGATATTTAATCAAAGACACAACAAAAGAAGAGAGAGAACAGATCGTGGCGGAGTCCCTCGGCAATATCGAGGCAGCCTGTGACGGCTGCATGAGCGGGCTCGCGGAAATGTATCAGGATTACATTGACGGCAAAAAAGAGCTGCGGGAGATCAACATGGAATTCAATGCGCGTTATGTCAAAGACGACGACATGCCGGGAAGAAGAAGCTGTGTGATGCAGTAAAATAAAAAAATATAAAACAGAAAATAAACAGAAAAATAAAAAAGAACATGGAGTTAAAAAGAATGACAGAACAGAAAACAAATTTGGCAGAACGGTTTGAATTTCGGGCGGTACGTCCCGAAGAAGCAGAGTGGGCGGCAGAGATCGAGCAGATCTGCTTTCCGCCGAATGAGGCGTGTTCGAGAGAGCGTATAATGGAACGGGTCGTTAAGGCACCAGAATTATTTTTCGTTGCGGTGGACAAAAAGACCGGAAAGATCGCCGGATTTTTAAACGGACTGGCGACTGACGAGGAAATCTTCCGGGATGAGTTTTTCACGGATATCACGTTGTATGACCCGAATGGAAAAAATGTGATGTTATTGGGGCTTGATGTACTCCCGGATTACCGTGGTCAGGGACTGGCAACGGAGATTGTGCGTGGCTATCTGGAAAGAGAGCGCAGAAACAACCGGGATATGCTGATCTTAACCTGTCTGGATGGCAAGGTGAAAATGTATGAGAAGATGGGATTTCTGGATCGCGGCATTTCCGGCTCTTCCTGGGGTGGAGAAGAATGGCATGAGATGGTCTGGAAGATCAGAGAGGGAAACTGACAGTTCCCCTCTTGACAGAAAATATAAATTATAGTAACGTAACAGTGTTATCTACATAACGCTGTTACGCGACAAGAAGGAGAGCAGTCATGAAGGAAGAAAAGGAAACGAAAGAACGGCTTTTGATCAGTGCAAAAAAAGAATTCGTGGAAAAGGGCTATCTTCAGGCTTCTTTGCGCAATATCTGCAAAAACGCGGGTGTCACGACCGGTGCGTTGTATTTCTTCTTCCAGGATAAGGAAGATTTGTTTGCGGCGGTCGTGGAAGAGCCGCTGCAATGTCTCCGTGAGATCATGGAGGAGCATTACGCGTATGAGATCACACACGGAGAGGGACAGATCAGTGATGGCGAAGTGGATGAGACGGATATCAACGCGACCGTACAGATCATCCATGTCCTGTATCAGTATTATGATGAGTTTCAGGTGATCCTGACGAAGGCGCAGGGTTCACGGTATGAGAATTGTCTGGATGAATTTGTAAAGATCTCAGAACACCATTACCGCGTGCTTGCGGATCGGATCACAAATGAACAGGGGCTTCCGAGGATCGAAGACTACATGATCCACTGGATCTCGCATTTGCAGGTCGATGTCTTTGTGCATCTGTGTACCCATGAAAAAGATGAGGCGGCGGCGATACGCCATATGAGCAGTATCATCAAATTTATGATCGCAGGCTGGGTGGCACTGTTTGCGAAATAACAGTGGCAACAAGAAAAAGATCAGGCAGAGCGTTCGGATTTTGAACATGCCTGAAATTTTTTGAAGCCAACATAACGCTGTTATGTTAATGAGAATTTTTATAAATAAGGGAATGAGGAGGATGTTATGTACTTAGAAGTGAAAAATCTGAAAAAAAGTTATGGTGAAAAGGGCAGCTACATGCAGGTGCTGAAAGGAATCTCAACAGGAGTAGAAAAGGGTGAGATGTGCGTCATCCAGGGAACCGGCGGTTCCGGAAAATCAACATTTTTAAACTGTGTTGGCGGTCTGGATACGGTCGAGTCCGGTTCTATCTGCGTGGACGGGACAGAGATCGTCGGATTAAAGCAAAACGAGCTGTCGGAATACCGCAGGGCAAATCTTGGATTCATTTTTCAGTTTTATAATCTTGTGCCGAATCTGACCGTAAAGGAAAATATCCAGGTGTGTGAGTATCTGACAGATCAGCCGCTTTCACTTTCCGACCTTTTGGAGACACTGGGGCTCACCGAGCATCAGAACAAGTTCCCGGCGCAGCTTTCCGGTGGACAGCAGCAGCGCTGCGCGATCGCAAGGGCATTGATCAAAAATCCGAAGCTCCTGCTCTGTGATGAACCGACCGGAGCGCTGGATTCTAAAACATCGAGAGACATTCTGATACTGCTTGAGGAGATCAACCGGAAGTACGGCACGACCATGCTCATCGTCACGCATAACAATTCCATCAAAAACATGGTACACCGGGTCATTATGATAAAAGATGGACAGATCAGCCGGGAATACTGCAACGAGACACGGATCCCGGCAGCAGAATTGGAGGATTTGTAATATGCAGAAGATTTTACGAAAAAGGATCATCCGGGATCTGAAAGAAAATCTGTTCCGGTATCTGGCGCTTGGTGTCCTTATCATTTTGGGCATGTATCTGATCGTTAGCCTGGTTGGCGCTGCCGAGACTATCATTGAACAGACGGCATCCATTGCCGAAAAAAATCATCTGGAAGATGGGGAATTTGGCGTGTTTGTACCGCTCACCGCATCCGAACTGGACAAACTGGGAGAAAAGGGTGTGGACATAGAGCCTATCTGTTATCTGGACTTTTCGCAAGGGAAAAAGGGGACGCTCCGGGTATTTAAAAACCGCGAGAACATCGATCTGGTGGAACTGGATGATGGAAATCTGGCAAAAAAAGCCGGGGAAGTGGTTCTGGAAAAAAGATACTGTGAGGAAAATGAGATCCATGTAGGAGATAAGATAAAGATCGCGGGAACTTCCTATCAGGTGGTGGGCATCGGTTCCACACCGGATTATGACGCGCCATACCGCAATCTGTCGGACAGCAGTGTAGAGAGCAGTCAGTTTGGCACGGCATTTGTAACGGCGGATGCCTATGAGACACTGCAAAGATCCGGGCAGAGCGAAAAGGCGGAACAGTATCAGTATGCTTACCGGTTAAATGGGAAAATGACGGATGACGTATTCAAAGAAAAGGTAAAGAAGCTTGCGTTTACACCAGAGGAAGTGGAGGATCCGTATTTTACAGAGTACTGGGACAGAACCGCAGGGAAAAAAGAGGATATGGAAAACGGCATCCAGGATCTTTTTACGGGTGCGGAAGAATTAAACGACGCGCTTGTGGAGCTGTCAGCGCACAATGAGGATCTTACCGATGGCGCGGGCGAGATCTTTGACGCGTTTCTTAAAGAGGCAAACAGCGGGCTTTTGCCGTATGGTCTGCCAAAGACACTGACCGAGGATAATTTTGAAGAAGTGTTAGAAGATATGAAGGCGGATTCAGACAATGCGCTGTTTCGTCTGAAATTGAACTCCATACGGGATGAGTTAAAGGCATTAAAATCCTATAAGGATGGAGTTGTCAGCTATACTGACGCGGTGGGAGAGACTGCGGACGGGAGTACCGAGTTAAAAGACGGGATCTCGGAATTAAAAGAGCAGTCCGACGAACTGTTTGATACTTATTTTAAGGTAGAAACGAACAACCTCACATTTTTCCTTTCCGCTGATGAAAATCCGAGAATCGGTGCGGCGGCGGACGATCAGCAGATCAACAAATTCGCGGGACTGGTCGCAGGTGTCATCATCATGATCCTGTTCACCTATGTGATCTCCGTGTTTATCATCCATGGGATCGAAAAGGAGAGCAGCGTGATCGGAGCGCTCTATGCGCTTGGCGTGACGAGAAAAGATCTGATCTTTCATTACCTTTCGCTTCCGGTAATGGTGACCTTTTTATCCGGGCTCATCGGTACGGTGATCGGATTCAGCAAGTGGGGCGTTCCGGTACAGATGCAGGACTGCTATAACTATTTTTCCGTACCACAGATGCCGGTCGTATTCCCGTCGTATCTTCTGGTATACAGCCTGATCATGCCGAGTCTGGTCGCGGTTATTGTCAACTGTCTGGCCATCTGGAAACATCTTTCCAGACCGGTGCTCGCAATGTTGAAAAAAGAGCAGAAAGAGAGCAGGATCAAAAATCTCGACCTTGGAAATATGGGCTTTGTGAGCCGGTTCCGCATCCGTCAGATGCTGCGTGAATACCGGAGCGGATTTGCGGTCATCCTCGGGATGTTCATTTCACTGCTGATCTTAATGATCGGCGTGGACTGCTATGCGCTTTGCGAACATGTCAGAACCGGAAGCATCGAGGATACAAAATACGAGTACATGTACACCTACAAATATCCGGATGAGACAGTCCCGGATGGCGGTGAGGCGGCATACGCGAAAACCTTAAAAAAAGAGGTTCTGGGATACAATCTGGATGTCACGGTACTTGGGCTCGAGGAAAATAACCCATATTTTGATGTGACAGTGCCGGATGAAAAAAATAAAGTTGTGCTCGCGTCAGCCATGGCACAGAAATATGGACTGAAAGAGGGCGATGTGTTCGTCTTGCAGGACGAAGATACCGATATGGATTATGCGTTTGAAGTGGCAGGCATCACAAAGTATACACCTGGATTTTATGTGTTTATGGACATTGAACAGATGCGGGAGCTGTTCGGGGAGGACAAGGAATATTACAATGTGGTCTTTTCCGACCATGCGCTCTCCATCGATGCCGGAAAACTCTATGCGACCACGACACGGGCAGAGGTCGAAAAAGCGTCTGGCGTATTTACCAGGATGATGATGCCTATGATCTACATGATGATCGGCGTGTCTGCGTTCATATTTTTCGTGGTCATGTATCTGATGATGAAAGTCATGATCGACCGGTCGTCCTATGGAATATCACTTCTTATGGTATTTGGTTACCGCGGGAAAGAATTAAAGAAACTTTATCTGAATGGGAATTTTTATATGGTCGCGGTGGGAGCGGCGATCTGCCTTCCGGTTTCCAAGATCGTGATGAATGCGATGTACCCGTACCTGGTGTCCAATGTTGCCTGCGGTCTGGATCTTGGTCTGTCCTGGCAGATCTACGCCGACATCTATGTGGCGATCTTAGTGTTATATTTTATCATCAATTACCTTTTGGTAAGGCGGCTCGGCAAGATCGTTCCGGCAGAATTTTTGAAAAACAGAGAGTAAAAACCTGCGAAAAAAATTAAAAAAAGTGCACTATCGCTTCATTGATGGACATCAAATGAAAGCATTGTATAATAAAAATGAGAATGAAGGGACTTATTTTACAGCCTGTCTTTTGTCGCGCTATTTTCGAGATGCTACTGGATGATCGGAGCCGTGGCGGGCGGTGTGCTCGGATCGCTCATTCCGTTTGAACTGGAGGGCATTGATTTTTGCATGACAGCGCTGTTTGTGATCATTTTCATCGATCAGTGGGAGAAGGCGAAGGATCATTTCCCGGCGCTCATCGTATACTGTTTAAAGGATGTCCGTACCGATTTTGGAGGCAAGGGGATCTGCCAGCTGATCGCGGTGGCAGTGGTTGCACTCAGCTATAAATGGAAATATAACACATTCATAAGTATCATCGCGGGGACAGCATGTTATATGCTCCTGCTTTCAATGTGAAAAAATATACAATGATTCTTGCAAAATATACACCATTTTTGCAAAATTTTGACAGTTCCAGACCAAATAGTGTATAATATACGAAAAGTAAAGGGGGCAATACAGATGAGAAAAAAATTGGCAATACTTTGCGGAATATGTGTAGGAACTATGCTGATGGGATGCGGTGCAACGACAACACCGGAGATCATTATGCCGGATGAACCGATGGCTTCAGCTGCCGCGGAAGCAAGTACGGCAAGTGACGCGCAGACGAACGATACGGCAAAATCCGATGATGCGTCAAAGACAACAACCTCTGGAAACAGTTATACCGTCTATCTGATCACGATGGATCTGACAGACAGTTACTGGCAGTCCATCGATAACGGATGCCAGGCAGCAGCAAAAGAGATCGGAAATATTACTTATAAATGGATCGGACCGGATTCACATGATGATGCACTGCAGAGCGCATGTATCGATGAAGCGGTGGCAAATGGAGCGAATGCGATCTTGATCGCGGCAAACAGCGCGGATGGTGTCAATGACAGCTTAAAGGCGGCAGCGGATGCCGGCTGCAAGATCGTATATGTGGACAGTGCCGCAAGCTTTGACTGTGTGACAGCGCTTGCTACCGATAATGAAAAAGCAGGACAGACCGCAGGAGAAACCATGATACAGGATTTAAAGGACAATGGTATTGAGAGCGGTACGATCGGCATCATGGGCGTAACACAGGATACCGCATCGTGTGTTGCCAGAGAACAGGGATTCCGTGAGGCGTTTGAGGGAACCGGTTACACACTGGCGGATACGGTATACATGGAGGATGATGCGAGCAAAGTCGCAGCAGCAGTCACAGACGGACTGGGCAGCGGTTATGTAGGATTCTTCGGTACAAATGAGGGAACGACCGTAGCGATCGGTGACGCGTTAAAGGATGCCGGTACTGAGAGCAATGTCGTTGGTTTTGATACTTCGGACGCAGTTCTTTCTCTGGTATCGGATGGCGTTGTTTACGCAACCATGCAGCAGAATCCGGAAGTAATGGGACATGACGGATTGGAGATCGCGATCCAGGCATTAGAAGGAGAATATACGGATACAAATACAAAGACAGATACCGGTGTTACCGTAATCACAAAAGACGCAATGTAAGGAGGAGATCGGAATGAAGGCAAAGTTCAGATTTAAGCAGAAGATGCTGACCTTGTGTTGTGTGCCGTTAGTACTTCTTACCGTTATTTCTGTGGTGATCGGTCTGATACAGTTTAAAGACGGTATGTATAAGGAGACCAAAAACAGTTTGCATTCCAGCGCGATCGCGGCGTTAAATCTCTACGACAGTCAGGGATACGGCGATTACGCGTTAAAAGACGATGGAAATGTCTGGCGTGGAATGAACTTTGATGTTTCCACGGAAACCTTTATCGTAGACGGCTTAAAAGAAAAGACCGGCGTCGATATTACATTCTTTTATAAGGATACGGCAGTTATGACCTCCATCACCAATGAGGACAATGCGAGATGGATGGGAATGCAGGCGGGCGACAATATCAAAAACTATACCCTGGCGCAGGGCGCGGAGCTCTGGTACAAAAACATTGTCATTGATGACAAAATGTGCCATGCCTATATTATCCCGATCACACAGTCCAGCGACGGAAGCGTGATCGGCGCGATCATGGCATCCCAGTCGGCAGATGAATTAAACCAGGTTGTAAACCGTTATATCTTTATCAGTGTTGCGGTTTCCTTAGTGATCTTACTTGCGGTTATCATCTTCATTTTCTGGTACATCGGCGCGCTGACCAAAGTGCTGCACGATGTGAGACGTGTCCTGCTCAAAGTTTCCATGGGTGATCTTTCGGATGACCGTCTGATCAAAACAAAGAGAATGGACGAGTTCGGGGAACTTGCACAGGGAACCGAAAAACTGCGGATCAAGATATCAGAACTTTTATCCGAGACGCAGCTTGGCACCGTCAAATTAAAAGAAGCGGTAGAACGCTTAAATGTCACGTCAGATCAGGTTATTTCCGCGGCGAAAGAGACAAGCTCCAATGTTGAGAAGATCAACACCACGGCAAATGTACAGAGAGACGAGACAAAGAACGCGACAAAAGATGTGGAAATGTCGAATCAGGCGATCAACCTTATGCTGGATCAGATCAAGGATATTGATGAGCTGTCCAATGAGATGGAGCGCTCCGCAAAAGAAAGCCAGCGTATCTTAGAGGGACTTTTGGAGAGCAGCAAAGTTTCGCAGGAGACCGCAAAAGATATCAGCGCTCAGGTGGCAGTCACCAATGAGTCTGTTCAGCAGATCAAGAGCGTGACGGAATACATTACAGACATCGCGGAAGAAACGAACCTGCTCGCGTTAAATGCAAGTATCGAGGCGGCAAGAGCCGGAGATGCGGGCAAGGGATTTGCGGTTGTTGCGCAGCAGATCCAGAAGCTGGCGGAACAGTCAAACAACTCTGCGGCGCAGATCGGTGAAAATATTCAGGAACTGGTCAACAAGACCGAGGGAATCGTAAGTGCCATGGCTATGATCGGTGACACATTAAAGGCCCAGGAGACAAGCGTAGATCAGACAAAGAAAATTTTCGACGAACTGAGCGAGAGTATTATCAATGTAAACCGCAAAGAATCCGATATGCAAAAGAATGTCGGAGACATGACACAGGCAAAAGAAAACATGTCACAGCTGATCGCAGGTCTTGCAGACTCTGCGGAGGACAGTGCGGCAGTTTCTGAGAATGCGGAGAGCATGACAGAGCAGATGGTTGCCGAGATGGAAGGTCTTGCGTCCTTAACGTCCGATCTTACAGAACTGGCAAATAAATTAAATGAAAACCTTGAGAAGTTCCTGGCATAAGGCCGGATCCTTCTTTTGAAAAATCGCGCAAGCCTGATGTGATGGTCTGCGCGATTTTTGTGTCATGTGTCATGGCGATGGGGCAAATGGATGCCATGCCTGTACAGGTTTCCGTTTGACGCCCGCCGCTGCAACATGGACATCGTAACATGCAGGTTGCGCAGTCAGAGGTTGCGCAAAGGGAACTGCGCTTCTATGATACCGTTAAAGGCAATTCTTAAAAAGAGAAGAGAGGATGGTATCAGAAATGAAACAGAAAATAAAAAAGGCAGCAGTTCTTTACTGCGTCATCTATACGGTGGTAACGATCTTAAACAGTGTGTTATATCTCGCAAATGGGATCTATGAGGATCCGAGCGGAAACTGGCATGAACTGACCCGGGCGGTGATCGTGCTGATCGGGATCATGGCCTGGCTTCTCGCATGCAGCCTGCCGATCCGGCAGCCGTTCTTAAAGGCACTGGTGATTTATGTGCCAACAATGGGACTGGTGTTTTTTCTCGTGTTTTTAAGCGGGTTTATCGATCCGCTTGCAAAACATGCGTATCGCGATATTTTTATCAATTATACCGGTCTTTTTGTTATAATATCAGTAGTGAGCCGGATCGTGGATGGGATCAGGAAACGAAAAAAGAATTAAAGGAATCGGAAGATGAAATTTAAAAAGACCAGAGAAGAGAAACTTGCGGAAAATTATGTGGAACTGCATTACCGGACGATGGATGCTGAGGCGCAGGAGGTCGAACGGCTCCTCGGCGGAAAAAGTCTGCTGCTTGGGAGACAGGAAAATGAGTCGCGGCTCATAGCACCGGAGGATGTGTTTTATCTCGAGGTGGTAGACCGGCGGCTCTATGTGTATCTGGAAAACGAAGTCTGGCAGCTCGATAGCGGTCTGCAGGAGGTCGTGGATGCATATGGCAGATACGGGTTCGTCCGGACGACAAAGTCGATGGCAGTCAATATCGGAAAAGTAAAGAGCATTACGAGTGACATCAATGCACGGATACGGCTGCAGCTTTGCAATGAGGAAGAGATTATCATGAATCGGGCTTATAAGAAAGCATTTTATCAGAAGCTCGGGGAATATTGTAAGAAAGCGGGGAAAATAGAATGAAGCCGGGAAAAGAAAAAATAAAGAGTTATCTCAAAACGGTCTGTGTCGTGTATACATGTCTGGTGCTTGGGAAGGTGATCCTGGAAAATGTGACGGGGCGGCTGGACGGATCGTATGGAACCAATTTTCTGATCATGTTTCTGATCGCGTGTCTTGCGACTGCTGTGTTAGATTCCTATGGAAAACTGCAGGAGTTTCCGCTGATCCCGGTCATTATCGGGCAGTATCTTGTAGTCATCGGGCTGGTGCTTGGCTGTGTTTTCCTTGCGGACAGACTGGGGCTTACAGAGATCACAAAAAGCGGGTATCTGGATCTGTTTTTCTCTGTCACGGTGCCGTATGTGATCGGAGCCATCGTTTATTATGTGTCCTTTTTTCAGGAAATACGAAAAGCAAACCGCATGATCCGGGAAATGCAGTATACGAAACAGCGGTAAAATGGTATAATGACGTCACTTGATAAGGAAAAAGGAGAAGCAGGCAGATGGAACAGGAGACACAGACCACGCACAAGAGGCGTGTACATTATAAAGGAAAATATCCAAAGAAATTTGAGGAAAAATATAAGGAACTGCAGCCGGAAAAATACGGGGACACGATCGCGCATGTCATTGAAAAGGGCAATACACCGGCGGGCATGCACATTTCGATCATGGTAAAAGAGATCCTGGATTTTCTGCAGATCAAACCGGGTGAGATCGGATTTGACGCGACGCTTGGCTACGGCGGACATACGAAGGCCATGCTTGAGCGCCTTGAAGGACAGGGACACATCTACGCGACGGATGTTGACCCGGAGGAATCCGCAAAGACGAAAAAACGACTGGCGGACCTGGGCTTTGGCGAAGAGATACTTACCGTTCGCCTGCAAAATTTCTGCACGATCGATGAGATCGCAAAGGAAGTCGGCGGCTTTGATTTTATTCTGGCGGATCTTGGCGTGTCTTCCATGCAGATCGACAATCCGAAGCGCGGTTTTTCGTTTAAAGTGGATGGACCGTTGGATCTGCGTCTGAATCAGGAGGCGGGGATCAGCGCGGCGGAACGCCTCGATACGATCACAAGGGAAGAACTTGCGGGCATGCTTTATGAAAATTCGGATGAACCGTACTGTGAGGAACTCGCGAAAGCGATCACAGACGAGATCCGGAAAGGCAACCGCATCGACACGACAACAAAACTGCGGGCGGTGATCGAGAAAACACTGGATTTTCTGCCGGAAAAGGAAAAGAAGGATACCATAAAGAAGACCTGTCAGCGGACATTTCAGGCACTTCGGATCGATGTGAACCGGGAATTTGAGGTTTTGTATGAATTTATGGAAAAACTGCCGGATGCGCTGCGGCCGGGCGGACGTGTGGCGATCCTGACCTTTCATTCCGGCGAGGACAAGTTAGTAAAGCGCGCGTTAAAAGAAGGCTATAAAGCCGGTATTTATGCGGATTACGCCAAAGATGTGGTGCGGCCATCCGCACAGGAATGTGTAAAAAACGGCAGAGCGCGTTCCACAAAGATGCGCTGGGCAGTAAAGGCGGAATAAAACGGCAGTGGAGGAGACGTAAGATGTTAGAAACGAAAAGGCTGACGATCCGCCGGATCACACCTGCGGATTATAAAGAGGCATTTGCATGGAGCGGGGACGCAAGGGTCAACAAATACCTGCTGCACAATGTATTGGAGAAGTCGGAGGACATGATCCCATGGCTGGAAGGTCTGGATCAGAGTTCCGAGGATTCTTATATTACGATCCTGCATGAAAAAACAGATGGTCATGCGGTTGGGACCGTTGGATTTTTCCGGGATCCTGAGACAGATATCTGGAGTTTGGCTTATAATATCCGGTTTGATGACTGGGGAAAGGGATACGCGACCGAGGCGGCACGGGCGATCATGGATTTTGTAAGGGAAAAGCACGGGGCACATATCTTTGAAGCGGAATGCGCGGCAGAAAATATTGCAAGTGCAAAAGTCATGCAGCACCTGGGACTTACGTTTGACCGGAAATCTACTTATGCGAAACATGATGGAAGTGTGGAATTCCCGTCTGAAATATATCGACTGGAAGAATAGTTTTGTGGAAATACGGAAAGATAAGGAGTCACTCGGATGAGAAAAACTGCGGGCATTGACGTTACCCATGTGTCCATAAAATGGGACAGGGCAAAGACGGACGTGTCACCGTATGCGTCACCGGCAAGACAGACCGATTACTGCGATCTTCCGCCGGCGTATACCTTTGTCGGGACCGGAGAGCCGTTTTTGGCAGAAACCAAAACGTATATAGAAAATTTGAAAAAATGTGGCATTTCGGCCCGGATCGATATTTATGACATGGATATACATGCGTTTGATATGCTAAGACCCGGGTGGGAGGTAAGTAAACGGGCGGCGCACCGGTTCAATGAGGAGTTTTACTATGCGTCAGAGCATTATTTCGCTGAATGAGCGGTGACGGGACAGAAATGGAATATTTGCAAGATTGTTTGTGTGAAGATAAAAGTTGAGGTTGGAAAAGTTGCAAAAAAACATGAAAAATGGGTTGGAAAAGTTGCAAAAAGTAATGAAAAACAGGTTGGAAAAGTTGAAAAATTAATGTATAATCGGGTTGGAAAAGTCGCATAATATAGAGCAGAGGTGAAAGAAATGATTGAAAGATCTGCAAAATCAGCAGTTAAGGAATGGCTTTCTAATGGAAAAGACGCTTTTTTGCTTACAGGCGCGCGACAGATAGGAAAGACATATCTGATCCGGCAATGCTTAAAAGAAAATGAGTATCCTTATCTTGAACTTAATTTTATTGAGCAGCCTGAGCTTATAGAGATATTTTCCGGAGCCAAGAATGCAAAGGAATTATTAATGAGATTGAGCCTTGTTGCCGGGAAAACGCTTGAAAAGGGAAAAACAATTATCTTTCTGGATGAAATTCAGGAGTTTAAGGATATTGTTACCAGAATAAAATTTCTTGTAGAAGAAGGAAGCTTTCGCTATATTATGAGCGGTTCACTGCTTGGCGTGGAATTAAATGATCTTCGTTCGGCACCGGTAGGATATATGAGAATATATGATATGTATCCGCTTGGTTTTAAAGAATTTGCAAGGGCGGTAGGTGTTGGGACAGATATTCTTGAACTGTTAGAGAATAATTTTAAGAATAGAATTCCGATTGATGACTATGTGCATACAAAGATGTTAGATGTATTTTATCTGTATCTGATCATCGGAGGAATGCCTGAGGCGGTAGATACCTATGTGAAAACAAATGATCTGGCAAAAGTGGCGCAGGTACATGAAAAAATAATCCGTTTATATAAGAAAGATTTTTCAAAATATGAAGTGAGATATAAACTGAAACTCCGGGAAATTTATGATGCGATGCCAGGGCAGCTGGATCAGAAAAATAAGCGTTTTCAACTGAACAGTATAGAAAAGGGAATCAGCTATGACAGAGTAGCGAATGATTTCCTGTGGCTGAAAGATGCCGGAGTGGTGATTCCTGTCTATAACGTCAGTGAACCGAAACTTCCGCTTGTGATAAACGAAAACCGAAATTTGTTTAAATTGTTCTTTTCTGATGTCGGACTGCTTACAAGCTGCTATTCGAATCAGGTCAAAATTTCAATCCTGAACAAGGACAGATCCATCAATAATGGAGCACTTTTTGAAAATGTTGTTGCACAGGAATTGTTGACAAAAGGACACAGGGAATATTATTTCAACAGTAAGAAGCAGGGAGAACTCGATTTTGTTGTGGAACTTGATGGAAAGGCAGTTCCGTTAGAAATTAAGTCAGGGAAGGATTATAAGCGGCATTCTGCGTTAAACAATGTTTTAAAAAATGCGGACTATAATATTTCGGAGGCATATATTTTTTCTGAGGGAAATATAGAAGTAAATGATAAAAGGGTATATATGCCGATTTATATGATCATGTTTCTGGATAATACAAAACTGGATAATACCATATACAGGCTGGATATTGCCGGACTTGGATCACTTGGATCTGGGTTATGAAAACCTATTGACGTAAAACGTCATACATGGTAAAACTTGTTATAAAGTATATGTATATTTTCGAGATGAAGTTTGCAGGAAAATGACATTGTCTACCGAAGGAGTAAAACTCTCAGGTGCCGGAAAACCGGTGCAACTGTAAATGGATCGACTCTCTGGAGACGCCCGTATACCGGGGGCCGAAGGTGCAACATACGGATCGTATGAATCTCTCAGGCAACAGGACAGAGAAGAATATCTAACATTCTATCTTAAAGTCAGTGATGCAGTCCTGCATCTTTTTCAGGAGTTTTAGAAAATTTCATATGGAAGACAAAAGAAAAAGAGAGGCAGGAGCAGTTTTATGTGGGAAACGATCAATCATTTTCTCGGTGTAGTGGATAATTTTGTCTGGGGCGTACCGCTTATGGTGCTTATCATGGCAGGTGGAATCCTGCTTACGGTAAGACTTGGACTTCTTCAGATACGGAAGCTTCCGCTGGCGCTCAAATGGATGGTAAAAAACGAAGAGGGCGGCGACGGTGAGATTTCAAGCTTTGGTGCGCTTTGTACCGCACTCAGTGCCACGATCGGTACCGGAAATATCGTCGGTGTGGCAACTGCGGTCGGAGCAGGCGGACCGGGTGCGCTTTTCTGGATGGTAGTGGCAGCATTTTTCGGGATGGCGACCAAATATTCCGAAGGCCTTCTGGCAGTCAAGTACAGAGTGGTCGCGGAGGACGGACACAGCCTCGGCGGACCGTTTTATTATATTGAGCAGGGCATGGGTCCGAAATGGAAATGGCTTGCGAAAATATTTGCGTTTTTTGGCGTATGTGTAGGACTTTTCGGAATCGGAACGTTCAGCCAGGTAAACGGAATTTCGAGCGCGGTCAATAATTTCTTTGATCCAAACAATGCGCACAGCGTGAAGATCCTGCCATTTCTCGGATCCTATTCCTGGTCGGTGGTCATTGCGTCACTGGTGCTTTCCTTCTGCGTGGCAGCGGTGCTGATCGGCGGCGTAAAGCGTATCGCAAGTGTAAGTCAGATCGTTGTGCCGTTTATGGCGGTGATCTATGTTGTATTCGTACTGGTACTTGTGATCTGCAATATCACGGAGGTGCCGGCGGCGTTTGCAGTGATCGTAAAGGCAGCATTTTCACCGAAGGCAGTGACCGGTGGTGCGGTCGGAAGTATGATCGTAGCAATGCAAAAAGGTGTTGCGCGAGGTATCTTTTCCAATGAGGCGGGACTCGGAAGTGCCCCGATCGCAGCGGCAGCAGCTCAGACCAAGGAACCGGTGCGTCAGGGACTGGTCAGCATGACCGGAACATTTATTGACACGATCGTGATCTGTACCCTGACCGGACTTTCCATTGTGCTCACCGGAGCGTGGCAGGTGGAAGGACTGGAAGGCGTGCAGGTTACAACTTACGCATTCCAGCACGGGCTTCCGTTTCCGGCGGAGGTATCCTCCTTTGTACTGATGCTGTGTCTGGTATTTTTCGCGTTTACCACGATCCTTGGATGGGATTACTACAGTGAACGCTGTCTTGAGTATTTGAGCGGCGGAAAGATGGGATGCGTCAAAGCATTCCGCTGGATCTATATCCTTGCCGTATTTATCGGACCGTATATGACCGTAAGCGCGGTATGGACGATCGCGGATATCTTTAACGGGCTGATGGCTCTGCCAAACATGATCGCGTTGTTTGCGTTAAGCGGTGTGGTCGTAAAAGAGACAAAGCATTTCTTTGTGCGCCATAAGAACGGAGAAATCGAAGATTAAGAAAAATAGAAAAATGTGAAAAAATCTATTGACTCCTACGTTACGTCATAGACTATCCTGTACTTACACGGAAGGAGGAAACCAGAGATGAGAACAGTAAATGAGGTAAGTAAACTGACCGGAGTGAGTATACGCGCTCTGCAATATTACGACAAGATGGGATTGCTGGCACCCTCGGGGTACACAGCATCCGGTTACAGACTGTATGACGATACAGCCCTGGAAACGCTGCAGCAGATTTTACTGTTAAAAGAGCTGGAATTCCCCTTAAAGGAAATCGCGAAGATTTTATCCAGTCCCGGTTTTGACAGGGAAAAAGCATTGGATCAGCAGATCGAACTGCTTCTGTTAAAAAAGGAACATCTGGAACAGCTGATTTCTTTTGCCCGTGAAGTAAAGGAAAAAGGAGAAATCAAGATGGATTTTACAGCATTTGATACCAAAAAGATCGAGGAATATAAAGAAAGAGCGAAAGCGCAGTGGGGCGACACACCCGCCTATCAGGAATATGAAAAAAAGAACGGACACAGAAGCGCGAAAGAGGAAAATGTCGTTATGCATGGACTGTTGGAGCTTTTTGTGGAGTTTGGCGGAATGAAGGAAATGGCTGCGGATGAGAATAAACCGCAGGCACAGGTGAAAAAACTTCAGGATTATATTTCAGAGCATTTTTACCACTGCACGAATGAAATCTTAGCTGGACTTGGACAGATGTATGCGGCAGATGGCGAGTTTAAAAAGAACATCGATCATGCCGGAGGAGATGGAACGGCAGATTTCGCGGCAGAAGCGATCCGGATCTACTGCGAGAGGGCATAAAAAGTGCATGTTAGCATTGGATCCGTCTGCGGATGTGAGCGCAGTATTGACATCGTTCTTTTTCGTATGATACGATAAACAAATAAAAAAGTCGAAAAATGAGATCTCTGCCAAAAAGCAGCGATATCGGGTGTTCAAAGCACCGCCGCAGATACGGCACATCACAGAATGTGTGAAAGGTGAGGCTTTGAACACTTTTTTTCTTTCAGAAGGAGAACGACAGATGAGTGACGAAAAAAATAAAAAAACAGATGAAGGACTGCAGGGAAATGAGAAGATAGAAAGCGCGGTTGCGGCATTACAAAAAGAACCGTCCGAGGAGATGTTAGCGCATACCCTGACGGTGATCCGCAGACGCATGAACGAAAAAGGGCAGCTCATTTTGGCGGTCGAACCACCGGCGGGTGGCGGACAGTTCCTGGTACAGGCGGTTACGACCGAGGACGGACAGACCTGGTGGACGGCGTTTACCAGCTTTGAGGAAGAAGTAAAAGGCTCCGGAAGCGTGATGTCAACATTTTTAAGCGACATGGAGGAGCTCTTTACGGCAGCAGTTTCAGAAAATGGGATAAGCGGCGTGATCATCAATCCATGGAACCGGACGATCATGCTGGATAAAATGCTTTTAAAAATTATTTTGGGGAGCGATGTATAATGGAAAAAACAGATGAGATAACATGTCCGGAAGATATTTTTAACTGGATGGAAGAAAATGTGGAGTATGGCTGGCTGGATACCGAGGGAAACAGACACATAAGAGAAATGAAGGATTTTCGAAAGCAGTATCGGACCATGTCTGTGGAAGAAAGCATGAAACAAAAAATAGGAACCTGCATAGAACAGGTCGCTGTCATGCATTTTCTGCTGGATAAGATACAGATAAAGAGCAAGATGTACTGTTGCAGAATTTACGAACCGGATGATTATGGAAATCTGGAAGAAGACGAACATATGCATTGCTTTGTGCTGTTTGAAAGAGACGGAAAAATCTATCATCTGGAGCATCCGAATCCGGAAAAGAAGGGGATCTATGAATATGCGACAGAGGAAGAGGCGTTAAAGACAATCGAAGATTATTATGTCGAATTGCGCGGCGGGAAAAAAAGTCCGACCACACAGTTTTATGAAGTGCCGGTCGGTATCAGCTTTAAAGAGTTCAATGCGTATATCAATCATCAGAAGGTACAGTAGTTGAATGGTAAAAGAACAGTACAGACAGATGACTAAAAGAGTCGATGAAGATATGCAGGAAAAGGATATGATAGAAGTAATTTATATCATTGTCTGAAGTTTTATAAAACCTTTCCTGAAATTGTCGACACGGCGTGTAGACAATCCGGTATTCTGCTTTCGTGGTCGCATTATAGAACATTATTACAGGTCAAAGACCCTGAAGCTCGTGACTGGTATGAGAAAGAAGCCGCAGAACAGGCTTGGAGTGTCCGTACTTTACAGAGGAACATTTCTTCTCAGTATTATTACCGTATGCTGGGGACACAGAAAAAAGAGCTTGGAAAAGGCTATGCTTTTGTTGCAAGGCAGCAGCATATCCATACGGAGAAGCAGGACTATTATATTGACCTTGTGTTTTACAATTACATACTGAAGTGCTTTGTTCTTATTGACCTGAAAACAGAGAAGATAACGCATCAAGATGTAGGACAGATGGATATGTATATCCGGATGTATGATGAATTAAAACGCAGTGAGGGCGATAATCCGACAATCGGTATTGTACTTTGCTCCGATACAGATGATGATATTGCCCGTTATTCTGTTATGCATGGCAATGAACAGTTATTTGCTTCAAAATATAAATTGTATCTGCCGACAAAAGAAGAACTGAAAGCAGAGATTGAAACTCAAAAGGCAATGTTTTATCTTCAGCAGCAGGATGGCGAAGAACAGAAAATAGAATAGAATTTGTGCAGAATAGTAAAAGATGCATAGATGATTTTTCACAACAAACATGACATGTAGCTGTCGTGTTTAGAGTGGTATGATCATTCGGTAAGTGAAAAGTATCATAAAAACAGACTGGATATAAGGAGAGAATTATGCCAAGACCGAAGAATAAAAAAGATTTGATTACAGCAGCGAATACGGGTTATGAAAAGCTTCTTGCCATGATCGAAAACCGGACAGACGCGGAAAAAGAGACGGCGTATGATTTTTCAACGGATGAGAAGAAAAAGGAAGCGCACTGGAGGCGTGATAAAAATCTCAGGGATGTGCTGATGCATTTAAACGAATGGCACCTTTTGCTTCTGGAGTGGATCAGGAACCGGGAGAACGGAAGCAATAAGCCTTTTTTGATGGAGGGATATAACTGGAAAACCTATGGCGACATGAATATGATCTTCTACAGGAGATGTCAGAAGATCACGGAAGAGGAAGCGCTTGCCAGATTTAAGGATTCCCATAAAAAGGTGATGGAAGCACTTGAGACATTTTCCGAGGAAGAATTATTTAGTGTCTGCTGATCAAGCCGCAAACACTTGATTTTACTGACTTTTGCCCCACTTTCTGGTATAATGATAGCAAGGATTTTGACGAAAACAAATCGTTTTTCTTGCAGTTTTTTACAGATTTTGAGCATACGAGGGACTAAAACAATGTACAAACCGATCGACAAGCTACAG
>NZ_JACOQH010000007.1:0-166318 GCF_014297335.1 Roseburia yibonii
TCTGTTCAGGATTCAGAGGCGAATACTTTACGCTCTTTTGCGCCTGTTCCGCTTCTGGCATGACTGGAACAGATGTAAGAGCTGGAAGTTGCAGATATCTGCTTAATCAGCAGACACTATTTACCAATACATTTTATCCGTGGGTCGGTGGCAGCTGTATCGGCAGCTATTTTATCAGCAATACCAGCAGTCATTATGACTGGGCGATGAAGAAAATGAAAGCGCACAAAAGGAAGATAGAGGAAAACAGAAAAACCAAATAGGTCGAAAAGATCTTTAACCGCGACGGAGAATCCGGCAGCAAGCGTTGACGCGTACAACGAGAAATACATTCAGGAGGCGATCAGTGAGCTCTGTAAAGGGAAAACGCTTCTTGTCATTGCGTTCTTAAATTCGCATGTCTGTCAGTTCCCGTTTTGTGTTATAATGGCAAGGCACGAAAAACGAGAGGAGAACGCAGAACATGAGTATGGAACTGACAGACCGGATTCTGCCGGAGGACGAAAAAGCGGTATTTGAGGGACTGCTGGCATTTAATCTGGCGCATCTTGAGGATAAAGAGCCAAGAGATTTGGGTATTTATGAGAGAGACGGAGAAAATAAGATCGTTGCCGGGATCATTGGCTATACGCATGGAAACTGGCTTATGATCAAGTATCTTTGGGTGAAAGAAGATCTGCGCGGTCAGGGAACCGGGAAAAAGCTTCTTTTGGAAGCAGAAAAAGAGGCGGAAAAAAGAAACTGCAAATATGTGTTTTTAGATACTTTCAGTTTTCAGGCTCCGGAATTTTATAAAAAATACGGATATCAAGAGCAGTTTGCACTGGAGAACTATCCGCTTACAGGAAAGAGATATTATTACACCAAAAGCCTGACGCATGCGGCGGAATAGGGAGTGCATCATGGAGAAAGATCTACTGAATAAAATCATAGCATTACGGAAAAAACTGCATGAAATACCGGAGAGATCCCTTGCGGAAACAAAAACGAAGCAGACACTGATGCAGTTCTTACAGGAGAACACAACACTTTCGATCGTAGACTGTGGAAAATGGTTTTATGCTGTACGGAAAGCGGATGTCGGGGACAGGAAGGCACCGGTTGCTTTCCGGGCGGATATGGACGCGGTGTGCGCGAAAGGCGGACAGCCGGGACATTACTGCGGACATGATGGACACAGCAGCATACTTGCGGGGCTTGCACTTTACCTTGATAAAGGAAAAACAGAGCTAAACCGGGATGTGTATTTTATCTTTCAGCCCGTGGAAGAAACCGGACAGGGGGCAAAGCTCTGTCTTCCATTGCTTGAGGAAAAGAAGATCGGCGAAATTTATGGACTTCATAATATTCCGGGCTATCCGAAAAATCATATTCTGATCAAAGAGGGAACCTTTGCATGCGCATCGACCGGGATTGAGATTCGTATGACCGGGACACCGAGCCATGCGGCTTATCCGGAAGCAGGAAAAAATCCGGGATTTGCGCTTGCAAAGCTTTTGCTTGAGGTGGAAAAACTTATGGAACAGGTAAATGAGACCAGAGGATTTGTGCGGATGACCCTGATCGGAATGGAGATCGGCAGTGATAGCTATGGAGTTTCGGCATCGGACGGGGTGCTGCGCCTGACCGTCCGGGGCGAGCGCGAATGTGTATTTGAAGAATATGTTGCCGCAATCAAAGAGCTTGCAAAAGAGCGGGCAAAGGAAGAAAATCTTACGCTCGCGATCCATGAGATCGAGCGTTTCCCTGCAACAGAAAATCATATGGATTCCGTAAAAAAACTCCGTGCCTGCGCGGCGAAGCAGGGGCTTCCTGTTACAGAGCTAAAAGAGCCGATGCGCTGGTCGGAAGATTTTGGATATTATTTACAGAAAACAGAGGGAGCATTTTTCGGGATCGGAGACGGAGAGGATCATGTCCAGCTGCACACGGAGCAGTATGAATTCCCGGATGAGATCATAGAGACTGCGGTTCGGATGTTTGGGGGACTGGTCTGATTACTCTGAAATTTATGAGTGACTCACAAATTTGCTAATATCTTGTTTGCGCCAAGCAGATTTCCTATAATGAGCTCATCTTAAAACAAAAGTGAATCAGGAGGGAATCTGAAATGTTAAATGAGAATGTAAAAAAGGTATTAAAAGAGAGTATGTGGGATCTTGCAACCTGTGCAGACAATGAACCGAATGTGGTTCCAGTGGCGTTTAAGGATGTGACCGATGACGGAAAGCTGCTGGTCGGAGATGTGTTCCTTGAAACAACATTAAAAAATATAAGAGAAAATGGCGGAAAAATCGCAATCTCCGCATACAGCGCAGAGAACCTCGAAGGCTATCAGATTAAGGGAACGGCTTCTTATGTGACAGAAGGAGAAGTGGTCGCCACTTTTAAGGCAATGGTGGAAAAAATGTTTAACGGCGCGGCTACGGCAAAGGGAGCGCCTGTTTTCATTCGTGCATGGCGCAGCCTGTTTTGGAAAATAGCCACTCATAAATTTCATAGTTACTACAAAAAAGAAGGATTTTCGTATATGATGAAAGAAAAAGAGGTGAGTGCGTTGTATCAGAAAAAAATGGAAGAAGATATCCGCTGCCCGTTGGAATACGGCCTTAGCGTATTTGGAGGTAAATGGAAATCACGGATCATCTGCGTATTGGCGGCGAAAAATGGTGTGACAGTGCCTTTTCTGTGACCTTTTAGAAAAATTTTAAAATGTCATCTGGCCGTCTGCGCTTTTTGCGTTGAATTCCGGGAGACAGTTCTTTAAAAAGTCGGCTCTTTTGGCTTCGTCCAACACACAATAGTAGCGTGCGGTCTGGGCATTTTTCCAGGACGGAGCCTGAATGCCCGCATCTACAAGCTGCCGGATCTGGTCTTCGGTGACAGACTTGCTGCCATCGAAGGCGCGTACACTTCTTCTGCTTTCTAATAAAGTCTGAAATTCCATATATTTCCTCCATGAACAATAACAGTTAGTCTGTACTAACATCTTATTCCACAGGGAGGAAAAAGTCAATCCCGTATCGGTCGAGCCGGTTATCCAATGCTTTAAGATAACTTTAAGATTCCATTATGCCAGGTTTTAAAAAGACAGACTAGAATGGCTGGCATAAGGAGGAAAATTACAATGAAAAAAATATGGAAAAAGACAGGAAGAATCGTTTTGGTAGGTGCCCTGGCGTGTGCCGTTTTGTGGAGTGGAATCAGACACAAAACAGGGGATTATATCGATCGGATGGAGAAAAAATATGATCCGGTCGGAGCGGAGGTTGTGTTAATAGAAAACGGACAGATTACAGAGGTAAGAGATTATGGATATGCAGATAAGGAAAAGAAAATAAAAACAGATGAAAATACCCGTTTTCGGATTGCATCCATTTCCAAAACAATGACTGCATATGCGGTCATGCAGCTGGTGGACGAAGGAAAACTTGATCTGGATGTGCCGGTAAATCAATATTTAAAACAATGGAAAATACCGGATGGAACTTATGACGGAGATCAGGTAACGCTCCGTATGCTGATGTCCCATACGGCGGGACTCAGTGGATGTGCGGATGCGGTGAATGAAGATGAGCATGGACTTCTGGCGGCAGAAAAATTAACACAGGCGGATGTTCATATAAAAACGAAACCGGGGAGCTCTTTTGCCTATTCGGAATTTGCCGGATATGGAATCTGTCAGCTTGTGATAGAGGATGTTACAGGAGAAAAATTTGAGGATTATATGCAAAAAGAAATATTTAAACCGCTTGGCATGGATCATACCAGCTATGAAAAAACAGGAGCAATGGCGGTGCCGTATGCAGGTAAGGGAAAACCGATCGCTTGTAATGATGTGGTGTTAAGTGGAGCTGGAGGCGTGATAACGACAGCAACGGATCTGGCCAAATTCGATATTGCGCTGATGGATTATGCCCGGCGTGGAAATGGCGAGATGTTTTTGGCGCAGAAGAATACGGAAAGTGAGGCCGGAGTATATGGTCTTGGAATCATTCCGAGAAAATTGAAGGATGGGCGTACCGTTTATGAGCATAATGGCACGTTGACCGGATGGAATGCACAGCTCGTTCTGGAGCCGGAGAGCCGCTCTGGAATTACAATCGTTACAAATTCGGATAAAGCCTTTTATTTTACTTATGATCTTATGGAAGCATGGGCAGATCATACGCTTGGAGAGCCGGTGGCAGATCCGCTGTTAAAAAAGCTTGAAAGAATGATTTTATATGCAATAATAGTAGGTGGAATCCTTGATTTTTGTGTTGGAATAACATTATTCCATGGAATAAAAAAGAAGCGGCTGATGGAAAGAAAATCTGCAGCAGGAAAAGTGACGGGAGGACTGCTTTCCGCATTTTACTGCGTGGCAGCCTATCTTTTGTTTTATACGGATCTGCCGTTTCGGATCTGTTTTGGAATGGCAGATAATTATCTGTTTACGTTTTTTACACCAGCATTTGCTATTGTACTGGTTGAGGGATTTGTAATGATATTACTGCTGGCATTCCGAATGAACCAAAGGAAAGTGAAAGAGAAAGGAAAATGTGCAGAGTATGCCAAAAGTACTGGTGGTAGATGATGAGACCGAAATACGACAGATGCTATTAAAATATTTAAAAAGGGAGGGAATTTGTGGAATTGAGTGTGAAAACGGAACTGAGGCGCTGGCGTATTTAAAAGAAAATGCTGTGGATCTGGTGATCTTAGATATCATGATGGCAGGAATGGACGGGTTTGAAGTTCTAAAACAGATCCGCCAGAGAATGGGAGAAATTCCGGTGATCCTTTTGAGTGCAAGGCAGGAAGAATATGACAAGGTGCTTGGACTTGGACTGGGAGCGGATGATTATGTGACAAAGCCGTTCAGTCCGGGAGAGATGATGGCAAGAGTAAAAGTGCAGCTCAGAAAAGGAATGAAAATCGAAAAAAAGGCAGAACGGATACTGGAAGCAGACGGACTTCGCATGGATACAGAGAGCTGCCAGGTGACAGTAGATGGCAGAGAGGTCGTGCTTGCAGGCAAGGAATTCTGGTTGTTAAAATTTTTTATGGAACATCCGGGACAGGTATTTACCAAGGCACAGATTTATCATCATGTGTGGGAGGATGGCTACGAGGACGATAATACGGTTATGGTCTACATCAGTAAACTGCGCGAAAAACTGGAAGACAAACCGAATGAGAGAATATGGATACAGACGATTCGGGGAATTGGATATCGTTTTGGAGGAAGCAGATGAAACTGAAGTATAAAATAGGTGGTCTGTTTTTGCTGTCGACCTCCATATCAGTTGGTGTGTTCTGCCTGTTTTTTTATTATGTGATCCACATTGGATATTTTGGCGGAATCACCGCAGAGGATATGTTACATGCATTAGAAACAGCGGGAGACCAGCTGGAGGCAGCAGGCGGTATGGCAGAAGATGAGTCATATCTGACAGATTTTGTGAATGCACTGGATAAACAAAATCATCCGATGCTTTTTGCGGTAAAATGTGGGGAAGTATGTGGTGCCGGGGCGGATACGCCACAGATCTTTGAGAGGCGTGAACTTTCAGAAGCGGCAAATGG
This sequence comes from Roseburia yibonii, assembly GCF_014297335.1. Classification (NCBI taxonomy): domain Bacteria; kingdom Bacillati; phylum Bacillota; class Clostridia; order Lachnospirales; family Lachnospiraceae; genus Roseburia; species Roseburia yibonii. Next base: position 5,572 of record NZ_JACOQH010000007.1, read on the forward strand.
AAGAGGGGAGATTGCAGGAACATATAAAGTTCGTGTCCTTTCCGGAAATGTGAACGGTCAGGAGTATGATATTGTATGTTATGTAAACTACAATGATTACGAAACCATATCTTATGCTTTTAATCCGCTGCGAGGAAAAGGCGTACTCGGGAAAATTGCTTTATTCGGAGTAGGAATCACAGTTTTTATCATGATGATACTTTTATGGCTGTTTGGAAGAAAGCTTGTGCGGCGTGTCACAAATATGTATCAGGTGATGCAGGAATTATCGATGGATCATATGGATGTGCGCATGGAAGAAAAAGGAAATGACGAGTTGACAGTCATGGCAGAAGGATTCAATTCTATGGCGGAAAAATTAGAAAAACAGTATCAGGAAAAGGCAGAACTGGAACAGAAAAAAAGAGAATTGGTGTCGATAATTTCGCATGATCTAAGAACTCCTCTCTCCTCGGTTATGGGGTATGCTGAAATGCTTTGTGATGGGATCTATGAGTCGAAAGAGGAGCAAAAACAGTATGCAGATATTATTCGCAGAAAATCGGTTTATATGGAAAAACTGCTTACAGAACTGCTGGAGTATTCGAGACTTGAAATGGGAACGATGCGGCTGTGCAGGGAAAAAACCGACTTGACAGAGCTGGTAAGGGAGATACTGATCGAATATTATCCGCAAATTGAAAAAAATGGCTATGAACTGGAACTTAAAATACCGGAGTATGCGATCTGCGGCGAATGGGATGCACAAAGAATCGGAAGAGTGATTCGAAATCTGATTGAAAACGCCTTAAAATACGGTATGGATGGAAAGAAGCTGACGGTCTCTGTGAAAAAAGAAGGAGAGCTGGCAGTGTTTGGAATACGGGATTATGGCAGGGGTGTATCCAAAGAAGAACTTCCCTATATGACAGAACTTTTTTATCGTGGAGACAGTGCAAGAAACAGCAGGGCAGGAGGAATGGGACTCGGCCTTTATATAGCTGAGGAGATCATTGAGAGGCATGGAGGAAAATTTTGTATAAAAAGTGATAGGGGATGGGGATTTTTGGTAAAAATAATATTGCCATTGACAGAAAAAAGTCTATCCCAGCAGGTGGATTCTGTGGTATGATATGGTAAAAGTACAGTACATGGGGGAATATGTATGAAAGCGCTATACGGAGTACTTATTATCATAGAGATCCTTGCGCTCGGAGTGTGTGCGTTAAAGGCGGAAAAAAGAAGAGGAAAGCTGGCAAAGATCGTATTCTGTTACGAGAGCGTGGCATTCCTGTGCGGGATCATATTTGCAGCCTATACATTTGTGCCGGGAGTTTTTGTGACGACACTCTGCAAGGGACTGACGCTTGCCTGTTTCGACTGGCTCCTTATTTTGCTTATGTATTACACGCAGTATTATACCGGACTGTTTCACGGCGTTCGGGTCGTTAAGCTCCTGATGGAGGCTTACGCGGCGATTGAGACGGTCATGCTGATCGTAAACGCGTGGACGCATCATATGTTTTCGGTGGGTGAGATGACCGGGGATATGATCGCGGTCGAGTTTGTGAAAGGCAGCTTCTTTTATCAGATGCATTTTATATACAGTTATGTGCTGATCGCGATCCTGATCCTGGCGTATCTGTTTATGATTGCGAGAGCATCCAAATTTTACCGCTTCCGGTATGAAGTCATTCTGTCCGCGCTTGTGGTTGGATTTGTACTGGATCTGCTCTCGATCCATTCCCAGTCGATCTATGATGTGTCGATGATCATGTTTGGAGTCATGTCCATGCTCATCTATTACTTTACGTTCAGCTATGTGCCGAATGAGCTGATTGAGAGTACACTTTCTTTGATCATCCGTGACATGAACAACGGTATTATCTGCTTTGACAATCGGGGAATCTGCGTTTACTGTAATGATCTGGTGCGAAAACTTTATAAAGTGAGCGGAAGACCGGATGTGCTGGAACAGATGTACTGGAACTGGCTTTCGGATTCCGGTGAAAAACGTGCAGATCTGATGCGGTTTCAGATGCCGGTTGAGGAAGACGGCAAAGAACGGTACTACGAAATTGTGTACAAGCGCGTTTATGATGATAAAAACAACTTTGTCTGTGACTGCTTTATTTTTAATGACAGGACGGAAGAGATTGAGTCACTCGAGCATGAAAAATACCGTGCGTCTCATGACAGACTGACCGGACTTTTGAACCGTGAGCAGTTTTATCTGGATACCAGTGAGCGGCTTCATCAGAACCCGGACAAAAAATATTGCATCATATGCAGTAATATCCGTGATTTTAAATTTGTAAATGAACTCTTTGGCATTGAGAAGGGAAATGATATCCTGTTAAGACAGGCGGAGCTGATGCGCACGCACACGGGGGCAGGAGCACTGTGCGCGAGACTCCAGGGAGATCGGTTCGCAGTCTGCATGGAGCAGAAGGCATTCCGCGAAGAAATGCTTTTTGAGATCGTGGAGAAAATACAGGAAGAAGTCAATAACAGTTCCTTCCGGCTGCATGTATTTGCCGGCGTATACAATATTCAAAATCCCAAAGAGCCGGTCAGCATCATGTGCGACAAGGCAAATCTTGCCAGTGAAACGATAAAAAACGATTATCACAGCAGCCTTGCCTACTATGATGACGAGCTTTTGAAACGCTCGATCGAGGAGCGGCGCATCATCGGGGAATTTGAGCGGGCACTGGAACAAAATGAGTTTGTGATGTTTTTGCAGCCGCAGGTGGATGAAGCGGGAAAAGCCTACGGAGCGGAGGCACTGGTCCGCTGGGAGCATCCGGAACGCGGACTTTTATCACCGGCAGTTTTTATCGATATCCTTGAAAAAGCGGGACTGATCTACAAGCTTGACCGCTATATCTGGGAGAAGGCGGCAGAGAAGCTGGCGGAGTGGAAGAAAAATAATGCCGGGGCGTACCATATCTCGGTCAACATTTCGACCAAAGATTTTTACCTTGTGGATGTCTATGAGACGTTTACCGGTCTTGTGCAAAAATATGAGATCGACCCGGAGATGTTAAAGCTTGAGATCACAGAGACGGCGCTCATGTCCGATTTTAAGAAGAACATGGAGATCTTAAAGCGGCTTCAGGACTTTGGATTTAAGATTGAAATCGATGATTTCGGAAGCGGATATTCGTCCTTAAATATGTTAAAAGATATCAGCGCAGATGTGCTGAAAATAGATATGGGATTTCTGCGGGCTTCTGAAAATGAGGTGAAAGGAAAGGATATCCTGGAGAGCATCATCGTGCTTGCGGACAAACTTGGTATGGAAGTGATCACGGAAGGCGTTGAGACAGAAAAACAGCTTTCCATGCTGACCAGGATGGGATGTAAGATGTTCCAGGGGTACTATTTTTCCAGACCGGTGCCGGTGGATGAGTTTGAGGAGAAATATGGGATAAATTAAGTAAAAAGAGAAAGAGACTGTTGTCTGCGCACAGTATGATCGTGCAGCCAACAGTTTTTTTAAATCATAGGAAATTCCTTCCTATGATTTAAAAACGCTCCGCGGGGATGCGCAGCTCGCGGAGATGAAGTTTATGTTGAACATACCGCTCGCGCGCGAAAGTGTGCGGTAAGCGCACACTTTATTTGAAATAGGTCATGAATCTGATATTTTCGAGGATGATTTTGTATATCCGGATTTCATAAGGAGTTATATTGGGAAAAACAAGAATGAGGAGAGACGCAGAATGAGATATGGATATTTTGATGAAGAAAATAAGGAATATGTGATCACAAGACCGGATACACCGGCACCGTGGGTAAATTATCTGGGATCTCCGGAATATGGCGCTATTGTATCGAATAACGCAGGAGGATACAGTTTTGCGAAATCCGGCGCGAACGGAAGAATCTTGCGGTATGTGTTCAATCAGTTTGATCAGCCGGGAAGATATATATATCTTCGTGATAATGAAAATGCGGATTACTGGTCGGCATCCTGGCAGCCAGTAGGAAAGGACTTAAAAGAGTACAAATGTGAATGCCGTCATGGAACTGCGTATACGAAAATGAAAGCACAGTACAGTGGAATAACATCAGAAGTGAGATATTATGTGCCGCTTGGCAGATCCTACGAAGTATGGAATCTGAGTGTGAAGAACGACTCTGACCGGGAGAGGGAGCTTACGATCACCGGGTATGCGGAATTTACCAATCACAGTAATTACGAGCAGGATCAGGTGAATCTGCAGTACTCACAGTTTATTACGCGTACTGTATTTCGTGGCGACAGAGTGCAGCAGCTGATACACGCAAATCTGGATCAGATCGAAGAAGGAAAAGAAGTCGATCATAAGATCGTATCCAGTCGCTTTTTCGGACTGGCAGGAGCGGAAGTGAAGTCATGGAGTGGCGAGAAAGAAGGCTTCCTTGGAAGATATCATGGATATGACAGGCCGACAGGTGTGGAAAGCGGAGTGCTTGAAAATAAAGGAAACTACAATGGAAATGGATGTGGAGCGCTTTCGACAGTGCTTACATTACAACCGGGAGAAGCAAAAGAAATCGCATTTGTAGCAGGAATGAAAAAGGATGCGGAGGCAGCAAAGATCTTAGCGGACTATAAAGATCCGGCGGCAGTATGTGAAAAAGAAATAAAAGAACTGATTTGTCACTGGCATGAGAAAATTTCCCATTTTCAGATTAAGACACCGAGTCAGGAATTTGATACCATGATCAATACATGGAATGCGTATAACTGTTTTATGACATTTATCTGGTCGCGTGCGGCATCCTTTACCTATTGCGGGCTGCGGAACGGATATGGATACCGGGATACTGTTCAGGATATCCAGGGTGTGATACATCTTGCGCCGGAAATGGCAAAAGAAAAGATCCGCTTTATGCTTTCTGCGCAGGTAGATAATGGAGGAGGACTTCCACTTGTCAAATTTACGCATAATCCAGGTCATGAGGATACACCGGATGATGTGTCTTATGTGCAGGAAACAGGTCATCCGGAATATCGGGCAGATGACGCATTGTGGCTGTTCCCGACAGTGTATAAGTATATTGCGGAAACCGGAGATCTGAAATTCATAGACGAAGTAATTCCATATGCGAATAAGGGAACAGCGACGGTATATGAACATTTGAAACAGGCGATCACATTTTCCATGAATCATCTTGGAAAACATGGTATGCCGGCTGGATTGTATGCAGACTGGAATGACTGTCTGCGGCTTGGGAAAGATGGGGAATCGGCATTTGTCGCAATGCAGTTTTACTATGCGATGCGGATTTTAAAGGAATTTGCGCAGTATAAAGAGGACAGCGTTTATCAATCTTATCTGGAAGAAAAGCAGAAAGAACTCGGGGCGTTGATCCAGAAATATTGCTGGAATGAAGACCGTTTTATCCGTGGCTATACCGAGACCGGAGAAATGATCGGAAGGCGCAGTGATCCGGAAGCCAATATGTGGCTTAATCCGCAGAGCTGGGCAGTGATCAGTGGTCTTGCAAGCAAAGATCAGACGAATCAGATCCTCGATCTGGTATATGAAAGACTGAATACCGAATACGGTGCGATATTGATGGATCCGCCTTATCATGCGCATGCGTTTGACGGTGCGCTTGCAGTGATCTATAACGCAGGAAGTAAGGAAAATGCCGGTATTTTTTCACAGTCACAGGGCTGGCTGATTCTTGCGGAGGCACTAAGAGGAAATGGGGAGAAGGCATTCACCTATTTTATGGAGAATGCGCCGGCGGCACAGAATGACCGTGCAGAGATCCGAAAGTTAGAGCCGTACTGCTATGGTCAGTTTACAGAAGGAAAAGCAAGTCCGAATTTTGGAGAATCACATGTACACTGGCTGACGGGAACTGCGTCAACGGTCATGGTGGGCTGCGTGGAAGGTATACTCGGCATGCGGCCGGACTTTTATGGAATCCATGTTTCACCATCCGTTCCGAAGTCATGGGAATCATTTGAAATAGAAAAGGATTTTCGCGGATGTCATCTGCAGATTAAAGTATCAAATCCGGGCCATGTACAGTCTGGCTGCAGAGAACTTCTGGTTAATGGAAAGAAGATGGAAGGAAACTATATTCCGCAGCAGGAGCTGACGGCACAGACTACCGTGGAATTGTTTATGTCATAGGAAAAGAAGGGAGAAGTGGTATGCGGCAGATAGAATTTAAAGACGAAAGCGAAACGTTTGTGATCCGTGATCCGGAAAATTACAGTGGGCTGTATCTTCCGATGGCGGGAACAGAGGGGATCAAATCCAGTATTACCCCGAACTGGGGAGGAGACAGTAAAACGGATCAGAACCATTTCCTGTTAGAGCCGGTCAGTGCTGAGAATCTTCACAACAATAAGAATACGAGAAATTTCTGGTGTCGGATCGAGGGGGAAGGTTACTGGTCGGTATGCGGCAACTCGGCAGAACAGGAAAGCAGTCGTTTTACCAGGGAGCAGGATGAAAGCATCCTTGAAGCAGGATTTATGTGGCAGACTTTAGTGAGAAAGTCCAAAAAATATGGAATAGAAGCCAAAATGACCATATTTGTTCCAGTGGATGGGGCGGCAGAGGTTACGCTTGTCACGCTTACCAATAATAGGGATGAGAAAATGGAAGTGACACCGATTGCGGCGATCCCAATCTATGGAAGGAGCGCGGATAACATCAGGGATCACAGGCATGTAACTTCGCTTTTACACAGAATTTATACCAGTACCCATGGAATTACAGTGACCCCCGTGTTGTCTTTTGACGAGCGTGGACATCAGAAAAATGAGACATCCTATTTTGTATATGGCTGGACAGAAAATGGTGAGGCACCGGAGTCCTTTTATCCTACGGTAGAGGAATTCATCGGAGAAGGTGGTTCTTTTCTGATCCCGGAAGCAGTGCGCAAAGAAAAGGCGGGAAAGCCGGCAGGTGTTAAGATCCAGGGAAAAGAGGCAGTTGGTGGAATCCGCTTTGCAAAAGCGGTTTTAGAAAAGGGCGAATCCAGAAGTTATATTGTTCTGGCGGGAATTGCACAGACCAAAGAGCAGATTGAAAAAACAGCCTCCAGGTATCGGACTCTGGCTAAAGGAATGCAGGCGTTGGATGAAGTGAAAACATATTGGAGAAAGCAGGTGAATGTCTCCTTTGAAACCGGAAATAAGAGAGAAGATCACTATCTGAAATGGATCTGTTTTCAGCCAATTTTACGAAGGATTTATGGCTGTTCGTTCCTTCCGTATCATGATTATGGCAAGGGCGGACGTGGATGGAGAGATTTGTGGCAGGACTGTCTGGCACTGCTGATCATGGAGCCGTCACTGGTGAGGCAGATGATCCTTTCTAATTACGGTGGTGTGCGTATGGACGGTACCAATGCAACGATCATAGGAAACAGACCGGGTGAATTCGTTGCGGACAGAAATAACATCACAAGAGTCTGGATGGACCATGCGTTCTGGCCGTTTGTTACAACAAAGTTTTATATGGACCAGACCGGAGATCTCGAAGTTTTGCTGGAAAAAGTTCCGTATTTTAAGGATCTTCAGGCAAAACGCGGAGAAGCGCATGATACGCAGTGGAGAGCGGAAGAAGGCGATAAGCAGCGGACAAAAAGCGGTCAGATCTATTTTGGAAGCGTGCTTGAACATATTCTGCTGCAGAATTTATGTGCATTTTTTGATGTGGGAGAGCACAATGAGATGCGCCTGCATGGAGCGGACTGGAACGATGCATTGGATATGGCGTGGGAGCGCGGAGAGAGCGTGGCCTTTACCTGCGCATATGCCGGGAATCTGAAGGATATTGCAAAATATTTAAGAAATCTCGAGCAGAAATGCGGATACAATAAGGTGGAGCTTGCAGAAGAAATGCAGATCCTGCTGACGGGAGGAAACACACTGTTTGAGGATCCGGAAAAAAAACAAAATCTGTTGAAACAATATGGTGATCAGTGTATTCATAATATCAGTGGAAAGACAATTTTAGTAAAAATAGAAGAAATCAGCAGAAATCTGGAAGAGAAAGCACAATGGCTGATGGAACATATCAGGACGGATGAGTGGATCAAAGGTGAAGAAGGCGAGGGCTGGTTCAACGGATATTACGATAACCATGGAAACGCAGTGGAAAGATATCAGAAGGATCAGATCCGCATGATGCTGACGGGACAGGTGTTCGCGATCATGAGCGGAACCGCGGATGCAAAACAGATAAAAGAGATATGCAGAAGCGCAGATCATTATCTGTATGAGAAATCAGCGGGTGGATACCGGCTGAACACGGATTTTAAGGAAGAAAAATTTGACCTTGGAAGAATGTTCGGTTTTGCGTATGGAGAAAAGGAAAATGGAGCGGTATTCTCACATATGACGGTCATGTATGCGAATGCCTTATATCAGAGAGGATTTGCAAAAGAGGGATATAAAGCATTAAATACACTGTTAGAAGCAGCACAGAACTTTGAAAACAGTAAAATGTATCCGGGCATTCCCGAGTATTTTGATAATCAGGGCAGGGGGCTGTATGCGTATCTTACCGGTGCGGCGAGCTGGTATATGCTTACGGTGATCACGGAAATGTTTGGCGTAAAAGGTGAACTGGGTGATCTTACCATTCATCCATCGCTTATGCCGGAACAGTTTGATGATAAAGGAAATGCATCCGTTTATCTGGAATTTGGAAAAAGAAAATTCAAGATACAGATCAAAAATCCGGACAAGGCAGAACCCGGAGCGTACCGGATCAAAAAAGCAGCGTGCGACGATAACAGGCTTGCGCTGTTGGATGAAACAAAAGCATCTTTAGCAAAGAAGCAGATAAACGCATTAAAGCAGGACGAAATCCATCAGATCGTGGTGCTGTTAGAGAAATGTTAAGAAAAAGGTCATGTGATAAGAAATTACCACATGGCCTTATAATATTTGTCGCGATACTTTTTGGGCGTGAGACCGGTAAAACTTTCAAAAGTCTGGATGAAATGACTTTGTGAGGAAAACGCCAGATAATTTGCGATCTCAATCACGGATTTGTCCGAGTAGCGCAAAAGATGCGTTGCCTTCTCAATTTTTTTCTCACGGATATAATCGCTGATCGATACGCCGAGATTCTTCTTGAAGACACGGGAGAGGTAGCTGGAGGAAAGCCCGGTGTAGGACGCAAGCGATTCAATGGTGATGCGTTCTTTGATGTGGCTGTAAATATAATCAACACACTGCATGACTGGTTTGGAAAGGATCGAACTTTTTTTTTGCAGGATCATTTTTCCGGTAAAATCTTTGGCCATAATGTGATGCAGATCCGCGACCTGACGGACTGAAGTGCAGGCGTCCATTTTTAAAATATAAAAATCGCTTAAACGGTAGGCCTGTTCCGGTTCGAGTCCGCCGTCGATGCAGTATCTTGTGAGCAGGGCAGTAGTGACAACAAAATGATATTTCAGGTTTGTGAGCGAATTTCTGGAAAGAACACCGGTGCCCTCCATATGGAGAAAGGCATCTTCATTACAGTTTTTTATAACAGCATCCATATCGCCTGTTTTGACGGCATTGTAAAAGGAATACTCTACATTGGGGGAGCGGTGTTTGGTTTCGGATTCACTATTTTTCAACTCAGCGTTATACCATTCTTTGGAAAGTGACATATCTGATATCTCCGTAAATCTTTTAATATTCACTATTATGGCACAAAAGTTTTCGTCTGGCAAATGAAATCAAGAACATGAATTTGATATTTTGTCTGGAATTATAATATATCGTTTTCCCGGAAGGTGTTATATTTTCATTAAACAAAGACAAGATGCAACAAGCATCTGAAAAAAGGAGGAAATTGTTTCATGAAAAAGAAGGTAATTACAGGTCTGTTAGCATTAACGATGGTAGCAGGAACACTGGCTGGATGTGGCAGTACCGCAAGCTCAGGCAACAGCAGTGCAGGGGGAACAGAAACAGCATCCGCTTCAGGCGGAGATGAAGGGAAGGTTATCAATATCTATTCCTGGAACGATGAATTTCGTGAACGTCTGGAAGCCGTTTATCCGGAAGTGGAAGAAACATCGAAAGATGGAACCGTAACAACATTAAAGGACGGAACAGAAATCCACTGGATCATCAATCCAAATCAGGATGGTGTATACCAACAGAAGCTGGATGAGGCATTGTTAAAACAGGCAGACGCTTCTGCGGATGACAAGATAGATATTTTCCTTTCTGAGACGGACTATGTATTCAAGTATACAGATAAGGATGCGGATGTAGCAATGCCGCTTAAAGATCTTGGAATCGATCCAGATAAAGATCTGGCTGACCAGTATGATTTTACCAGAACGACAGCATCGGATTCTGATGGTGTACAGAGAGGATCTACCTGGCAGTGCTGCCCGGGACTTTTGGTATATCGCCGTGATATTGCACAGGATGTATTTGGAACCGATGATCCGGCAGCAGTAGGTGAAAAGGTAAAAGACTGGGATACATTAAAGGCAACAGCAGAAGAATTAAAGGCAAAAGGTTATTATACATTTGCTTCCTATGCGGATACTTTCCGCCTTTACGGAAACAGCATTTCTGAATCCTGGGTTCAGCCGGGAGATACAACCGTAAAGGTTGATCCTCAGATCATGAACTGGATTGATAATTCCAAAGAATGGTTAGATGCCGGTTATCTGAATCCGACCGTAAAAGGACAGTGGAATGATGACTGGAACAAGGCGATGAGTTCACAGTCAAACGTATTTGCGTTCCTTTTACCGGCATGGGGAATTGATTTCGTGTTAAATCCGAACTGGGATGGCGATGCAGGAGCATGGGCAGTTACCAATCCGCCACAGGAATATAACTGGGGTGGTTCTTATATCCATGCGGCAACTGGAACCGATAATCCGGAACACGCAAAGGATATTATCCTTGCGATGACTGCAGACAAAGATAATCTGTTAAAGATTTCAAAGGACTACTCTGATTTTACTAATACGAAGAGCGGTATGCAGGAAGCAGCTACGGACGACGCAAACTTCTCATCAGAATTCCTTGGTGGACAGAATGCGTTCCAGTATTTCGCACCGGTTGCAGAAAATATCAAGATTGCTCCGCTTTCCGCTTACGATCAGGGATGTGTGGAACTGATCCAGAACTCCTTTAGCGATTACTTCCAGGGAGAAGTCGATTTTGACAAGGCAAAAGCAAACTTTGAAACTGCGATCAAAGAACGTTATCCGGATATCACACAGGTTGAATGGCCGGAATAAAAAATAAGTAAAATACAGGCGGCGGGCGGAGAAATAAAGCTCCGCCGCTGCGAAATGTGAAATGGAAAGGGTGATATATCATGAAAAAAAGGCGGAAAAGTCTTAGTTATGCCAAATGGGGATATCTGTTTATTCTTCCTTTTTTTATAACATATTTTATTTTTTCACTGATTCCAATGATCGATACGGTTCGATACAGCTTTTTTGAATATTACCGGTCAGGAATCAAGGAAATAGGACCTAATTTTATCGGACTTGAAAATTATATCAGTCTGCTTCAGTCTGATATGGTGAAATACGGGGAGAATACATTGATTCTGTGGCTGATTGGATTTATTCCGCAGATTGTGATAGCACTGATCCTGGCAGCCTGGTTTACGGATGTTCGTTTGAAGATCCGTGGAAAACAGTTTTTTAAGGTGGTTATTTACCTCCCAAACCTGATCATGGCGTCCGCATTTGCGCTGTTATTTTTTACACTGTTTTCAACAAACGGCCCAATCAATTCGATTCTGATGTCGATTGGAATTACAAAAAGTCCGATTGATTTTATGGGTTCCGTATTGGGCACCAGATCCCTGATCGGGTTAATGAACTTCCTGATGTGGTTTGGCAATACAACCATCATGCTGATGGCGGCGATTATGGGAATCAGTATGGATGTTTTTGAAGCATCTGACCTCGATGGATGTAACAGCATACAGAGATTCTTTTACATTACATTACCGATGATCCGTCCAATCCTTGCCTATACACTGATCACATCGATCATCGGTGGACTGCAGATGTTTGATGTGCCGCAGATACTGACCAATGGTCAGGGAAATCCGGATCGTACTTCCATGACACTGATCATGTTTTTGAACAGCCATTTGAAGAGTAAGAATTACGGAATGGCGGGTGCGTTGTCTGTTTATCTGTTTATCATAAGTGGTATTCTGTGCTTTATTGTGTACAGAATGACGAATGATAATGATCCGGATGGATCGAAGGCAGCAGCAAAAAAAAGAGCAAGGGAAGAAAGAAGAAAGGGGAAAAGATAATGAAAAAATATGGAAAAATTGTGCGTACAGCTATTGCGTATGCAGTACTTATCATTCTGACGTTCCTCTGTCTGTTTTTCTTTTATGTACTGATCATAAACGCGACACGGTCGCATGCAGAGCTGCAGAAAGGATTTTCCGCTCTTCCGGGTACACATTTTCTTGAAAATTTAAAGAATGTGGCAAATGACGGAAGCTTCCCAATGTTTCGCGGAATTTTCAACAGTTTGCTGGTATCAATCTGCTCTGCAGCGCTTTGTACTTACTTCTCATCATTAACGGCATATGGTCTGTATGCATACCAGTTTAAGGCAAGAAAAGCGGCATTTACATTTATTATGGCTATCCTGGTTATGCCGACACAGGTTACGGCAATGGGATTCCTTCGTTTAGTGACAAAGATGGGACTGTACGATACATTGTGGCCGCTTATCATCCCATCGATCGCTTCACCGGCAGTTTTCTACTTTATGTATAGTTATCTTCAGTCCTCATTGCCACTGTCCCTGGTTGAGGCGGCACGAATAGATGGTTCCGGGGAATTCCGGACGTTTAATAAGATCGTAATGCCGATCATGAAACCGGCAGTTGCGGTTCAGGCAATCTTTACATTTGTTGGTTCCTGGAACAATTACTTCGTTCCGGCGCTCATTATCCAGTCCAAAGACAAGATGACAGTTCCAATCCTGATCGCGACACTCCGTGGTGCGGATTATATGAATTTTGATATGGGAAAGGTGTATATGATGATCATGGTAGCGATCGTGCCGATCATTATTATGTATCTTCTTCTTTCAAAATATATCATCGCAGGCGTGACTCTTGGTGGAGTAAAAGAATAAAAGATATCATATATTTAGGTGCATGGCTTTTTGGTACAAAGAGTCATGCACTTTTTATTTTACGAAATTGCAAAACATTATAGAAAACACCGCAAAAACGTGATACTATGTAGGAAAGAAAGATAGAAATGAAACAGAAATACAGGAACAAGGAGGGACTGCTATGCAGTTATTAACATTTATGCTCGGTGAGGTAAAATACGGGATCCCGATCGAGCATGTTCAGTCCATAGAGGAACGGGTACAGGTAGTAGGAATTCCGAAGACGTTGCCATGTGTAAAGGGGATTATGAATCTGCACGGAAATATCATACCAATCTACAGTCTTGCAGAGAAATTTGGTTATCGGAGAGAGAATATCCAGAACATCGTTGTCGTGGATGTGAACGGCATGGCGATCGGATTCGAGGTTACCAAAGTTGATGAGATCCTCGAAGTGGGAAATGACCATGTACAGCCGATGCCTCAGATGATCAGCAACAGTGAGAAATTCATGACCAATGTGGCGGATTATGACAAAAAGCTGATCGTGCTTTTGAATGTGGACGAGCTGCTTGAGACCGATGAACAGAATAACATCAAGGAACTGTTAAAAGAAGAGAAAACGCCGGCGTAGGCGGCAGACAGATCTAAAGGAGAGGTGACTGATCTATGCCCCGTTTCATCTTTTTTAAGGGACTTTATTCCACGCTTGACCTGTATACGGATGAGATGTTAAGGATCTGCAGGGAGCGTGGCTACGACTCGTTTGTTTTGCATACGACGCAGGGAGAAGATACTTCCTGTATGCACATCAGCGAGGAACAGGAGAAAGAAGAGCGCAAGGAACTGCTTCGCTTTTTGAAAGAGCCTGTCACGGCGGCGGTCGGATTCGGAAATATGGGATTGCGTTATGAAATGGATGGAATCGGAAACATCTGGGATGCTTTTGCGGTACCCTATATTGATGTTATGATGGACCATCCGTTTCATTTTTCCGGCATTTTCCGGTATGCGGCAAAACAGACGGCATTGCTTTGCCCGGATCGCAATCATGTGAACTATATCCGGCGGTTTTTCCCGGAGATCGCATGCGCGGATTTCCTGCCGCATGCGGGGATCGAGCTGCCCGGAGAGAAAAAGCCGATCCGGGAGCGTGGCATAGAAGTGCTCTATGCAGGAGGGCTTTCCCGTGGGGTGGTCGGTCATATGGTGCCGGATCTGAACGAATTTGCCGATTTTGACGCAGACCGGCTGACCAGAGAGGTGCTTGACGATCTCCTTCATCATCCAAAGAAGACAACGGAAGCCGCGATCGAGGAATATCTAAATAGGATCGGTATACATTACCCGGATGAAACCTTACGCGAAGTCATAAGGAAACTGCGTTTTTTAGATTCCTACATTACATCCTTTTTCCGGGAAATGACAGTGAAACTTCTGGTGGAAAACGGCGTAAAGGTGACACTCTACGGCGCGGGATGGGATGTATGCGACTGGATCGATCATCCCAATCTGGATTACCGGGGTGTGGTTCCGGCACAGGAGATCCCAAAACTCATGACGGACGCGAAGATCGTATTAAACACCATGACCTGGTTTAAGGACGGATCCCACGACCGGGTATTTAATGGGATGCTCGCACGGGCAGTGGTTGTGACAGACACGTCCGGCTACATGAAAGAGGAATTTACGGATGGCAGAGAACTGGTATTCTTTGAGCTGGATCAGTTGATGAAGCTGCCGGAGCGGGTAAAAGAACTGATCGGGGATGAGGCGGCGATGCAGCAGATCGCGGATTGCGGTTATGCGGCGGCGTCAGGGCATCACCGGATGGAGAACCGGTTTGATGAGATGTTGCGCATTATTTCCTGAGGCAGTTTATCAGGAAATAATGGAACAAAAATACATGATATATTAGGAGGATTTTACATGGGATACACAGCAGCAGAAACAAGATATGATACGATGCAGTATCACCGCACCGGAAAAAGCGGGCTTTTACTTCCGGTGCTTTCGCTCGGGTTCTGGCACAATTTCGGGACAAGGGACAATTACGACAACATGAAGCAGATGTGCTTTACAGCATTTGACAACGGGATCACGCATTTTGACCTTGCGAACAATTACGGACCGGAATACGGAAGCGCGGAGACAAATCTTGGAAAGATTTTAAAGGAAGAATTTTCGGCTTACCGGGATGAACTCATCATCAGTACCAAAGCGGGATTTGATATGTGGCCGGGACCGTATGGGGATCACGGCAGCAGAAAATATCTGATTGCGAGTCTGGATCAGAGCCTGAAGCGGATGGGGCTCGAGTACGTGGACATTTTCTATCATCACAGAATGGATCCGGATACGCCGCTCGAAGAAACGATGCTCGCGCTCGACCAGATCGTGCGGAGCGGAAAAGCACTCTATGTCGGGCTTTCCAATTATGATGGGGAGACGATGACACGGGCATGCGCGATCTTAAAGGAGCTGAAGTGTCCGTTTGTGATCAACCAGAACAGTTACAACATTTTTAACCGTACGATCGAGGAGAATGGGTTAAAGCGCGCGGCTGTGCGGGAAGGAAAAGGGATCATCTCGTTTTCGCCGCTTGCACAGGGTATGTTGACCGACAAATATCTGCACGGGATCCCGGAGGACAGCCGTATCCGCAGGGATGGAAGATTTTTGCATGCGACGGATCTGACCGAGGAGCGGCTTGCGCAGATTCGGGCGTTAAATGACATGGCACTTGCGCGTGGACAGAGTCTGGCGCAGATGGCACTGAGCTGGATTTTAAAAGACGGCGAGGTGACTTCAGTGCTGATCGGAGCATCCAGACCGGCGCAGATCCTGGACAACTTAAAGATCATCGGCGCGCCGGGCTTTACGAACGAGGAACTGCAAAAGATCGATGAGATCTGCGGTGTGAAGCGGGCGTAAATAAAAAAACAGGATCAGTCTTTGCAGTGATGCGTGGTGAGGTAATTTAAAAAGAGCTTCGCAAGCGCGGAGAGATAATGATTTTCGTGGTATACAAGGCAGATGCGGGATGCAAGTTCCGCGTCTGCTATTTTTTTGCAGACAGTGTCCGGTTTTCGGATCAGGGAGACGGCGGATCTCGGGACAATGCCGATCCCAAGCCCGGCGTCCGCCCAGTGCAGCGTCGTCCTTGCGTCCTCGTTTTTGCAGAAGATCTGACAGGAGAGCTGCTGCTTGGAAAACGCAGAGAGGATCATATCCTCCCAGCGGCGGTACAGGATGAGAGGCTTGTCTGCAAGCGCGGACAGCGGGATCTCGTCCGAAGAAGCTGAAAAAAAGCGTTCATTTCCAACTGCCATCATGGGTTCTGTGCGCAGCGGGATGACGTGCATATCGTTCGTGGAAAACGGGGAGCGCACGATCGCGAGTTCAATCGTGTGGTTTTTTAACTGCTCGATCTGTTCATAAGTGTTCCCTTCAAAGATCTCATAGTGGATATCCGGGTATTCTTTGTTCAGATCGACGATCCACGCATTTAACAGAGTGCTGCCGACCGAGGATACTGCGCCGAGCCGCAGCGTACCGGCGGTCTGATTCTTCAGATCGGAGATCTCCTGCACGGTGATCGCGGAGAGTTCAAGCAGGGAGAGCGCGCGGTTGTATAAAAGCAGCCCGGCCTCCGTCAGTTCAACCTCCCTCGCGCCACGCTCGAACAGCACGCAGCCAAGCTCTTCCTCTAAATGCTTTAACTGGATACTGAGCGGCGGCTGTGAGATATGCAGCGCCTTTGCGGCTTTGGAGATATTTCCTTCTTTTGCGACTGTGGCAAAATACTGTAATTGTTTCAAATCCATGCGATCACCAACCCATATATAAAAACTATAATACATATACAAATGAAATATTATTGATATGGATTATTATATGCTATAATAGCAGCAGCGACAAGAGACTAAATTGTTTTCAAATATGGAAGAATGAAAAAGCAGGAGGTTATTGTGAAAAAAGTATTAGCCTATTTAAAAGGGTACAAAAAAGAATGTATCTGCGCGCCGCTTTTTAAAATGCTTGAAGCGACGTTTGAACTTTTTGTGCCGCTCGTTATGGCGGCAGTGATCGATACCGGTATTGGAAACGGTGACAAGGGATACGTCATCCGGATGTGCCTGATTTTGATCACACTCGGGATCATCGGTCTGGTCTGCTCGATCACGGCGCAGTATTTCGCGGCGAAGGCGGCGGTCGGATTTTCCACCGGACTGCGTCACGCGCTGTTTTCCCACATCCAGAGCCTTTCCTTTACGGAGATGGATACGGTGGGAACCTCAACGCTCATCACCCGTATGACCAGTGATGTCAATCAGGCACAGAACGGCGTCAATATGTTTTTGCGTCTGTTCCTCCGCTCCCCGTTTATCGTCTTTGGAGCAATGGTCATGGCGTTTACGATCGACTGGAAAGCGGCGATGATCTTCGTGGTGACGATCCCGGTGCTGGCGGTCGTGGTATTCGGCATTATGGCGATATCCATGCCGCTTTATAAGAGAGTCCAGGAAAAACTGGATGCGGTGCTCGGGATCACGAGAGAAAATCTGACCGGAGCGCGTGTGATCCGCGCGTTTAATAAAGAACATTCTGAAATCGAAAATTTCAGGGAGCGGAACGAGGGACTTACGGCGGCACAGCTGTTTGTCGGGAAGATTTCCGCACTGATGAACCCGGTGACCTACATTATCATCAATGTGGCGACGGTAGTTCTGATCTACACCGGGGCGGTCCGGGTGGATACCGGCGTGATCACACAGGGTGAAGTCGTTGCGCTCGTCAATTATATGTCACAGATCTTAGTCGAACTCATCAAACTCGCGAATCTGATCGTGACACTGACAAAGGCGGGAGCCTGCATGAACCGTATCGCTGGCGTGCTGGATATGGAGTCTACGATGGAGTTCCCGGAACATGCGGCAGGAAGCATGGAAGGCGAGCTTGCAGTGGAATTTAAAAATGTCGGATTAAGCTATGCGGGAGCCGGTGCGGAATCCCTATGCGACATCGATTTTTCCGTGAAAAAAGGACAGACGATCGGAGTCATTGGCGGAACCGGATCCGGAAAGACCAGTCTGGTACATCTGATCCCGCGTTTCTATGATGCGACCAGAGGAAGTGTACTTGTTGATGGAAAGGATGTAAAAACATATACAAAAGAAGAAATTCGCGACAAAGTCGGTATCGTTATGCAAAAAGCGGTGCTGTTTAAGGGAACGATCCGTGAGAATTTAAGATGGGGCAAACGGGACGCGACCGAGGCGGAGATGTGGGAAGCACTCACCATTTCCCAGTCCAAAGAATTTGTAGAGAAAAAAGATGGCGGACTGGATGCGGAGATCGAACAGGGCGGAAGAAATCTTTCCGGTGGACAGAAACAGCGTCTTACGATCGCAAGAGCGCTGATGAAAAAGCCGGAAATCCTGATTTTAGATGACAGCGCGTCCGCACTTGACTTTGCGACAGACGCGGCGCTCCGCAAAGCCATCCGTGAGATGAAAGAAAGACCGACGGTATTTATCGTGACGCAGCGCGCGTCCTCGATCCTTTACGCGGATGAGATCGTTGTTTTGGATGACGGTGCGATCGCCGGTATCGGTACGCATGAGGAACTGCTGAAAAACTGTGAAGTTTATCAGGAGATCTATTATTCCCAGTTTGAAAAGGAGGAGAAACGTGATGCTTAGAAAAATGGATGACAGCCAGTGGGCAACCTTAAAAAAAGTCATGAAGTATCTGAAAAAGTATCGGATCTATCTGATCTGCTCCATCCTTCTCGCAGCAGTGACCGTGATATCCACACTTTATATTCCGATCCTGACCGGAGACGCGGTGGATCATATCATCGCGAAAGGCAGGGTAGATTTTGCGGGACTGATGCCGATCTTGGAGCGGATGATTGTTGTGATCGCGGTTACGGCGGTCGCGCAGTGGGTCATGAATGACCTGAACAATAAGATGACCTACAATATCGTGCGGGATGTGCGGAAGGACGCGTTTGATAAGATCGAGATCCTGCCGCTAAAATATATTGATGCTCATTCCTATGGCGAGGTGGTGAGCCGTGTTATCGCTGATGTGGATCAGTTCGCGGACGGACTTCTGATGGGATTTACACAGCTTTTTACAGGTGTGATCACGATCCTCGGAACCCTGATCTTCATGTTGAGCGTCAACGTAAAGATCACGCTTGTGGTAGTGCTGATCACACCGGTGTCCTTCCTTGTGGCGGGATTTATCGCGAAAAGAACCTATTCCATGTTCCAGCTTCAGTCGGTGACCAGAGGGGAACAGACGGCGCTCATTGATGAGATGATTGGAAACCAGAAGGTCGTGCAGGCATTCGGGCAGGAGGATGAGACTTTAGAGCAGTTTGATGAGATCAACGGAAGACTGCAGAAGTATTCTCTCCGCGCGATCTTCTTTTCCTCGATTACGAATCCGTCGACACGTTTTATCAACAGCCTGGTATACACCGGGGTCGGAATCACGGGCGCGATCTCCGCGATCAACGGAAGACTGAGCGTCGGCCAGCTCTCCTGTTTCTTAAGTTACGCCAATCAGTACACCAAGCCGTTCAATGAAATTTCCGGTGTCGTAACGGAATTGCAGAACGCGATCGCCTGCGCTGGACGTATCTTTGAGCTGATCGAGGAGGAGCCGCAGATACCGGAAGCGGAACATGCGGTTTCCTTAAAGGATGTAGACGGAACGGTGGAGCTGTCCCATGTCTATTTTTCGTATGACCCGGACAAAAAGCTGATCGAGGATTTTAATCTTTCCGTAAAGCCGGGACAGCGTGTCGCGATCGTCGGACCGACTGGCTGTGGCAAGACGACCATCATCAATCTGCTGATGCGCTTCTATGATGTCAATGACGGCGCGATCCGTGTCATGGGAGAAGATATCCGGGATGTGACGAGAGAGAGCCTGCGCGCCGGTTATGGAATGGTGCTGCAGGAGACCTGGTTAAAGACGGGTACGATCCGCGAAAATATCGTGATGGGAAAACCGGACGCAACGGACGAGGAAGTGATCGCTGCGGCGAAAGCGTCCCATGCGCACAACTTTATCAAGCGTCTGCCGAACGGCTATGACACTTTTATCACCGAGGACGGTGGAAATCTTTCCCAGGGGCAGAAGCAGCTTTTGTGTATCACGCGTGTAATGCTCTGCCTGCCGCCGATGCTGATCTTGGACGAGGCGACATCATCCATCGATACGCGTACGGAGTTAAAGATCCAGAACGCGTTTGCGACGATGATGAAGGGACGCACGAGTTTTATCGTTGCGCACCGGCTTTCCACGATCCGGGAAGCGGATGTCATTTTGGTCATGCGTGACGGAAATATCATTGAGCAGGGAAATCACAAAGAACTGCTTGAAAAAGGCGGATTTTACGCAAAGCTTTATAACAGTCAGTTTGCGGTATAGATAGGAATTGACATTGGAAAAAGTTTTTATTATAATGTGCTTTGTCACTCGAAAATAAAGCACGAAAACCGTCTGGAGCGCGAAGATAATGAGAGAAGAGCTGCAGGAAAATACAATGACAGGAAGCGAGTCGATCATTGAAAAGCAGAAGGAAAAGATCAGACAGCAGAAAGAACAGTTAAAACGGCACGAAGAGACATGGAGAATGTATAACAAGATCGTGTTTACGCTGTGTACACTGCTTGGCTCGGTATTTGCAATCTATGTTGGCGGATGGATCATGTTCGCAAAGTCGATCTTTGGAACTTACGAAGCCTATCTCGCTGGAACTCTGACTGTTTCATATCTGATAAAGGCAGCGATCAAATGTGTGATGGCTGCAACCGCGGCGGGAGCGATCTGGTGCGGTGGTTATATCCTTGGCAGAAAACTGGAACGATAAAGATGATCATATAGATGCAGACATATGCCATGCCCTGTACGGATGCGTACAGGGCAGATTTTTATATTATGGTGAGATACAAAAGAAGAAAGGGGTAAAGATGGAAAAGGAAAGAGATAATTTTTACAAAAAAGTGCTGATCCTGGTTCTGCCGATGGCACTTCAGAATCTGATCAATGTCGGGGTGTCCGCAACGGACGTCATGATGCTCGGCGCAGTGGGAGAAAAGGTGCTTTCCGGCTGTTCGCTGGGCGGTCAGGTATTCTGGATCCTAAGCCTGTTTTTATTTGGCGCGGCATCCGGAGGCTCCGTGCTCGTGGCGCAGTACTGGGGCAAACGTGACACAAAGGCGATCGAAAAGATCATGGGGATCGCGATCCTTTTTACCGAGATCGTTGCCGTGCTCTTTATGGTTCTGTCGCTTTTTTTCCCGGAGCAGATCATGTCGGTGTATACCAATGATCCCGAAGTGGCGGCGGAAGGCGTGAAATATATGCAGATCCTCGCGTTTACCTATCCGATCGCGGCATACACGATGACCTACTTAAACCTCTTAAAGAGTGTGGAAAAAGTCGTGATCTCCACCGTGGTCTATGCAAGTTCGCTGGGACTGAATGTGATCGTAAACGCCATTTTTATCTACGGACTGTTTGGCGCGCCGGCACTCGGCGTGCGGGGAGCCGCAATCGGCACTTTGAGCGCGAGATGCCTGGAGCTTGTGATCGTGATCTTTTACAGCCGGTACCGTTGTAAGGAAGTGCGGGTACATCCGGGCATGATCTTCCATCCGGATAAGATCCTTACAAAGGATTTCTTTTATTACGCGTATCCGGTCATCATCAACGAGGTGCTCTGGGGCGTCGGTTACTCCGCAAATACTGCGATCATGGGACGGCTCGGCAGCAGTGCGGTCGCTGCAAATTCCGTGGCGCAGGTCATAAGACAGCTCTCCATGGTCGTCGGTTTTGGCGTTTCAAACGCGGCGGCGATCCTGATCGGAAAAGCGATCGGGGAAAAGCGGGAGGAACTGGCGGAAGCTTACGCGAAAAAATTTATCTGGCTGTCGGTGGTCTGCGGCGTTGCGGGCTCACTGGTGGTACTGCTCATCCGGCCGTTTATTGTGGGAATCCTTGGATTTGAGGGGATGAGCGCGGTGTATCTGAGCAATTTTTTAATCATCATGTCCTATTATGTGATCGGTCAGGCATTAAATTCTACGATGGTGGTCGGGATCTTCCGGTCGGGCGGCGATACAAAATTCGGAATGATCCTCGATATGACCAGTATGTGGTGCTGTTCCATCCTTTTGGGCGCGGTCGCGGCATTTGTGTTAAAGCTGCCGGTCACGGCGGTCTATGTGATCCTGCTCAGTGACGAGATCATCAAACTGCCGTTCTGTTTCTTCCGGTACCGCCAGAAAAAATGGCTCAATGACGTCACGCGGTAACACTCCGCAAAAAATAGGGAGCACAAAAGCAAAAACTAAGTATACGAACGGAAAACACCTGTGTTATTTATATGTAAGAAAACACAGGTGTTTTTCTGTTGGAAACAGAAGGAATCATAGCTGAAAAAGGAGAATATAATGATGAAGTTTATAAAGGGAGTTACCTTCGCACCGTTCGTACCGAGCGGATGCCTTGGAACAGAAGAAGCAAAAGAGAGTCTTGTAAAGATGAAGGAGCGCACGGGCGCGGATTTCGTGATCCTCGCGCCGGGAGCAGTGCAGGCGACGCCGATCTCGGAGGAGATCGATTTCCGGTCAGAGAGAACGATGACAGACGCAGAGCTCATCGATACGATTCGTCAGGCAAAAAGCCTTGGGCTTCGCGTGGCGTTAAAGCCGACCGTGAACTGTGCGGACGGAACCTGGCGCGGACATATCCACTTTTTTGATGTGGATGTGCCGTGTGAACCGAAGTGGGGCAACTGGTTTGCGTCCTACACCGCATTTCAGCTGCATTACGCAAAGATCGCAGAGGAAGAAGGCTGCGAGCTTTTTATTGCGGGCTGTGAGATGGTCATGACAGAGATCCGTGAAAAAGAGTGGAGAAAACTGATCGCGGACATCAGAGAAGTATTTCACGGACCGGTGTCCTACAATACCGACAAGTATCAGGAAGGACATGTGAACTGGTGGGACGCGGTGGATGTGATCTCCTCAAGCGGCTATTATCCGGCGGATGACTGGGAAAACCAGCTTGACCGGATCGAGGCAGTCGTAAAGAAATTTGACCGGCCGTTCTTCTTCGCGGAGGCTGGCTGCATGTCAACGGAGGGTTCCGCGGCGGTTCCGAACGACTGGACGGTGCGTGGCGGCCTGGCACTCGAGGAGCAGGCGGACTTTTACCGCGCCATGTTCGCGGCATGCGAAAAGAGAGACTGGGTATCCGGGTTCGGGCTCTGGTCGTGGAACTGGTGCCTGCCGGAGTGCGCCCGGGCACAGCAGGAAAAAGGATATGAACTCTATGAAAAACCGGCAGAAAAAGTGGTACGGAATTTTTATGAGACGAGAAAATAATATCGATAGTTCATTTTGTGGTAGAAATGAAAACAGGCAAGTGCTATAATAAGCTATATATGTGGATGAGAAAGAGAGGAAAAATTGATTATGGATTACATGAAAGTGTATGAACAGTGGTGTACAGATCCTTATTTTGATGATGAGACCAAAAAGGAACTTCTTGCCATTAAAGATGATAAAGCAGAGATTGAGGACCGCTTTTACCGTCAGTTAGAGTTCGGTACCGGTGGTTTGCGTGGTGTCATTGGCGCAGGTACAAACCGTATGAATATTTATACGGTACGTCAGGCAACACAGGGACTCGCAAATTACATTATTTCCCAGAACGGACAGAGCAAGGGCGTTGCGATCGCATACGATTCCCGTATCATGTCCAAAGAATTCGCAGATGAGGCAGCACTTTGCCTGAACGCAAACGGAATCAAGGCATACGTTTTCCCGAGCCTTCGTCCGACACCGGAATTATCCTTCTCCGTGCGTGAACTTCACTGCATTTCCGGTATTGTAATCACAGCGAGCCACAACCCGAGAGAATACAACGGATATAAAGTATACTGGGAGGACGGCGCACAGATCACACCGCCTCACGACAAGAACATCCTTGCGGAAGTTGCGAAAGTAACCGAGTTTTCCGCAGTTAAGACCATGGACAAAGACGAAGCTGTAAAAGCAGGTCTTTACAATGTGATCGGCGAAGACATCGATGACAAGTACATGGAACAGTTAAAGAAACAGAGTATCCATCCGGACATCATCAAAAAGATGGCAAAAGACATCAAGATCGTTTACACACCGCTTCATGGAACCGGAAATCTGCCGGTACGCCGCGTGTTAAAAGAGCTTGGCTTTGAGAAAGTCATCGTAGTGCCGGAACAGGAAAAACCGGACGGCAATTTCCCGACCGTTTCTTATCCGAACCCGGAAAGCCCGGCTGCATGGGAACTCGCACTTGCACTTGCAAAGAAGGAAGACGCGGATATCGTGCTTGCAACTGACCCGGATGCTGACCGTCTTGGTGTATACTGCAAGGATACAAAGACCGGAGAATATGTAAGCTTTACCGGAAATATGTCCGGAATGCTGATCGCGGAGTACATTCTTCGTGAGCGCAAAGCAACCGGAACCATGCCGGAGAATCCTGCACTGGTAGAGACCATCGTTACCACAGATATGGCAAAGGTGATCGCTGCGGATTACGGCGTAAAACTGATCGAGGTACTGACCGGATTTAAATATATCGGAGAGCAGATCCGCCTTTTCGAGAAAAATCATACATACAACTATGTATTTGGTCTGGAAGAAAGCTATGGCTGCCTTGCCGGAACATACGCAAGAGACAAAGATGCCTGCGTTGCAGTTATGATGCTCTGCGAAGTTGCTTCTTACTACAAATCACAGGGTAAGACACTCTGGGATGCAATGGTAGATATGTACGAGAAATACGGTTACTTCAAGGAAGGTCTTGAGACACTTACCTTAAAGGGTATCGATGGAGCAGAACAGATCCAGAATATCATGACCGATATGCGAAACAATCCTCCGAAAGAACTTGGCGGATACAAGGTTGTTGCCGTACGCGACTACAAGGAAGACACCAGAAAAGATCTTGCGACCGGAGAGGTTACAAAGACCGGACTTCCGACTTCCAATGTACTGTACTATGAACTGACCGACAACGCATGGTGCTGCGTAAGACCGTCCGGTACAGAACCGAAGATCAAATTCTACTTTGGTGTTAAGGGAACATCTCTTGCAGACGCAGAAAAGAAATTAGAAGCGGTAAGAGAAGATATGTTAAAAGCTGCAAAAGCAGAATAAAGACAGAGAACAGAACGAAATAACAGGGAGAGGGCTGCTGCGTAAGTAGAAATACTTGGCGGCAGCCTCTGTTTTTCAGAAGAGAAAAGGAGAAACTATGCGGGAGAAAAGAAAGAACTGGAATCCGGTGCTTGTGTTCATTCTGGGAGTGGCGATTGCAGCTGGATTTCTGCTTGTTATGGATGGGGCGACCTTCCTCGCAAGCTGTTTTATGATACTGCCGGGCTACGGAATGACAGTGGTCTCAGAGCTTACAGCGAGCGTTTATATTCTGATCGTGCTGCTCGCGCTTGGCTATATCGGAGTATTTGCAAAAATGGGTGAAGGCCTTCTGACCGGATTTTATATTGGAGGCTTTATGACTGCGTACTGCATTTATGAGATCATCGGACAGTTTTATATCCAGAGTATGTCAGGAGACGGACAGGTACAGCCGGCGGTACAGATCTTTTTATTTGCGGTTGCGACGTTTTTGATCGGATTTAATGAGGAGCTGGTATTCCGTGGGATCATCTTAAACCTGTTTTTAGATAAATTCGGAAACAGCAAAAAAGGAATCGTCACGGCGACAGTGCTTAGCAGTGTGATCTTCGGTGCGGTGCATCTGACAAATATCTTTTCCGGTGTTTCGGTGGCAAGTGCTCTGGTGCAGGCGATCCAGGCAGCCGTTTTAGGCGGACTGCTCGCGGCGATCTATCTGCGGAGCGGAAATATCTGGATCGTGATCGTGGCACATGCGCTTACGGATTTCGCGTCAATGCTTTCGAGCGGCATTTATGGAATGGGCGATGCGATCGACAGTATCAACCAGCTGTCGTGGCTTAATTTTATCACGGTTCCGATCTTTTTGATCCCGACACTTGTCCTTTTCCGGAAAAGTAAGCTTCAGGAGCTGGAGGATAAGAGAAACGGGATTGTTGTGATCCCGTCGCAGAAATCATGTGAGCATACAGCGATCGTGTCGCTGATCCTCGGAATGATCGGGATCATGATGGGATGTGCCGGATATGGTCTTGCGTTTGGTGTCGTTGGATTGCTCGGATCCTATACCGCATGGAAAGAGAGCCGGAAGAGAAACGGAATCCTGATCGCGGCATTTATAACCTCGGGCGCGGCGATCGTGATCTCGTTTATCGCGTGTATCTTTATGCTGGGCGTTATGCCGCAGGTGTCAGACATGAGTGATCTGATGCGCGGCTTTCAATAAGGAATACCGGGAAAGGAGAGGCATATGGGAAATGAAGTAAACAAATGTATGGGAGTAGAAAAACTGACGGATAACCGTTTCCTCAATCTTTATCACATTGACGCGCGTTCCGCGAGCGGACAGCCGTTTGACTACTATTTCGCGTCACGCAACGACGCGGATAACATCAAGATAAAGACAAAGGAAGTAAGACCTGAAGGGATCGTGATCTACCCGGTCTTAAAAGATGAGCCGGACAAGGTCGTGATGATACGGCAGTACCGTTATCCGCTCGATGCGTATATCTATGAATTTCCTGCCGGATGTATCGATCCGGGCGAGACAAAGGAAATGACGGCGGTGCGCGAGATGAAAGAGGAGACCGGGCTCGACTTTACGGTCTATGAGGGTGGAAATGACAGCCTGCGCAACCCGTTTTTTATCGGACCCGGCTTTACCGATGAGACGGATGCGTCGGTATTTGGCTATGCTTCCGGAACCGTGGCTGACACGCAGAGAGAAGATACGGAGACGCTTGAGGTGATATTTGTAGACAAAAAAGAGGCGAGACGGATCCTCAAGGAAGAGCGGGTCTGCCTGCGTGCCGCGTACCTTTTAATGCAGTTTTTACAGATGGATGCGTCCGCGCCGTTTGCGTTTCTGGATGTTTAAGCTAATTTAAGCAATTTTACCGCAAAAAGTGAGAAAATTATAAGCAAAAATTAAGTATACGAAAGCAAGAACCTGTGTTATGTTAGTAACACTGAAAAAGCGGAAATAAGGAGGAGAAGGAAATGGCAGTTGTTTACCATGAAAAAGAGCGCATTTTCAAACTGGACACACCGAATACGAGTTATATCATCGGTATCGTGGACAAAGAAAATTTTGTCGGACATGTGTATTATGGAAAAAAATTAAAGGATCACAATGTCGGTTATCTGATGGGAACGGAGGAAGCACCGTTTGTTCCGTCAAAGAACAACAGAGACCGTGTGTCTTTCCTAGACAGTTTTCCGATGGAGTATCCGTGCAGCGGACTTGGGGATTACCGTGGAAGCTGTTTTGAGGTACGGACAGCGGGCGGACACAACGCAGTATCCCTGTCTTATGTATCACACAGGATCTATGCCGGAAAACCGAAGCTTTCCGGACTTCCGGCGACCTTCGCGAAGGAAGGGGAATGTGATACCTTAGAGCTTCTCTGCGAAGATAAGGTACTTGGACTTCAGGTCGTTTTGATCTACTCCGCGTTTAAAGATGTAGATGTCATTGCAAGAAGCGTAAAGATCATCAACAAGGGCAGTGAGGCAGTTTATCTGACCAAAGCGCTTTCCTGCTGTGTCGATATGAACAATCAGGATTTCGAACTGCTCACGATGCACGGTTCCTGGGCGAGAGAGCGTATGATCGAGTACCGTAAGGTCGGACATGGCTATCAGGGTGTGGAATCTTTCCGTGGAGAATCCAGTCATCAGGATCATCCGTTTATGGCGCTGAAACAGAAGAACGCAACGCAGGAGAGCGGCAGTGTCTACGGATTCCATTTTGTATATTCCGGAAACTTCATCGGACAGGTGGAATTAAACCAGTTCGATATGGTGCGTGCAGTGATGGGAATCCATCCGGAGAACTTCTGCTGGAAACTGGAGCAGAACGCAGAATTCCAGACACCGGAAGTTGTCATGGTCTATACCGAGGACGGTCTGGACGGCATGACACACAACTATCATGAGTTGTACCGCAATCATCTGATCCGCAGTGAGTATAAGAACAAGAAGCGCCCGATTCTCATCAACAACTGGGAAGCGACTTACTTCGATTTCAATACCGAAAAACTGCTTGCGATCGCAAAGACAGCGGCAGAGCACGGCATCGAGATGTTAGTTATGGATGATGGCTGGTTTGGCCACCGAAACGATGACAATACCAGTCTTGGTGACTGGGAAGTCAACGAGACAAAGATCACCGGAGGCTTAAAGGCACTCGTAGACGAAGTGAATAAGCTCGGCCTGAAATTCGGTATCTGGTTTGAGCCGGAGATGATATCACCGGATTCCAATCTCTATAAGGAGCATCCGGACTGGGCACTTCAGATTCCGGGACGTGTCGGATCTCTCTGCCGTAACCAGTATGTGCTGGATCTGACCAGAGAAGATGTCAGAGAGCACACGTATGAGAGCATTGCGAAGATCTTACGCAGCGCAAACATCGAGTATGTAAAATGGGATATGAACCGCCAGCTTACCGATATCGGAAGCTTCGAACTGCCGGCAGACCGTCAGGGCGAGATCTATCACCGTTATGTGCTTGCGGTTTATGAATTACAGGAGCGTCTGATGCAGGAATTCCCGCATCTGCTTTTGGAGAACTGCTCCGGCGGCGGAGCGCGTTTTGATCCGGGTATGTTATATTACAGCCCGCAGATCTGGTGCTCGGATGATACCGATGCGGTAGAGCGATTAAAGATCCAGGAAGGTACGGCACTCGTATATCCGCTCTCCACGATGGGCGCGCATGTATCTGACTGCCCGAACCACACCGTTGGCAGAAGCACACCGTTTGAGACCAGAGGCTATGTGGCACTGGCTGGTACATTTGGTTACGAACTTGATATCACAAAGATCTCCGAGGAAGACAGAAAGATGATCCCGGAACAGGTAAAGATGTATCATACCTACAACGATCTGGTGCGTGAGGGCGATTACTACCGTATCGCGTCTTACCGTGAGAATCATTACTTTGACTGCTATGAAGTGGTTGCAAAGGATAAATCAGAAGCGCTTGTTACGTATGTCCAGGTGCTGAACCGTCCGAATTACCACAGCAGAACGATCTGCCTGAAAGGACTTGATCCGGAAAAGCGCTATAAGCTGGAAGGCGCAGAGAATGAACGGGTTTACCTTGGTGATACCCTGATGAATGCGGGAATCCGCGTGGAAAATCTGTGGGGGGATTACAAGGGCAGACTGCTTCACTTTGTAGAGGCATAACGATAAAGACCGTCGAAAAAAGAACGGAAAAAGAGAATGAACGGAATAAAAAAGGGGACTGCACATCTGGCAGTCCTCAGACTGTAGACAAAGTGCTCCGAGAAACGAAAGTTTCTCGGAGTCTTTTTTCTTAGTGTCTATAAATTTTGTGCTGAAAAGAGGAACTTTCCCCTTGGATTATGTCATCCGTAATCCCCATTCGCTCTTGCATTTTGCAAGCTTTTTTAAATTCATGCACGCAAACGTAAGCGCGACTTTCATTGTCATCCGCGCTTTGCCATACAACTGCGTATATCGAAATCCATGATTTTCCTTTGCTGTTCCAAAGATTCTTTCAATCGTTTCTTTTCTGTGTGAGTATAGTTCCTTCATTCCTTCTGTATGCCGGATATCCTCACATGTTTCCATGTATTCTTCCCATACATGTCTCGTAACAACTTTTACATGGTTCCTACTTTCTGTACACTGCGAAAGATACTCGCACTTTTCACAAATGTGCCCACAGCTTTTGTATTCACGATATCCGTCCCTGTTTGTTGTACTGTAATGCAGAAAGTGATTTCCCGGACAAATATAAGCATCATTATACTCATCGTATACATACTCGGATTTTCTGAAAAAGCCATCCTTTGTCATGGGACGTTTGTAAGGAAAGACAGGCTTTACTCCATCATCCAAAAGCAGTTTTGCTATTGCAGGAGTTTTATATCCGGCATCAACGATACAGTATTTCATGCCGACATCTGCAAGCTTATCGTAAAGACCTTTAAATGTTCGACTGTCATGCTCATTACCAGGATTTACTGTAAAATCAATAATCCATCCATTTTTATCGCATGCTGTTTCAATCCCATAAGCAAACACATGCTTGTGCTCGCCTTTTCGAAACCAGCCGCTTTCAGGATCTGTAGTGCTGCATTTAATTGTTTTTTCATCTGTCGGAACATCATCCGTATAATCTTCAAACGTGTCGTTGCCACCGGAACCAGGTTTGTTGTTATCATCTTTATCTTTCAGAGGTTTCTTCCCATGCGCTTCTCTGTCTGCGTTAATGTCCTGACACAGCATGTCAGCATAGAATAAAGCTTCCTGTTTTGCGATTCGTTTCTGCATCTTTCTGTTGTTCGCCCGCGCTTTCACATGCGTTGCATCAACAAAAATCTCTGTTGGGTCAACCAGTTTAAAACGATAACACTCTTCAAGGATACGCTGGAAAATCTGCTCGAATAAGTCGGTATCTTTAAAACGACGGGTATAGTTTTTCCCGAAAGTAGAAAAATGAGGAACTGGATCATAAAGTTCAAGTCCAAGGAACCAACGGTAAGCCATGTTTACTTCAATCTCTTTGATTGTCTGCCGCATGCTTTTGATTCCATACAGGTATTGAATAAGAGGTATCTTAATAAGCGTAACGGGATCAATACTTGGTCTACCCATTCCGTCGGAATAAGTATCACGGACGAGATCATAGATGAATGTCCAGTCAATTGCTTTGTCAATAAGCCGTAGAAGATGATCCTTCGGAACAAGATCATCAATACATACGATCTGCATTTGCTTTCTTACTTTTTCTGTTTCTTGTGTCATCATAGAAGAATACCGCCTTTTTTGATACTTTTATTATACCAGAAAGAGGCTGAAAAGTCTTGAAAATACGACTTTTCGCCTCTTTAATACAGCAAAATCCCCGGCGAAAAGCCGAGGACTTTGTCTACAGTCTGGGGACTGCACATCTGGCAGTCCTCTTTCTGTTTTTATTTGCATGGATACTTATTTGTAATCAGAAACGTTGCTCTTATCTACTTTTTCAAACGGTACCCAGACGTATTTTCCGTCATCGGTCACGCCGTCCATGGAGCCTACGGATTCTCCGTTGGCAAGATGAGCAGCAGCCTCAACAGCGGCAGTACCCTGTCCTTTTCCGGACTGGTAAACGGTGAATGCCATATCGCCGTTCTCGATCGCTTCACAGCCGTTTGCGGTGGCGTCAATGCCGAGAACCGGAAGCTTGTCAAGGTCGATGTTTTCCTCTTTGCAGGCGTCAATGATACCGAGAGCCATAGAGTCGTTGTTGCAGATGACACAGTCCGGGGTAACACCGGTGTTCAGGAAAACTTTAAAAAGATCCGCTGCGGTGTCCTGATCCCAGTTTGCATAGTCATCAAATACATAGTTGATCGTTTTGCCGCTTGCCTCCAAGGTTTCCTTGGCACCTTTGGTACGGCCGATCGTAGCGGAATGTGCTTTTGGCCCTTTTAAGATAACGACATTGAGTTCGCTCTTGTCAGAAAGCGCATCCAGTACATATTCTGCCTGATACTGACCGGCAACTTTTTCATCGGAGCCGACATAGATATATTTGTCTGCTTCGAGGTATTTTTCGTCCGGGCAGCTGTTGATGAATACGATCGGCAGGTTACCCGCGTTTGCCTTTAAAGCGACTACGGTATCGATGGATACCGGGCTGCAGATGATGGCATCATAGCCATCGGATTCTGCTGATTTGATAAAAGCGGACTGATTTTCGATTGAGCCCTCCGCATCCTTTACATCCAGCTGAATGCCCTGTTCGGCAGCTGCGGCGGTCGCGCCATCCACGAGTGTCTGGCGGAAATCATCCATCTCATTTAACGAAAGTAATATCTTAATGCCGTTGTTTCCGGAAGAAGCAGACGAGCTGTTTCCGCATCCGGCAAAGGCTGTCAGTGCAAAGATGACGGCAGCCATCAGAATTCCAAGTTTCTTTTTCATGATTCGTTCGCTCCCTTCGAAATTTTGAACATGCTGACCTGATCCGCCAGTTCCTGAGCAGATTCTGTCAGTTCTCTCGCGTCGTTCGCAACGGTCTTGCTGTTGTCTGTGATGTGGTTTGCCTGTTCTACCATGGTATCGGAGGTCGCAAGGATCTCTTCGGAACTTGCAGCCTGTTCCTCGGAAATTGCGGCTACGTTGCTCGCAACATCATCTACTTTTTCGACTTTTTCAATGACCTGCTGAACCAGACCGCTGACCGCGTCGATGTTGTTGAAGATTGCGTCAAAGGTCTTTAACGCATCCTCAACGAGACGGCTGCTTTCGTTGATATTGCCTGCGCTGCCGTCCGCCTGGGATACTGCGTCTTTTACCAGATCGTTAATCTCGTGGATCAGATTTTCAATATCGCGTACCGAATCGGCACTGGTCTGCGCGAGCTGTCCGATCTCACCGGCAACAACTGCAAATCCCTTGCCGGCTTCTCCGGCTCTGGCAGCTTCGATCGAAGCGTTTAAGGAGAGCAGGTTGGTCTGATCGGCGATTCCCGCGATCACGTTGGTGATGTTTGTGATCTCGCTGGAAGCTTTTCCGACCTTGTCGATCGCTTCCTGTAAGTGGAGCACGGAGTCGTTGATGTCGGTCATTGCCGCACCGACACGCTGCATATCGGATTTGCCCTGGCGGGAAATGGTGACGGTCTCTTTCATCTTGTCATCCACTTCTTCGCTGTCCTTTCTGGTATCGGCAACGACCATCGCAAGAGTGGTTGCGTTCTGGGCGATATCATTGACAGAAAGAGAAAGCTGCTCCACGGTGCTGTTTAACTCCTTCATGGACTGACTCTGTGTGGTGGAAGCGTCAAGCATCTGGTCGGAGACCGTATTGCTGTTGTCCGCCTGGGAGTGCAGTTTGTCAGATACACTGTAAATAGATGCGATCATACCGCGCATGGTGGAAACAAATCTCTCCACACCGCGTCCCATACGACCGATCTCGTCGTTGCTCTTTGTCTTTACTTCCACGGTGAAATCGCCGTCTGTCATCGAAGTGATGATGGAAGTAAGCTCCTTGATCGGGCGGATCGTAAAGTGGATGACACGTTCGATCAAAACAGCCAGGATCAGAACGGAGATCAGACCTACTAAGATCATGTCAGTCCGTACTTTGTTGACATCCTTATAAATAATGGAAGTCGGGATATAGGAAACAAGGATCCAGTCCGTACCGGAAATCTCCGAGAACGCGGTCATGTTTCCGTCGATCTTTGTCAGAGAGTAATCGCCGTCAGCGACTTTGGCTCCGACATCCTTTAAAAAGGCATCGCCGGAATCACTCAGTCTGGTTGAGATCATCGAGCTGTCGCGGTGCGCAAGGATGGAGCCGTCTTTCGGGTTCACGAGAAACGCCTGGGCATCATCCATCTCGATGAAGCTGTTTACGATGATACTGATACGGTCCAAAGACAGATCCGCGGAAATTACCTTTAAGGTATCGGAACCGTCATTTAAAATACCGGAAGCACTGATAACGGCATCTCCGTCTTCGTTGGTGTAGGCATCGGTAAATCTCATGTTGACACGGGTCAGACCGTCTTTATACCACACGGAAGAAGTTGGATCGCTGTCCTTCTTGGAAGAATCGTCCGCCGTGATGAGTGTACCGTTTTCATCTGCAATATAAAGACCGTCCGGGTAATTATCGTTAAAGCCGCAGTAGCCGTTTAAGATCTGCTTTAAGGCGGCGTCATCCGGTTTGGTCTGTTCGATCGTCTTTTTGGCTACCTGGAAAGAAGACAGGTTTTCATTTAACCATGCCTCGATCTCGTTCGACTGGTTTTCAATCGAAGAAGTGAGCAGGTTTTCCGAGTAAGACGATATGATCGACTTGGAAATAAAGTAGGATATTCCGGTCAGCACCAGCACAATGATGATGGTGAGCGGAAGAATCGTTCCAAGAAGTTTGGTCTTAATGGAAAGCATCTTTTCGGGATTCTTTTCATTGGATTGTTTTGGGTTCATTCGTATTCATTCCTCTCTAAAATAATATAGCTTTCTCTGTAAAAATATCATCGGGTCGTTTTTATTATAGGATTTTTGGGGAGAGAATTCAAGGCTGAAACCATTGAATTTAGCGGCGCTGTGGACAATTTTCGATTAGCTGAAATTAGCCCTGTAAAACAAATGGCGATTTGTAATATTGACAAAATCAGGAATTGACTTTAAAATAAAATTAAGTTTAATTAGCTTAAAAAAACAAAAAAGTTTTTGAGGGGGGGACATATGGCGAAAGCAGTAAAGCTGGCAGACATAGCAGTAAAATTGGGAGTTAGCACCGTTACGGTCTCGAAGGCGCTTTCCGGACAGAAGGGCGTCAGCGAGCCGATGCGGGAAAAGATAAAGCAGCTTGCGGATGAGATGGGGTACAAACCACCATCGGCGATGAAGCAGCAGCAGGCAAAGAGTTATAATATCGGTGTGCTGGTATCTGACCGGTACCTGGATAAGTATGATTCGTTTTACTGGAAGATGTATCAGTGTGTGGCGACAAAGGCAGTGCAGAAGGACTGCTTTACAATGCTTGAAGTAGTCACTTATGAGAATGAAATGGATATTACGCTTCCCAAGATCGTTTTGGAACACAAGGTAGACGGTATTGTGATCGTAGGTAAGCTGTCTGGAGAATATCTGAAGGAATTAAAGAAAAGATGCAACATTCCGACGGTATATCTGGATTTCTATGATGAGCATGTGATCGAGGATTCCGTGATCTCAAACAGCTATTACGGTTCCTACCTTCTGACCAATTACCTGTTTGAGCAGGGACACAGAAAGATCGCCTATGTGGGAACGCTTCTTATCACGGCGAGTATCACCGACCGGTATTTCGGATACGCGAAGTCCATGATGGAACATGGTGTACAGATTCCGAAAGAGTGGGTCATCCCGGATCGTGATATGAAATATGGTCTGATCAATTTTGATGGCAAACTTGAGAATTATAAGGATCAGCCGACCGCTTATGTCTGCAACAGTGATCTGACCGCGAGTTTCCTGATCAAAAAGTTAAATGAGCAGGGACTTTCCGTGCCGGAGGATGTGTCGGTCGTCGGATTTGACAATTACCTGTATCCGGGTCTTTGTGAGATCGGGATCACGACCTATGAAGTGGATATGAAAGAGATGGCGAGAAAAGCACTCCATATCCTGACCAAGAAGATGAACGGGGAGCATTACCGTCAGGGCATCTCGATCGTAGAGGGACATATGGTTCACAAAGACAGCGTGAGATCCTTAGAGGGCGGCAGTGAATCAGAGTAAAGCAGCTTGAAAAAAGTATCTTGATTTTATTTCAGAGTTTTGAAATGAGAGAAGGGTGCTTTTTGTTTTAGAGAGCCGGATGGCTGGAAAGTAGAAAGGAGAAGGCAAAAAAATGAAGGCAGTAACATTAAATGGGGCATGGAAGTTTGGGGAGTGTGGCAGTGTAGAGCGATATCCGGTCACAGTGCCGGGGACAGTGCTCTCCGGGCTTTTGGACAATGGAAAGATCGAGGATCCGTTTTACCGGGACAACGAGTATCAGACCAGAGAATTATTCTGGAAAGACTATGAATTTATCCGGAAATTTGAGGTGGAGGAAAAGCTTCTCTCGGAGGAAAAGATCCTTCTCGTCTGCGAGGGACTCGATACGCTTGCGGATGTATACATCAATGACACAAAGGTGCTTGCGGCGGACAATATGCACCGTACATGGAAAGTCCCGGTAAAGTCGGTGCTGGTGCGCGGAACCAACCGGATCCGGATCAAATTTGGCTCCGTGCTTAAATTTATTGAAAATTATCCGTACCGGGAAAACCGCGAGATCAGGTATGTTCCCTGCGGCGCGATGAAGGGAAATGAACTGATCCGCAAAGCGCATTCCATGTTTGGCTGGGACTGGGGCCCACAGCTGATCGATGCGGGGATCTTCCGCGATATTTATCTCGAAGCGTACAGCGGGGCAAAGCTGGATGATGTACATATCAGACAGGAGCACGAGGCGGAGCGCGTATGGCTCGATGTGCAGACAAAACTTGACGGAGCGGCAGAGGACGGAGCGCGCATCCGCGTTTCGGTGGAAGGTGAGATCAATACGGAGATCCCGGCGGATGGAGACGGCAGAGTGAGACTTTTGCTGGAGCATCCGAAAAAATGGTGGCCGAACGGATACGGAGAACAGAATCTTTACACGGTGACGGTGGAACTGCTGGCGGAGGACGGCAGTGTGCGTGATGTGGTCAAAAAGAGGATCGGGATTCGGACGCTCACGATTAGTCAGGATAAAGACCAGTGGGGGCAGGAGTTTGCCTTTATCGTAAACGGCGTGAAGATCTTTACAAAGGGTGGAAATTATATCCCGGAAGACTGCTGTTATACGAGGATCACAAAAGAGCGGCAGGAATATCTCGTGAGATCCTGCGTCCGCGCGAACTTCAACTGCCTGCGTGTCTGGGGCGGCGGCTATTATCCGAACGAT
Source organism: Roseburia yibonii (assembly GCF_014297335.1). Lineage (NCBI taxonomy): Bacteria > Bacillati > Bacillota > Clostridia > Lachnospirales > Lachnospiraceae > Roseburia > Roseburia yibonii. Next base: position 42,334 of record NZ_JACOQH010000007.1, read on the forward strand.
GTGTTTTACGATCTGTGCGACGAATACGGACTGATCGTATGGCAGGATCTGATGTACGCCTGCAATGTATATGATGTGACGGACGCGTTCGCGGAAAACATCAGACAGGAGACACTGGATAATGTGAGACGCCTGCGCCATCATGCCTGCCTCGGACTCTGGTGCGGAAATAATGAGATCGAGTCGGCGTGGGATCACTGGGGAGATTTCCAGAAGGAGACACCGTATCTGCGTGCCGATTATGTAAAACAGTTTGAACAGATCCTTCCGCATGCGGTGAGAGAGGCGGATCCGGATACCTTCTACTGGCCGTCTTCCCCGTCTTCCGGCGGCTGCTTTGACGAACCGGATTCGGAAGACCGCGGGGATACGCATTACTGGGATGTATGGCATGGACAGAAACCGTTTTCGGATTACCGGAAATACTTTTTCCGCTTCTGCTCGGAATTCGGCTTCCAGTCCTTCCCTTCCTATAAGACAGTGGAAAGCTTTACGGAGGAGGAAGACCGCAATATCTTCTCGAAAGTCATGGAAAGCCACCAGAAAAATGACGCGGCAAACGGAAAGATGTTATATTATCTCTCCGAAAACTTCCGCTATCCAAAAGATTTTAAGTCCTTGCTCTATGTGACACAGATCTTACAGGCGATGGCAATCAAAAGCGGTGTGGAGCACTGGCGCAGAAACCGTGGCCGCTGTATGGGAACGCTCTACTGGCAGGTCAATGACAACTGGCCGGTGGCATCCTGGGCGAGTATCGATTATTTCGGACGCTGGAAAGCGCTGCATTACGCGGCAAAACATTTCTACGCGCAGACGGCGGCGAGCATCTGCCTGGAGGGAGAGATGGCGGGTGTCTATCTGGAAAACGAAACGATGCGCGGGCAGCAGTATGAGGCGAAGCTTGTCTTAAAGACATTAGACCTTGAAGTGCTTGACTGTGTGGAGAAAAAAGGCACGGTAAAAGAGCTCTCATCCGAACTTCTGATAGAAAAGGACTACGGAGAGCTGTTAAAAGTGAGGGATAAAGAAGAAGTCTTTTTAGAGGCAGTGGTAACACTTTCCGATGGAACCGTGTTAAAGGAGACAGAGATTTTTGTACCGTATAAATATCTGAAACTGAAAAAACCACAGGTGAAAGCCACGGTCACAGAAGAAAAAGACGAATATCGGATCCACCTTTGTGCCGATACGTTTGTGCCATTCCTGGAACTGGATTTCGCGGATGCGGACGCGGTCTTTGGTGATAATTATCTGATGCTCACCGAAAAGAAGGAAACCGTGGTCACATTAAAGAAAGAAGATATCACACAGGGAAGCTTCGCGGATGCGGAGGATCTGAAAAAACGGCTTGTATGCCGCTCTGTGACAGATACTTATTAAGGAGGAGGCTTTTCATATGCAGACAATAGAGATCAAAGAAAACGGCATCTATCTTGTGTGGGAGATCGATGAGGAAAATAATTTAAAGCTGCTCCATTTTTCCGCACTGCCGTTTCACCGCGAGGATATCGTGGCGGCAACGACAGAGTACGGATTCCGCTTTGTGGAGATGAATCTTTCGGGATTTGACCGGCCGTATGAGCGGCACGGCAATAAATATATCGTGACAGCGCCGGGCTACCGGATGAAATATGCGGGGCATACGGATGAGAGGAACGAAAAGGGAAGGCTGCTCAAATTTATCCTGCGCGATGACGTGACGAATGTTTTTGTGGACGCGTATCTGCAGTTTTATGATGGAGATCCGATCGTCCGCATGTGGCAGACGGTGCGGAATGAGGGACATGAACCGCAGACGCTGGAATATCTTTCCTCTTTTAATTATGAGGGCATCGAGAAAGAGGGCGTGCTTCCGAGAGATGAAAAGATGAAGATCTATGTTCCACATAACAGCTGGCAGAGAGAGATGAACTGGAAGTGCTATACCCTGCCGGAGCTTGGCATGGAACTGGTGCAGCCTGTTGAAGACCAGCGGTCTTCCTCCATGATCCGGGTGTCTAATACCGGAAACTGGTCGAGCAAGGAATACCTGCCGATGGCATATCTGGAAAATACGGAGACAGGAAGCGGCCTGTTTTTCCAGATCGAGCACAACGGCTCGTGGCACTGGGAGATCGGAGACCAGAACGGACATTTGTATCTTGCGGTGAGCGGCCCGAATGAAATCTATTCCCACTGGTACAAAACCTTACAGCCGGGCGACAGCTTCACCGGTGTTCCGGTGGCGGTCGGTGTGACGGCAGACGGATTTGATGACGCGATGAAGACGCTGACGTCCTACCGCAGAAAGATCCGCAGGGTCAACGCGGACAATGAAAAGCTCCCGATCATATTCAATGACTACATGAACTGCCTGTGGGGAAAACCTACGACAGAGGCGGAGTTTCCGCTGATCGATGCCGCGGCGGAGGCAGGATGCGAATATTTCTGCATCGACTGTGGCTGGTATGCGGACGGCGACTGGTGGGACAGCGTCGGAGAGTGGAAAGAGAGCCGCAGGCGTTTCCCGAACGGCGTGCGCGAGGTGACGGATTATATCCGCAAGAAAGGTATGATACCGGGCGTCTGGCTGGAACTGGAAGTGATGGGGATCTGCTGTGAGACAGCGAAAAAAGTTCCGGATGACTGGTTCTTTGTACGCCACGGAAAGCGTGTGTATGACAGAAGCAGATATCAGCTGGATTACCGGAACCCTGCGGTGCGCGACTATGCGGATCAGGTGATCGACCGCCTGGTGCGCGATTACGGCGTCGGCTATATAAAGATGGATTACAATATCGAGCCGGGGATCGGAACGGAATTAAACGCGGACAGTGTGGGAGACGGAATGCTTGCCCATGAGCGCAGTTATCTTTCCTGGCTGGACGGCGTGTTCGCGCGCTATCCGGATCTCATCATAGAAAACTGTTCGAGCGGCGGCATGCGTATCGACTACGCAATGCTTTCCCGTTACAGCATCCAGTCTACGAGCGATCAGGAAAATTATCTGGATTATGCCACAATCGCGGCAAATTCGCCGAGCGGGCTGACACCGGAACAGAGCGCGGTCTGGACTTATCCGATGAACCATGAGGAGCAGGTGCCGGAGGACGCGTTAAAAGAAGAAGTTGTTTTTAACATGGTAAACGCGATGCTGCTGCGCGTGCATCAGAGCGGTCATCTCGCAAAACTGGATGATGCCAGAAAGGAACTGGTGAAAGAGGGGCTTGATCTTTACAAAAAGATCCGGTCAGATATCAAAGACTTTTATCCGTTCTGGCCGCTTGGGCTTTCCTCCTATGCGGATGAATGGGTGAGCCTTGGCATGCGCGGAGAAAAGAAATGCTATCTTGCCGTCTGGCGCAGGGAAGGCACGCAGGAAAGCCGGGTGCTTCCAGTTGCGGGACTGGCAGGAAAAGAAGTGAACGTGCGCTGCATCTATCCTTCTTACGCAAAAGACGCGTATGCGTGGAATGAGCGGACCGGTACGCTCAGTGTAGAACAGAAAAAAGAAAAAACGGCAAGACTTTACGAACTCACATGGTCATAAAGTCCTGCCGGCTGCCTAACCGTTCTGCTCTAACAGATGCTGTCGGTATGCAGTTGGGGTAAATCCGGTCTCACGTTTGAAGAGACCGATGAAATGGTTGGTGTTATCAATTCCGATGGACGAGCCGATCTCATGGACGGGCTCGTCTGTCGTACATAAAAGATCCTTTGCGATATCGATCCTCCTGTGATTTAGATATTGCAGCGGAGATAAGGAAAAATGTTTTGAGAACTCTCTGCAGAGACGATACTTGCTGATCTCAAGCTTCTGCTCGAAATCGGCGAGCGTATAGTTTTCTGCGTAGGAGTAATCGAAGCATTTTTTCATATAAAGAAGATAAGGCGGGATCTTTTCGACCGGCTCGTCCTCTGCGCGGCGGATGAGAGCGATCTCGGTAAAAATGTCCGTCAGGCACTTTACATCCAGAACCGGGTTCCGGTCCGCGTAAGTCTTGTTGTTCCGGTCAAGTGCCTTGAAGTGCTGGAAAACGGAAGAATTGGTATGCAGGTTAAACGGCTGTTCCAGCTCTTTTAAAAGTTCGTAGTAATTTTTTAAGTTTGTCCCGGTTAAAAAATAAGCCTCAAAATTCCAGAAAGAGTGATTGATAAAAAGAGAGAAGGGCTGACGGCAGTCAAAAAACAAAAGGGTCTTCTCTTTTAACTCGAGCGTCCGGTTTCCGTAACGCAGCGTACCGCTTCCGCTGGTCGTAAGGAGAAGCAGGTAACATCCGAGCGAGCGGATGTGGTAGGAAAACGGCGGCTGGCAGGTGATCGAGCTGTGCGCGAGCACAGAGATCATGTCGCCGACCGTGTGATCCGGCGTGCTGCCGTAGACTTCTCCGAGCAGACTATATTCCGACATTCCGGCACCGAGCGCGGGAAGACGGATAAAGGAAGATTTGAATTCCTGTCTGAAGTCCATAAAAACTCCTTTCCTTATCGTTCGTCTGGCAAAATGGATAGGAATTGCCAGAACTGGTTACGATTACACACTGATATTTTCTATATTATATGGTAAAATAGAAAGAAAGGCAAGCAAGAAAAGGTAAATAAATATTGCTGATTTGAGTAAAAAAGGCTAAAAACAGAAAAAAGAGATAAAAATGTGAAAAAATAAAAGTAAAAATGCACAAAAACCAAGGAACAAATTTGGACACATATACAGAAGTGACGAAAAGAGCAAGAAAAAGATATTAAACGCAAGTATGAGTGATGAATTAAAAAATAAATATAATATAATTAAATTAAGTTACAGAGGTAACAGGAAATAAGGTAACACAAAAAGGAGGATATTTTTATGAAACTGAAAAAAGTATTGGCGGTCAGCCTGACAGTCTCAATGATGGCGTCCATGGCAGCATGTGGAAGCAGCTCTGATACTTCCAGCACAAATTCATCTAACGATTCTGCAAAGGACAGTGCATCCGGAACAGAAAGCGCAGCAGGCAGCTCTGCAGGCAGCTCTGCAGACGGAGTCATCAGCTACGCTGATTTAAAACTTGGCGAAGATTGTACAGATCTTGCTGCTGAGATCTCTGTCGCAAACCACAGAACAGATTTACAGCAGGATGATTATACAGGAAAGAAATGGGATGACTATCTTGCAGATTTCAATGCAATGTATCCGAATATTAAAGTAAATGTAGAAACGGTAACAGACTACGCAGAAACTTCTCTGCTTCGTTTACAGAGCGGTGACTACTGGGGCGATATCATGATGATCCCGGCAGTAGACAACGGAGAACTTTCCACATATTTTTATGATTATGGTTCCCTTGATACCATGGAGCCATTAGTAAGATTCGCAAACAGCAAGATGTATGACGGAGAGGTATATGGTATTGCTTCTACCGGAAACGCACAGGGTATCGTTTACAATAAGAAAGTATTTGAAGAAGCAGGCATCACAGCTCTTCCGAAAACTCCGGATGAATTCATGACTGATCTTCAGATGATCAAAGACAACACAGACGCTATTCCGCTTTACACAAACTACGCTGCAGGCTGGACCATGGGGGCATGGGATGCTTACATCGGAGGAAGCGCAACTGGCGATTCTACTTACCTTAATCAGAAATTAGCTCATACCAAAGATCCGTTCAGTGATCCTGGTGATGGCACACATGCTTACAACGTATACAAGATCTTATATGATGCAGTAGCAGGTGGTTTGACAGAAGACGATTACACAACAACTGACTGGGAAGGCTGCAAGGGCATGATCAACAATGGAGAGATCGGTTGCATGGTACTTGGTTCCTGGGCTTACACACAGATGAGAGATGCTGGTGACAATGGTGCTGATATCGGATATATGCCATTCCCGATCACAGTAGACGGAAAACAGTACGCATCTTCAGGCGCGGATTATGCATGGGGTATCAACAAAGACGCTGATGATACAAACTTACAGGCTTCTATCATCTTCGTAAAATGGATGACTGAAAAATCTGGCTTCTCCTATAATGAAGGTGGTATGCCGATCGCTCTGGATGATGACAACTGGCCGGAAGTATACTCTGCATTCGATGGTATCGACTATGTGTCGGATGATTCTGCGCTGGAGGGCGAAGAAGATCTGCTTACAGACCTGAACTCTGATTCCGAGTTAAACATCAACAACTCCGGTGACAGCAAGATCCAGGAGCTCATCGAGCATGCAGCAAACGGTGACGAATCTTTCGACGACATCATGAACGACTGGAACCAGAAATGGACTGACGCTCAGGACGCAGAAGGCGTAGAGGTCAACGAATAATAAAAAAATCTTTTTCATGAATCAACCTTAAATAGTATAGCGAAGGAAATGGGCAGAGGGCGCAAGCTCCCTGCTCTTTTTCGTGTGGCGGTGATTGTACGCCGGAGCAGGATGCGTGAAAGTATTTGTACATGCCTTTTTGCGTGAATAATTGAAAAATGAAAAATAAGCTAAAATTAGCTTGCACACAAGCGATGGAAAAGAATAAAAATGGGAAAAGTGCACAAAAATGGAAAGCGACATTTGGTAAAATAGAGGAAAAGGACAACAATAACAAGAATGAGTAATTAATAACAAGAATGAGTGATGAATAAATAAATAGAAAATATATAATTAAATTAAGTAAAAAGAGGTGCGAAAAACAAAGAAACTGCACTAAGTTAATTAAATTGATCAGGGAGGAAAAGCATATGGTAGCTAAAGCAGAAAGTGCTACAAAACAAAAAAAGCCATTTAGCCTTGCTAAGTGGGCGAAAAGCAGGGAAGGTCAGAAAGTGCTTATTGTTCTGGCGTTTTCGATCATACCGCTCCTGCTTTTGTTTGTATTTACCTACTTGCCGTTCGGCGAAATGGTAAAATTCAGTTTTTACAAAATGAAGTATACGACACCGGTAGATAAACGGCAGTTCGTGGGCTGGAAGAACTACCTTGATGTATTCAGAAGAAAGGACTGCTTCTCAGCGTTGAAGCTCAGCCTGTACTACATCGCAGGCGCGCTGATCCAGCTTGTGATCGCGCTTTATCTCGCAACGATCTTAAGCTTCAAGACAAGATGCGGTGGACTGTTTAAGGGATTGATGTTCTTCCCGTTTTTGATCAGTGGTATTGCAATCGGATTTATCTTCAAGTTCTTCTACACCAGAGGATTCGTATTTGATACCGTTCTTCAGTGGTGTGGATTCCAGTTGGATAACCTGCCATACTGGTTGAAAGACCAGAGAGTAAACAACTGGTCACTGGTAGCGACTTCCGTCTGGAGATACTTCGGACAGAATATGGTACTCTTTATCGGAGCGATCATGTCCGTAGACAAAGAAATGTACGAAGCAGCAGAGCTTGACGGAGCAAACCAGTTCCAGCAGTTCTTACATATTATATTACCGAGTATCCGTACGATCGTAACTTTAAATATTATCCTTTCCATTTCAGGATCCTTAAGTGCATTCGAACCGCCATACGTTATCACCAGCGGTGCGAACGGAACAGGTACTTACTTCGTTATCATGAATGAGATCGCGCATGTCAGCCAGAAAGTAGGTCTTGCATCTGCGATGGCGGTTGTACTGCTGATCCTCATCTTCATCGCAACGATCTTACAGAAAGTCATTATGAATGTTCTTTTCCGGAATGCGAACGAAGAAGAAGAGATCAAGCACAAAAAAAGAGTGAAGGCGTAAGGAGGTCGAACCAAAATGGCAGCAACGAAAAAAAGAATCAAACACAGAAGCGTAGGCGGCTGGATCTGGATCGTAGTAAAATATTTTTCACTGATCTTCTTCTCATTCGCCGCAGTGCTTCCGGTGGTATCCTGCGTTATCACCGCTTTTAAAACAGACGCGGAATATCAGTCAACCAATGTAATGACATTACCGGCGGCATGGACACTGGATAACTTTATCAAAGCGTTCAACACTGCAAACATGGGAAGAGCGTTCCTTAACTCAGGAATCGTGCTTGTCTGCGTACTTGCCGGGGCGATCCTGGTCGGAACACAGCTTGCATATGTATTGAACCGTTTTAAATTCCCGGGAAATACCCTGATCCGTAACCTGTTCTTATTTGCTTCCCTGCTTCCGGCAGTAGCAATGCAGGTAACCGTATACAACATCATGGGCGCACTCGGATTTATCAACCATCTGTATGGTTACATCATCATGAGCATGGGTACCGATATCATCTCCGTATACATCTTCATTCAGTTCATGGAAAACATTCCGGACTCTCTGGATGAATCGGCGATCATTGACGGTGCTTCCTATTTCCAGATCTACTGGAAGATCATCCTTCCGCTGTTACAGCCGGCGATTGTGACCAGCGCCATCTTAAAGGGTGTAGGTACTTACAACGAATACTACTCAGCCAGCCTGTACTTACAGAGCAAGGATATCCGTACCATAGCAATGTCCCTGTATACATTTACAGGACCTCTCGGAAACCGTTACAACATGATCTGCGCGGGCGTTATCATTTCCCTGCTTCCGGCATTGATCATATTTATCGTGTGCCAGAAACAGATTTACAGTGGTATTACCGCGGGAGCTGTCAAAGGTTAAGATAAGGAGAATGAGAATATGATGGTCGAAGAAGTAAAAGAGCATTTATTACACACAATAATTCCATTCTGGAAAAATCTGCGTGACAATGAGCATGGCGGCTATTATGGATGGCTCGGTTATGATCTCGCGCTGGATAAGAAAGCAGTCAAGGGCTGCATCTTAAACAGCCGGATCACCTGGTTCTTTGCCAATGCATATACGCTTTTAAAAGATGAAAGCCTGCTCGATGAAGCAAAACACGGATTCGCGTTCATGAAGGACTACTGCTTTGACAAGGAAAATGGCGGTATTTACTGGTCCATCACCTATGACGGAAAACCGGAAGATACGACAAAACATACTTACAACCAGGCATTCTGCATTTACGCACTGTCTTCTTATTATGAAGCATCCAAAGATGAGGAAGCACTTGCGATGGCAAAAGAGCTGTTCCATATCATCGAGGAAAAATGCACCGATGAGGTGGGATACCTGGAAGCGTTTGACCGTGAGTTCCACCTGATCGAGAACGACAAGCTTTCTGAAAACGGCGTGATCGCAGATAAGACGATGAACACCCTGCTCCATGTATTTGAAGCATATACCGAGCTTTACCGCGTATCCAAAGACACAGAAGTAAAGAAACGTCTGGAGTGGATCCTTGATACGATCGCAGACAAGATCTACAATCCAAAGCTTCACAGACAGGAAGTGTTTTTTGATAAAAATTACAACAGCATTCTGGATCTGCATTCCTATGGACATGATATTGAAACAGCGTGGCTTTTAAACCGCGGTGTGGATGTCCTCGGAGAGGAAGCTTATCAGAAGAAGATGGGACCGATCATCGACGATCTGACTGCGCAGGTTTACAAGGTTGCATTCGACGGACATTCACTTGCGAACGAGTGCGAAAAAGGCGTAGTCAATACACACCGCGTATGGTGGGTTCAGGCAGAGACCGTGATCGGATTCTTAAACGGCTATCAGAGAAATCCGGAGAAAAAAGAGTATCTGGAAGCCGCAAAAAGTGAATGGCAGTTCATCAAAGACTATGTGATCGACAAACGTGAAGGCTCCGAGTGGTTCTGGGAAGTAGACGAGAACGGAAAGCCGTATCCGGACAGACCGATCGTAGAACCGTGGAAATGCCCGTACCATAACGGAAGAATGTGCATAGAAGTGATAAGGAGGGATATCGATGTTGCATAAGAAATATGAAGAAGAATTGAAGAAATACAACGAACTGATAGCCAGAAAAAATGTAAAATCTGATTTTTACAATGGAATTTACGACCGTTATGAATATCCGGTACTTACCAGAGAACATATTCCGCTTACCTGGCGTTATGATTTAAACCCGGAGACAAATCCGTACTTTATGGAACGTCTCGGCGTTAATGCGGTTTTCAATGCAGGCGCGATCGAACTGAACGGAAAATATTACCTCGTTGCCCGTATCGAAGGAAATGACAGAAAATCTTTCTTCGGTGTTGCGGAAAGCGACAACGGAGTGGATGGTTTCAAATTCTGGGATTATCCGATCCTTCTGGACGATACCTGCCCGGAAGAGACCAACGTATATGACATGCGTCTGACCAAACATGAAGACGGATACATTTATGGTGTATTCTGCTCCGAGAGCAAGGATAAGACCGTAAACGATCTTTCCGCAGCGGTTGCAGCAGCCGGAATCGTAAGAACCAAAGACTTAAAGCACTGGGAAAGACTGGATAACCTGGTTACCTTAAATTCCCCGCAGCAGAGAAATGTATGCCTGCATCCGGAATTCGTAAACGGAAAATATGCATTCTACACCAGACCGATGGATGATTTCATCGACACCGGAAGCGGCGGAGGAATCGGTTTTGGCCTGTGCGACGATATCACACATGCAGTGATCGACGAAGAGCGCATGACCAGCCTTAGAAAATACCATACGATCACCGAGGCAAAGAACGGCGCAGGTGCTACTCCGATCAAGACCGACAAGGGCTGGATCCATATTGCGCACGGTGTCCGTAACACAGCAGCCGGACTTCGCTATGTTATTTACGCATTCGCGACATCCTTAGAGGATCCTGGAAAAGTGATCGCAGAGCCGTCCGGATTTTTGATCGCTCCGAGAGAGTGGGAAAGAGTCGGCGATGTATCAAACGTTGTATTTACTAACGGCGCGATCGCAAATGAAGCAGGAGAGGTATACATTTACTATGCAGCAAGTGATACCAGACTGCATGTTGCGACAACAACGATCGACAAACTGAAAGATTTCGTATTCAACACACCGGCAGATCCGGGACGTTCCGTTGAGTGCGTAGCGCAGAGATGTGATCTGATCAAAAAGAATCTGGAATTTTTAGCAAACGAAAAATAAAGCATCCGAGTAATTGGGAAAGAAAAGGAGAATAGTATGAGCAAATATAAAATGATCAGCCCGGCAGTGCCGAATGTGCCGTGGCAGGAAAAACCGGAAGGATTAAAAAACGCGCCGGTATGGCGTTACAATGAAAACCCGATCATCGGAAGAAATCCGGTGGAAGGCGTAGCGCGTATCTTCAACAGCGCAGTTATGCCTTACGGTGATGAATTCATCGGTGTGTTCCGTGGCGAGCAGACAAACGGTATCCCATATATCTACATGGGAAGAAGCAAAGACGCGATCCACTGGGATTTCGAAAAGGATAAGATCCCGTTTGTAGATGAAGACGGAAAGCCGTTCATGCCGATCTACGCATACGATCCTCGTCTGGTAAAAGTAGAAGATACCTACTACATTATCTGGTGCCAGGATTTCTACGGCGCAGCGATCGGTGTCGCGAAGACAACAGATTTCAAGACTTTCACAAGAATTGAAAATCCGTTCCTTCCGTTTAACCGTAACGCGGTGTTATTCCCGCGCAAGATCAATGGAAACTTTATGATGCTTTCCCGCCCGTCTGACAGTGGCCACACTCCGTTTGGTGATATCTTCGTCAGCGAGAGCCCGGATATGGTATACTGGGGCAAACACAGACATGTCATGGGAAAAGGAAATGAATGGTGGGAGTCCTTAAAGATCGGTGGCGGAGCTGCTCCGATCGAGACATCCGAAGGATGGCTGCTTTTCTATCACGGTGTAAGTGGAACCTGCAATGGTTATGTTTATTCCATCGGCGGAGCAATCTTAGATATTGACAATCCGTCTATTGTAAAATACAGATGTGAGACTTTCCTGCTCACTCCGGAAGAATGGTATGAGGAAAGAGGATTCGTTCCGAACGTATGCTTCCCATGCGCAACCATTCATGATTCTGAGAGCGGAAAGATCGCGATTTACTACGGCGCTGCAGACAGTTATGTTGGTCTTGCGTTCACAGAATTGGATGAAATCATTGATTACATCAAAGAACACAGTGTGACCACAGTGACAGACACAGAGATTGGCAGACGCTAAACAAGTACCGGCAGTTTCTTTTCATCCTGCGGCGGGTAATAACCCTTACACTCCAACCGCCGCAAACCTAATATATTTTGACTCGTGAGCCTGCATAAGCAGGCTCACAACCTATATAAGGAGAAAATGGTATGCAGTTTGAGATAGATAACAAAAAAGCGATCGCGAACCGGGGAAATCTTTTCCGGTTAAAGCAGGTGATGCGGCGTGCCGAGGCAGGGGAACCAGTTAAGGTCGGATTTATCGGAGGTTCCATTACGATGGGATGTCTCGCGACCGAGCCGGAGCTCTGTTACGCGTATCGTGTGTATGAATGGTGGCAGGAAAAGTTCCCCAAAACAGAAGTTTCCTATATCAATGCCGGCATTGGCGCTACGACCTCGCAGTTTGCGGCAGCACGCGTGGAAAAGGATCTGTTAGATCAGAAGCCGGATGTGGTTTTTGTGGAATTTAGTGTAAATGACGATGCAAATGAATTTTTTATGGAAACATATGAAAGTTTGATTCGAAAAATCTACACTTTTGACCAAAATACTGCTATAATAATCATAAATTGTGTGCGTTATGACGATGGCGGTAGCGCGGAAGTCTGGCACGCAAAGGTAGCAAGATATTATGAACTGCCACAGATCAGTATGCAGCGTTCCATTTATCCGGAAGTGGCGGCGGGCAGGATAAGCGCGGAGGAGATCACCGCAGATTATCTGCACCCGAACGACATCGGACATAAACTGGTCGCAGGCGTGATAGAGAGTTTCCTGGAGGAAGTGTATACCGAGAGGGAGCAAAAAGAAGCAGAAGCGGAGGAAAAAGCGCCGCTTACGGAGGCTTCCTATCAGCATGCGGTGCGTTATCGGAATGATAACTGCGATCCGGTGATCACCGGCGGCTGGAAGAAGGATATGGAAAAGCAGAATGCGATCACGGAAGTGTTTCGGTATGGATGGACGGCAAAAGAGCCGGGATCATCCATTACCTTTGAAATCAGCGGAAGTGAGATTGCGATCCAGTACAAAAAATGTGTGAAGCACCCGGCGGTTGTCGCGGAAGCGGTCATTGACGGGGACGAGTCACAGGTGATAAAGCTGGATGCGAATTTTGAGGAAACATGGGGTGACTGTTTGTTTCTTCAGACCGTACTAAGACACGGGAAAGACGGAAAACACGAAGTGAAGATCCGGATCCCTGTGGACTGTGGACCAGTGGCAGAACCGTTTTATCTGGCATCCGTAATTTGCTCATCAAAGCAGGGGAGAGCTTGAGTGAGAATGTTATATACAAAGGCGTGAAGCATGGCTGGCAGATAGGGAGGAAAAACCATGGCAAAAAACATTGGGAAAAAGGGAAACAAAGCGGCGGTGAAAGAAAAGATGACGAAGGTGAAGGATGCCGCAAAAAAGATCAAAGTGCCGAAGTTGCCTTTAGACGGGATCAGGATCCCGGCGCCGGGCGCGAAAAAAGAAGGTGGGAAGACTGTAAAGAGTAAAAAAGGAAACAGTAAGATCGGGTATAAACTGATCCTCGCGTTCTGCGTTCCGGTTCTTCTGATCGTCGCACTGGGAACGGTTTCATACAATCTTTCCGTAAAGAGAATCAAGAAACAATATGAGCAGTCTGTGATGGATACTGTAGCGTCCATGAGTTTAAACTGCAATCTTCTGTGCGAAAATGTGCAGAACAAGGCGGCGGAGTTTGCAAGCAACGAGTACATACAGGCGTATTATACTAAGTCCTACAAAGCGGACGCGGCAGAGGCGCAGTCCTGCTATCGTTCGGTACAGGCGGTGCTCACCACCGTCCGTGGAACATCAAGCTATATCGCAAACTACGCAGTGTTTGGTGAAAACGGAAACGGTGTTACATCAACGGCCAGCAATACGCCGATGGGTGCGTACGAAGCTTATCTGGAAACAGATGAAGGGGCGCGCTTCAGTTCCGGTTCCGGAAATGAAAATCACTGGAGCGGTTACCATACCTATCTGGATGAAAATACCGAATCCAAGACGGACAGCTATGCAGTCGCTTATATGAGAACTTTTTCCAAGGGCAATGGTTTTATCAGTCTGGATATCACCACGGCGGCGATCCAGGAAGTCCTTGCGAATATCGACAACGGGGAAGGATCTTACGTTGCGTTATTTACTCCGGATCACCGTGTGCTTACCATGGAAGACGGAAGCCTTGTAACGACAGATCTGTTTGAAGGCAGTGATGTCGAAGAACGCGCGCTCGCAGCCGAAGAGACCGGAAACAGCTATGTGAACTTTAATGGCAAAAGCTATCTGCTCTCGGTTTCTCCGATCGGAACGACCGGAATGACCGTGGCAAGCATTGTGCCGAAGGCAACGATCCTGTCCGCGGCGTCCGGGATCCGGAATACAACGATCATCATCGTGATCCTGGCATGCGTGGTCGCACTGCTGATCGGAAGTGTGATGGCGCAGGGCATCAGCCGTGAGGTTACTGCCTTAAAGCGTCAGATGGATAAGGTATCCGCAGGAGATTTCACAACAGAATTTACGACAAAGCGCAATGACGAGTTTAAGCTGCTTGCCGGCGGAATGACCGAGATGTTACAGAATATCAGACAGCTGATGCAGAATGTCATCGGATTTATCGCTGCGGTCAGTGAGTCTACGGAGGGCGTGGCAGCGACCGCGAGCACGATGGTAGATTCCATGAACGGCATCAACACCGCGATGGAAGAGGTTGCGCAAGGCGTTACCAGACAGGCGGAAGATACCGAAGTGGGACTGCGGGAAATGACGAATTTCTCGGATAAACTGAATCTGGTGCATGGCAGAACTTCGGATATGCAGGAAAACTCCAATCAGGCGATGGAAGCGATCGAAAGCGGAAAAGTCATGGTTTACGAGCTTTCCGATAAGTCCAAAGCGGCAGCGGAGATCACGAACATCCTGATCGAGAACATCGCCGATGTAGAAGAAAATTCAAAGAGCATCGGAAGCATCATCGCGACGATCAGCGAGATCGCGGAGCAGACCAACCTTCTGTCCTTAAACGCATCGATCGAGGCGGCACGCGCAGGGGAAGCGGGCAAAGGTTTTGCGGTCGTTGCGGAGGAGATCCGTAAACTCGCCGATCAGTCAGCGGAAGCAGGAAGCCATATCCGCCAGATAGTAGGTGTGATCCAGCAGAAGACCAAAGTTACTTCGGATTCTGCGAAACGTGCGGAAGAATTCCTGAAAAATCAGGCGGAGTCGATCGAGGGTACGGTAGATATCTTCACCGAGATCAATACCAACGTGACGAACCTGATCAGGGTGCTCGGTGAAGTGACCGGAAATATGGAAGAAATGGTTTCCGATAAAGAAAAAGTATTTGATTCGATCCGCAGTATCGCGGCTGTTTCCGAGGAGACGGCGGCATCCGCGGAAGAAGTAACAGCAACAGTAAACGGTCAGCTTTCCGATGCGGAGAAACTGGCAGCGGCGGCAGAAGAGCTGAACCAGGAAGTTTCCCGCCTGCAGGAAGCACTGAACAAATATCAGGTATAAAAAAATAGAACTGGGAGGAACGAGATGTTTCGGCAAGATTTTGCATGGGGCGTTGCGAGCAGCGCCTACCAGATCGAAGGAAGAGATAAAGAGGATGGCTGTGGGAAAAACATATGGGACACCTTTACGGAGGAAGGCCGTGTTTACGAGAACCAGAATGCTTATGTGAGCTGTGATGAGATCCACCGCTACAAAGAAGATTTTGCGCTGATGCGTCTGCTCGGGATCAGGGCGTACCGCTTTTCCCTAAGCTGGGCCAGAATCCTGCCGGAGGGAACCGGCAAGGTCAATGAAAAGGCGATCGCGCTCTACCGCGATATGATCCTTGAGATGAAAAAGAACGGAATCACGCCGTACATCACCCTGTATCACTGGGAGTTTCCACAGGCGCTCCAGGATAGGGGCGGCTGGTTAAACGAGGACGTGATCGGCTGGTTCGGGGAATACGCGAAAGTCGTTGCGGAGAATTTCTCGGATCTGTGTGAATATTTCTTCACGCTGAATGAGCCGCAGTGTTTTGTAGGGCTTGGACACCTGTCCGGGGTTCATGCGCCGGGCAAAAAGATGGAGATCAAAGAGACATTCCAGATCGCGCATAACGCACTGCGCGCACACGGGCAGGCAGTGATCAACCTGCGGAAATACGCGAAGCAGGAGATCAAGATCGGCTATGCGCCGACCTGTGGCGTGGCTTATCCGGCGACCGACAGCAAAGAGGATATCGAAGCGGCAAAGAAAGTTTATTTCGGATTTTATAACCCGATCGATAACTGGACATGGAATGTGGCATGGTTTTCCGATCCGGTGTTCCTCGGAAGTTATCCGAAGGAAGGACTGGAAAAATATAAGGAGTATCTGCCCAAGATCACAAAGGAAGATATGGAACTGATCCATCAGCCGATTGATTTCATGGGACAGAATATTTACAATGGCTATCCGGTGCGCGCCGGAGCAGATGGGGAGCCGGAGTTCGTATCACGCGAGCCGGGCTTTGCCAAGACGGCGGCAAACTGGCCGGTGACGCCCGGGGCGTTTTACTGGGGCGTGCGTTTCCTCTCGGAGCGCTATCATCTGCCACTCTACATTACAGAAAACGGAATGTCCTGCCACGACAATGTGTCACGCGATGGCAGAGTACATGATCCGAATCGCATCCAGTTTCTGGATGAATATCTTTCCGCACTCTGCCGGGCAAATGATGACGGCGCGGATGTCAGGGGATATTTCCTGTGGACATTTCTTGATAATTTTGAATGGGATAAAGGATACAATGAAAGATTCGGCATTGTATATGTCGATTTTGCAACACAAAAAAGGATTGTAAAGGATTCCGCCTACTGGTATCAGAAGGTGATCGAATCCAACGGAAAGGAGCTTGGAATGAACAAACAGGAGACACCAATTTTATTTTTGAACCCGGTATTTACCCACAATATCTGGGGAGGAACCAGACTGCGCACCGATTTCGGCTATGAAGTAGAGGGCGATGATATCGGCGAATGCTGGGGCGTTGCGGCGCATCAGAACGGAGATGACACGATCCGTGAAGGCATTTATGCCGGAAAGAAACTGTCACAGTTGTGGAAAGAAGAGCCGGGACTTTTCGGAAATGTGGATATCGACCGTTTCCCGCTTCTCATCAAGATCATTGACGCAAAGGACGATCTGAGTATCCAGGTTCATCCGAACGACGAATACGCAAAGGTAAATGAGAACGGCTCTTTCGGAAAGACCGAGTGCTGGTACATCATTGACTGCCCGGAAAACGCATCCCTCGTGATCGGTCATAACGCGAAGACCAAAGAGGAATTGAGCGACATGATCCATCAGGGAAGATGGAAAGAATTTATCCGTGAGATCCCGGTAAAGAAAGGTGATTTCATCCAGATCGATCCGGGTACGGTACATGCGATCAAGGGAGGTCTTATGATCCTTGAGACACAGCAGAACAGTGATATCACTTACCGTGTATACGATTACGACAGACTTTCCAATGGAAAGCCAAGAGAACTGCATGTCGAAAAGAGTATCGATGTGATCACAGTTCCGGCAAAATCTGTGGAAGACAGTGTAAAATCCGCTGCGCATGTGGAAAAGAACAAATTAAACGAACTGTATTCCTGCCAGTATTACAAGGTGTTTAAGATCGAGCTGGACGGAAAGATGGAGTTTGAGCAGGAATATCCGTTCCTTATCATGTCTGTACTGGAAGGGGATGCACTGTTAAACGGACAGCGTATCAAAAAGGGAGATCACTTTATTCTTCCAAACGGATATGGAAAAGTAGAACTTCAGGGAAATCTGGAGATCATCGCATCTACGATCTAAGATCAGAGACAGAGAGAAAAAAAAGCAGGTTACGGTGTTGCCGTACCTGCTGCTTTTTTGTCTGCATCCGGATCGGTATACGAATACGCATTGGAGATTTTTGCAGAATTGGAAGTTAAGGAAACCGGCTCTCTGTAATAGGCGACAACCGGAGTGCCGACTTCGATGTTCTGGTAAATAGCGGTCGCGCAGTCGTATGGGACATTGATACAGCCGTGCGAGCCGGAATTGATATAGATGTTGCCGCCAAAGGCACTGCGCCAGGCAGCGTCGTGGATGCCGACGTTGTAGGCAAACGGCATAAAATACGTTACATTGGATTCGTAGTCCTCGCCCTTTAAAACAGCAGGGCTCTGGCGGTAGACGATCTTGTAGATCCCGTCCGGGGAACCGTTGCCATTGGAAAGTTTTCCCGAAACAATGTCCGCCTCGGTCACAAGGGAACCTTCCTTATAATACCAGAGATGCTGATTGGTATAGTCGATCTCCACATAGGTATTTCCAATGTCGTCTGCTGATCTCTGGATCGCGCGCTGCTCATAAACCGGCTCTCTGGAAATAGCGGTACCGGTGGCAAGATCCGCAGAAATCTGCTCTGCCTCTTTTTTCTTGGCAACGACCCAGCCGTAATCACCGCCGCCGATCACTATGGTGTCCCCTTTTGTCGTGATAAAATTCCGCTTGCGGCCGTAGGTGTTATATTTGCTGGCAAGCGACTGAACATAAGCAGTAAGTTTGGCCTGATTTAGTGATACACTGTAATCGTCACCGATCTCGATCCAGTCTGCAGTCGTATTCCGGTCGAGCACTTCATTCTGATCGGTGATGTCATAGGTGATTGAAGTGGAGAGCCAGGTATTTATGGTGTCCATGCATGCGGTCAGAGCCGGATCATCGGATGTCACGGAAGGCGCGAGATAGTCGCTGTCCGTCAGCGTGAGCGTTGTCTCACCGGCGGACACGGCATCCGCAACATCTTTTTGGACTTCGTCGATGAGCAGGTGTGTACCCGGTGTTTCTGCAACCAGGGTGTAGCCATTGTCGGTCTTTTCGATGTAAGCGTCTATGGGTTCGGTGATATTTTCAGGCAGAAAACAAGGCAGTGCCGCAACAGCATCAGACAAAAGGTCGCTGTCGTAGGTCACGGTCGTCTCCAGATCAAGCGAAGTTCCGGAAAACAGGGCGCGTGGCCATGCAAGGGAGTTCTGCTCCTGTAAGAGCGTTTCTTCCCTGGAGCCCGGC
Source organism: Roseburia yibonii (assembly GCF_014297335.1). NCBI lineage: Bacteria > Bacillati > Bacillota > Clostridia > Lachnospirales > Lachnospiraceae > Roseburia > Roseburia yibonii. The sequence continues at coordinate 61,402 of NZ_JACOQH010000007.1, forward strand.
ACATAGATATAGTCGATGTCAGCCGCGCGGATGTGGTATTTGTTTCCATCCCGGTCGTAGATCGTAAGGAGGTAGGATTCGGACGCTTCTTTTATCTTGTCCTTTGCCTCATCCGGAGTCATGCCGCTGACGGACAGACCGTTGATCTCGGTGCGCCATAAAAAATGGGAGCGGAAATAGACCGCAAAAACAATATATAAAATAAGGAACAGTAAAACCGGGATCCCAAAGCCAAGGATCAGCCCCTTCGTGAGGCAGGAACGCCGCCTTCTTTTTCTTCTTTTTGGCATAATAAATCCTTTCTGTGAATAACCTGTTGTTTATTACCTAAGATAGCACAAAACCTGAAAAAAAGGTAGTGAAAAAATCAGGTATTTAATGGAATAAAGGAAAAATTAAGAAACGCGTCTGGGAATGGAGAGGTGACAGTTTATAGATATGCTGTGCAGGCGGAAAAAATGAAAAGAAATGATTGTTTTTTTTGAAGGAAAAGAATAAAATAGTCCTGATAATGAGGAATATGAGGGGGAGCATATGATAGAACTGTTAGCAAAGCTTTTATTAAAAGATACATCAGACAGCAAAGATCCCGCGGTGCGCAGGGGATATGGAAGGATCAGCTGCATCGTGGGGATCGTTTTGAACATTATCCTGTTTGCCGGGAAATATATGGCGGGCATGCTCAGCCGGTCGGTCGCGGTCATGGCGGATTCCTTTAACAATCTCTCGGATGCCGGCTCTTCGGTCATCACCCTTGTCGGTTTTCAGATGGCGGGAAAGAAGGCAGATCTGGAGCATCCGTTCGGACACGGAAGGGTGGAATACCTCTCCGGGCTTATCGTGTCCGCGATGATTCTCGTCATGGGCGTCGAACTGTTACGGACTTCCGTAAAAAAGATCATCCACCCGGAGACGGTGGATACCAGCCTGGTGGCGTTCGTGGTACTGATCGCCGCGATCTGCGTGAAACTTTATATGGCTTCTTATAATAGGAAGATAGGAAAAAAGATCAATTCGGCGGCGATGAAAGCGACAGCCGCGGACAGTCTGAGTGACGTGGTGGCTACGAGCGTGGTCTTTCTCTCCATGCTGATCACAAAATTTACCGGACGAAATGTCGATGGGATCTGCGGTGTGCTGGTCGCGCTCTTTATCCTGCAGACCGGTTATGGGGCGGCGAAAGATACGTTAAGCCCGCTGCTTGGGCAGGCGCCGAGACCGGAACTGGTAGAACAGATCGATCAGATCGTCATGTCACATGGGCAGATCGTCGGGATGCATGATCTCATCGTGCATGATTACGGACCTGGCAGATGTATGATTTCACTGCATGCGGAAGTGCCGGGGGATGGAGGAATTTACGAGATGCATGACCTGATCGATTCCATCGAGCGGGAGCTGAAAGAGAAGCTGGACTGTGACGCGGTGATCCATATGGATCCGATCAACGTAAATGATGCGGAGGTCGCCGGCATGAAGCAGAAAGTGTCGGACATCATCACTGCGGAAAATGACCGGATGAGCATTCATGATTTCCGTATGATCAAGGGACCGACCCATACCAATGTGGTGTTTGATATTGTCCTGCCCGGCGACTGCAAGATGAGTGATGAGGAGGCAAAGCGCTGGGTTTCGGAGCTGATGGAGAAAAATTTTGAAAATGTGTACGCGATCGTAAACGTAGACCATGATTATACGCGCTGAATTGCAAAAATCGTATAAAAAATCATAAAAGACAAAAAATGCCGAAAATTTACAAAAATTCCCAAAACACGCCAGAATGTGCTATAATAAGTATATGCAAATATGATAACCGTCGGTCAAAAGCACTGGCGTAAAAAGGGAGAAAAAGATATGAGAGCAAAAGGGAAAAGTGTAAAAACGTCACTCATGTCCCTGTGTATGGGGAATGTATTAGTAGCCTGTCTGATCATTGGCATTGTAGCGATCATCAGCATAAGAACAACGACCACGATGGCGGTCAGTGATTATGAGGACGCGATGAACAATGGTTACAATCAGGAGATCAAGTCGCAGGTACAGTCTGTGATCACGATCCTGCAGGCGGAATATGACAAATGCGAAGCCGGGGATCTGACAGAGGAAGAAGCGAAGAAAGAAGCGGCTGAGATCGTGCGCGCGATGCGTTACGGAGATGCGGGAGATGGCTATTTCTGGATTGATGATACCGATTACAACCTTGTCATGCATCCGATCCTGCCGGATCAGGAAGGAAATAACCGCTACGACCTGGAAGATCAGAATGGGGTCATGATCATCCAGGAGATCATGAAAGTGGCGCAGAGTGCAGATGGCGGCGGCTTTAATGAATTTTATTTCACAAAATCCGATGGTGTTACAGTTGCGCCTAAAGTAGCGTATTCCCAGATCTTTAAACCGTGGGGATGGGTCGTGTCTACCGGAAATTATGTGGATGACATGCAGGCAGAGATGGCATCCGTAGAGAACAGTATCAGTTCTAACTTTGCGGCACTTTGTGTTGTGATCGCGGTTGTGGCAGTGATCATGGCGGTGATTTCGCTGATCATTTCCAAAGTTTATGGAAACCGGATCTGCAAGCCACTCGTAAAGATCCAGGATCTGGCAACCCGTCTTTCCGATGGCGATCTGACCACACCGGTCGATGTGAAAGATGGAAGCGAACTTGGAAGAACTGCCGATGCGCTGAATGTGGCACAGGCGAATATCGTTGAGCTGATCTCCAATATCAGTACGACATCGGAGAATCTCGCGGGAGCGATCGAGACATTCAATACGAACTTTTCAACGATGGAAGAGTCGATCATCAATGTTTCTACCGCAGTCGGTGAGATCGCGCAGAATACGACAACGCAGGCGCAGTCCACAACGGAAGCGGCTGACAGTATTGAAAATATCGCGGACGGCATCCAGACGACTTCAAATGAGGTGGATTCCCTTGCGGACAACGCGAAGACCATGCAGGATTACTCGGATAAATCCATGGATGCCCTGCAGAAACTGATCGAGGTAAATACCAAAACCAAGACAGACATTGATTCCATGTACGCACAGACGGAGAATACCAACGATTCTGTTACGAAGATCAGCCAGGCGGCAACCCTGATCACGGAGATCTCTTCACAGACCAATCTGCTGTCCTTAAATGCTTCTATTGAGGCAGCGCGCGCGGGTGAAGCCGGAAAAGGCTTTGCGGTCGTAGCGGAGGAGATCGGAAATCTTGCGACGCAGTCCGCAAATACGGCTACGGAGATCAATGATATCATCAAGGAACTTACCGGTAATTCTGAGAAGTCCATGCAGCTGATGCAGACGATGAACGAGGCAGCGGCGCTCCAGGTAAATACTTTAGAGAGCACAAGAGAGATGTTCCACGGACTGAAAGACGCATTGCAGGCGTGTGTGGATGCGGTAACAACGATCACCGATCGTATTTCCGTGATCAATGCGCAGCGGGATAAGGTTACCGGGGATATTGAGACCTTGAACCGGCTGGCAACGGATAATGCGGCATCCACCGAGGAGACATCGGCAATGTCTGCCGAACTGGACGGAGTGGTAAAACATTCTTCCGATATTGTGCAGACGTTGCTTAATGATGTACAGATCCTGGTGGATAATACCAAGCAGTTCAAATTATAAAAATAAAAAATCTCCCCGAAAGGGAATAAAAAGGGATCACAGGCGAATGCGTCTGTGATCTTTTTTTTGACATAAAATAATCAGCCAGTTCATATCATGTATATTAGGTGTCATGCACCGCCGGGAAAAAGGTGAATAGAAATGCAAAATAATGGATATGATTAGAGTATCACTTGTTCTTGAAGGAAAGGAAAAAAATGACAAAAAAAGTATTGGTTGCCATACTGCTTGTGTGTCTTTGCGGCAGTGTTCCGGGTGCATCCAACATGAAACAGAAATCATTTACGCCAGAATCAAACGAACATGAAACAGAAACACAAAAAGAGGAGGAAGAGGCGAGGATAACATTGTGCAGGGAACCACAGATACAGGCGTCTGCGGCATCGATCACGGCAGAGGCGGAGACGACCGTTATTGTAACCAATGTACTTAATATGTATCAGAACAGATGGAATATATATCTTACCGCGGATGAGATCGACCTTTTGGCAAAGATCGTGTGGGTGGAGGCCTGCGGGGAGCCGAGCGAAGGTCAGGAGGCTGTGGTCGAGGTGGTCTTTAACCGCATGTGTTCGCCGGATTACCCGGATACATTGTACGGAGTTTTGAGCCAGGATGATCCGGTGCAGTTTTGCTCCTGGAAACTGAAGGACACGGCAAAACCCACGGAGAAAGAGTATCAGTCCATTTACCGGGTACTGTATGGACAGACTGCGATCCTGCGCAGCGATACCGTATATTTTTCCACGTTCGCGCTGACACCGCAGGTGGATCGGAAAATCTGCTGTCATTGCTTCTGTTACGGCAGGTGAAAGGGTGTATAAAATTCGATAATTTTCGTAAAAAAAATAATTGACAGACGATATTTTTTAGGCGATACTGAAAATATTAGTATATGGGGAGAAGTGGAGAATGGGAATGGAGGCGTAGCTGCGTTGAATCTGGAAAAATACGATGAACATGTCAAAGAGTTGATCCACACGATAGAGACAAAAGGGGCGGAAAGGAAAAGTGCCGTATCAGAATGTGAAGAGCTGTTTGAGATAGCGCAGCAGTTGAAAGACGATGCGCTGGCGGGATATGCCTGTTTCTGTCATGGAGATATCTACACGAATTATCAGACCGATGGAGAGACGATCAATTATCTCACACGGGCGATCCAGTATTTAAAAAAGACGGAGGAGTGGGAGATTCTGATAAAGTGCTACAGTTATCTTGGACTGGCGTTTCAGGGCGCCGGGGATGTCACCAATGCCATTGACAGTTTCCTTGCGGGAATGGATATTGCGGAGGAGCATCCAGTACCGGAGACAGGTGGCATCATTATGAATTTCAGCGCGCTCTGTGAGTCATCGGGGGATTATGAGCGGGCACTGTTTTACCGTGTCCGGAGTTTTGGGATGTTTGAGGAAATGCCGGCATCTGAGAAGCGTGATGATTACATAACGGCAATATCTGCAATGCTCCTGCGGCTTTATATGAAGATGGACGATGAAGTACACGCGAAAGCGGAGGCGGAGCACTTAGAGGAACTCTTAAAGAAATATAAAAAGACGACCAATGGCTTTGAGGTTTATGTAAACCAGCTGCTCTTTGCCCGGAAATATGGAGAGGGGCAGGGAGAGCAGGAATTAAAGAAAAAAACACTGGATGCGTTCCTGCAATGCGAAAATCTGATCGAATACTTTGATGAGTGCGCGGGCTTTATACGCTATCTGAAACTCGCGGAGGATTATGAGCTGCTTGAGAAAGTGCTGGTCCATATGACGGATACGCTTGAGCGGGAGTATAAAGATACCGAAACAACGAGAGAGTTCAGTTTAAAAGTTCTGGCAGAAAAGATCAGCCTGTATCAGCGGATCGGTGATGACAAGAAGCAGTATCAGGAACTGCAGAGATATTTCGTGCTGGAAGAAAAGCGCATGAAATCACAGCAGGAATCCACGCGTTCCTTAATCCAGCTGCGCAGTACTCTGCGTCAGGCAGAGATCGAGAAGATGTTCTTGATGCAGCAGGCGGACATGGATGCACTCACCGGCATCCCGAACCGGCGCAGGATGAATGAACAGGCGGATCAGATAATGGCGAAAGCAGAGCGGGAGCAGACCTCGTTTGGAATGGCGATGCTTGATATGGATCACTTCAAACAGTGGAACGATACCTACGGTCATCACACCGGCGATCAGTGTCTCGTTGTGCTTGCGGAGATCTTAAAGGAGTATATGGACGGAAAGCAGTTTGTGTTCCGTTACGGCGGTGATGAATTTATGCTCCTGTTTGATGATATGACGGATCATGAGATCATGCAGCGGTGCAGAAAGATCCAGGAGGCAGTAAAAGTTGCGGGAAATAAACTCGGACTGGATACACTGACCGTTTCCATCGGGATCGCGAACTGGATTCCGCGAAAGGGAAATAAAGTATGGGATTATGCCTCGGCGGCAGATCAGACACTTTACTGGGTGAAGCGGAAAGGGCGCGACGATGTGCGCCTGATCCATCAGATGAAAGAACTGGATGAGGAAAACGGCGAAGTTGCCTGCTGATCGTTGAAGAAACGGAAAAGAAGAGGAGAACACTCCTTCAGGGATTACCTGAAGGAGTGTTCTCCTTTTTCGAGGCAGTTTTCTACATAATTCATAATGTAGAAATTGTCTTCCGGCATCTGACAGCCGATGATGTATACACCATTGTCATCCGAGCAGCGGATGATATGACCTTCGAGATCGGAATGATCCGGCAGTGCGAAATCCTGGATCGAGATCGCAATATCAAGACCCTTGCAGTCCGCGAAGAACGGGTCATTCGCGAGAAGCGCGAAACCGTTGGCACTGATATTATCCAGCCGGCCGTTAAAAGTCTCGCCGGTTCGCTTTACCGTGATCGTGCAGGCATTTGAGATATCTACACGCGGGTATTTACGTCTGTTGTTGATCTTTGGTCTGGTATCAAGCAGGATCCGGTAGGTGCCGGCAGGTTTTTCTGTCCGGATCTTTGCATGTTCCCAGTAATAGAGCTCATTTCCGACAGTAACCTGGAATTTGCAGGCGGTATCATCAGAAAATGATGGAGCGTCAGAAAGGGTGATGACAACCCCCTCTTTGGTCACCTGCTTTAAATCTCCGTGGAGTTCGGCCGCATGTGAGCCTTCACCGAGGCTGACGGTCACTTTAAGACCCGGTTTTAAATCATCGGCACCCATGAAACCGCCGATGCCGAGTTCGCGCATCAGAGCCTCAATAATGTCTTCGATCGTATTGATATTGGAAGCGCTTTCCGCGTATTTACTGAGCATACGTCTGCTGATCTCATCCGAGTTTTTGATGCACTCGGTCATGGTCGTCATGATACGCGTTACCTGTTCCATATTATCAACCAGGTGCGAATTGGAGGTCTCCATATGTTTCATCGCGCTGTCGATGACCTGGATGTGGTCGCCGAGCTTGGTGGAATCCGTCGTGATCTTTTCGACGTTTTCGCCGGTCTGCGTTACTTTTTCCAGTGTGATCTGGATCAGCTTTAAGGTCTCCTCAATGGAGGTGGTCATCTTTCCGGAGATCTCGTCTAATCTTACGAGAGCATCGCGGATCTGACCGGAGGAAGATTTTGTCTCGTTGCTCAACGTGCGGATCTGTTCCGCAACAACCGCAAAGCCCTTGCCGGCTTCTCCGGCTCTTGCCGCCTCAATGGAAGCGTTTAAAGCGAGCAGGTTGGTCTGGTTGGAAATGCTGTCGATGGTTCCGGTCTCCTGTTTTACCATCTCAAATTCCGTCTTGAAGTCATTTAAAACATTTTCGACTTCAGTGGAGAGATCGGACATGGCCGCTGTGGTGTTGACCAGGCTCTCAAGATCGGTTGAACTGCTCTTTGCGTGCGCACCGGATTCGTTGGTCAGAGAGACCATTTCCTCGATCAGGGAGGCTACGTTCTGCACCTGGGAGCTGATGTCGGTCGTCATTTCAACTGAGGAATCCGTGTGCTCCTGCAGTTTTTCGTTGTTGCCGGTCAGCTCGTTCATGCCGAGTACGACCATATCGGAGCCGTGCTTGTTTTCCGAAGCCAGCTCCCGGACGACCGTGACGCCGTCCATGATGGAATTGCTCGCGGATTTTACTTTTTCCACCGTGGTTATGACACGGTGAAGATCTGCCTTGATGCTGTCGGTCATGGCACCATCGGACTCGTTCAGATGCTGGATGGACATGACATAGCAGATGTAGCAGAGGATGATACAGGCTACCTCAAGCTGGTAGTTTTTCATATCAGAGGCGCTGTTGGCACCGAGCGCAACGACATGGTAGACCGAGCTTGCGATGATGATGAGTGTGTTGGCAATGCCGCAGTACACCATAAATTTCCGGTTCTTATAGAGAACGAGCAGGCTGGTCACCGGAAGGATATAGGTGAAGGCGATCGGGGAAGCGGTAGTGCTGACCACAAAGGTATAAAAGATACCGTATCCGATCACGAGATCGTATTTATAGAGATCTGTCGCCCAGCCCTTTGTCCTAAGAACGAGCTCGCCGGCAAAAAAAGGAAGCCAGCATAAAAGGACAAAGACCAAGTAATACGTTGGTGAGTTCAGTCCGCTCGCAGTGTCCGAACCGTAATTCGCGGTGAGTAAAAGCGCGAAAATAAGCCAGATCCTCCGGGCTTTCCGGTTGGCTTTTTCTTTAAAGGCATTTTCATCATAGTTCATATAACCATCTCCTCGCAGGGTGCTTTAGTATTTTAAAAGAAATTGTGTCATGGAAGTGATCGCGTCGGTGCTTTCTTCCATAAAAGGCTCAAACACGCAAAAGGCGTGGGTGAGTCTTGGGTCATCCGGAAAATCGAGAAGCTCATGCGGTGTGTGGCAGCGGGTGAGCGCTTTCTCGAAATTGATCGTGTAATGCCGCAGATGATCCCTGTAGCTTGTGATCAAAAAGCAGGGCGGCAGGGAACCTGCGATATCCGCGTGATCCGGGTTGGTGTAAGGGGCAAATGCCCGTTTCTTGTAGTGCTTACCGTAGAGGTAGCGCGGAAGAAAAAGACCGATCTTGTCAAAACGCGTGGTATAAAACATGCCGCTGATCAGTCCGAGCGCGCGGAATTTAAGCGCAGACGGTGTGATGTGTGCTGCCTTTGCCACAGCAGGACAGTTTCCTGCGGCGGTACCGTAGACGAGAAGACAGGCGCCTCCGCTGTCACCGACGGCATACACACGCGAAGGATCTCCGTGGTCGGAGACGATCCGGTCTTTGATGAAATTCATCGCGTCGGAAAAATCGGAGAGCTGTTCATAGAATTCGCAGTCCGGGACCAGACGGTACTCGATGCTGTATACAAGAAATCCCAGGGCACTGAGTCTGGCGCAGAAGAAGCGGTTGAATTCTTTGCTGCCGAGCAAAAGCCCGCCGCCGTGGACGTTGACGATGACAGGCAGGGTGTCGCCGTCACGGTCTGCGGGGCGGAAGATATCCAGACGGTGCGCTTCGATCCGGTCGTCCAGATAGCGGATGTCCTTCTGTTCGATGACGCCTTCCGGGAAAGAAAGAACTTTATCCCGGGCTGCCGCCTCTTTCGCGAAATCGGCCCGCTGTTTATAGAAATTTTTTATGAAAAACTGACTCATCTTATTGTAAAAACCTCCGACAAAAATCTACTCTTATTTTAGTTTATTTTTCCAGAGTTTTCAAGGAAAAGAAGTGAAGTGCAAAATGTTTTATCAGCTTGAATTTCTCATGTCCAGCACCTATAATTATAATAGAGAAAAAATGGCAGAAAGACAAAATACATGGGGATAAAAAATGAAAAAAATGGAGAGAGATACGGTTTTTTACAAAAAACTTTTTGAGCTGATGATTCCGATCATGCTTCAGAATCTGATGCTCGCGCTGGTCGCGGTGGCGGACGCGTTTATGCTCGGCGGGGTGGATCAGAACTATATGTCGGCGGTTTCTCTGGCGACACAGATCCAGTTTATACAGAATATGTTTCTGACGGCGGCGACGGCGAGCCTTGGGATCCTGGGCGCGCAGTACTGGGGAAAAGGCGATTTAAAGACACTCGATGATATCTTTTGTATGGCGCTGCGCTTATGCGGACTGGTGTCGGTCGTGTTCTTTGCCGCCTGCATGTTTATACCGAAGTACCTGATGATACTTTTTACGAATGAGAGCGTACTGATCGGTTATGGCGTGGACTATTTGAGGATCGCGGCATTCTCCTATCTGCTGACCGGTATCTCACAGTGTTATCTGGTCATCATGAAAACAAGTGAGCACGCGAAGACGACAGCGATCATCAGTTCCTTTACCGTCTGTATCAACATTCTGTTAAATGCGGTGTTTATCTACGGATGGTTTGGGATCGCGCCGATGGGCGTAAAGGGCGCTGCGCTTGCGACGCTCATATCCCGCATACTGGAACTTGTGATTTCGGTCGTGATCTCTTATATGCCGGGGTATATCTATCCGAAGCTTGCGGATCTGTTCCGGCGGAACAGGCAGCTGGCACTGGATTTCCGGAAATGCGCGCTGCCGCTTCTCGGCGCAAGTCTGTTCTGGGGGATCGGATTTACATCCTATTCCTCATTTATGGGGCATCTGGGCGTGGACGCTGCTGCGGCAAACTCGGTTGCGGCAGTCGTGCGTGATATCATCTGCTGTCTCAGCGCGGGAATTTCAAGCGCGGCGGGGATCATGGTCGGAAACGAACTGGGTTCCGGCAATCTGGAAAAGGGAAAGACCTATGGGATCCGTCTGCTTAAAATTTCACTGGTCTGCGGTATTGTGATGTCGCTTCTTATGTGCGCGGTCGCACCGTTTATCTTACGTTTCGTAAATTTAAGTCCGCAGGCAGCTTCCTATTTGAAAGGCATGTTTGTGGTCATCGCGGTCTATATGATCGGGCGCGCGATCAATGATGTCACGATGAACGGCATTTTCGCGTCCGGCGGCGACACGATGTTTGATTTTTACAGTCTTGCGGTATGCATGTGGGGGATCGCGATCCCTCTTGCGATTGCGGGCACTTATTATTTTCACTGGCCGGTGGTTGTGGTTTATGCGTGTACCTGTATTGATGAAGTCGGGAAACTTCCGTGGGTGCTTATCCATTTCCGCAAGTACAAGTGGGTGAAGGATCTGACGCGATGAAAAAATTTTTGAAATATGAGTTACAGAGTGTTGCCGGAATGGTCGGGATCTCTGTCTATATTCTGGCTGACACGTTTTTCATATCCGTCTACGCGGGAGCGGACGGACTTGCAATGCTAAATCTGGTGCTCCCGGTGTACGGGGTGATCTATGCGATCGGATCGATGATCGGGATCGGATCGGCGACAAGGTATGGGATCAACCGCGCAAAAGGGGAGGATACCGGTGATTACTTTTTGCAGTCGTTTTTCTTTAGTATCCTCTTTAGCATTCCGTTTATGCTGACCGGATTTTTGGCACCACAGAAATTCTTGGGACTATTGGGGGCGGACGCGAAGCTTGCGGCGCTTGGAAAAAGTTATCTCAGGATCATATTGACAGCATCTCCGCTTTTTATGGCAAATTATACGTTTACGGCGTTTGCGCGGAACGATCAGGCAACTTCGGTTGCAATGACCGCATCGATCGCCGGAAGTCTTTTTAATATTGTGTTTGACTATATTTTAATGTTCCCATGCGGGCTCGGGCTGGCGGGGGCGGCGCTTGCGACCGCGGTGTGTCCCGCAGTTACCATGTCGATCTGCGGTGTGCATTATCTCGGGCGGAAAAATACGGTGGGATTCCATTGGAAGAGACCGTGCTTTTCACATCTGATCTCCTGCTGCAAACTTGGGATATCCGCGTTTGTCGGGGAGATTTCATCCGCGGTCATTACGATCGTCTTTAATATGCTGATCCTTGGCATTGCCGGAAATACCGGGGTTGCCGCGTATGGAGTCATCGCGAACATGTCGGCGGTCGCAATGTCTATTTTTAACGGGCTTGCGCAGGGCGTACAGCCGCTGATCAGCGAAAATTACGGGAAAAATCATTTCGACCGGGCAAAGAAGCTGCTAAAAATGGGACTTTGCGCGAGTCTTGTCATGGAACTTGCCATTGTCTCCGGTGTCTGGGCAAAGACCGACGCGCTGATCGCGGTGTTTAACAGTGAACATAACGCGGCGCTTCTGCGTTACGCACATGTCGGTCTGCGGCTGTATTTTCTTGGATTTTTGTTCGCGGGGATCAACATCATGCTCGTCGCGTATTTCTCGGCAGTGGATAATGCCAAAACGGCGATCGCCGGTTCTGTGTCGCGCGGAGCGGTCGCGATCGTTGTCTGCGCAGTCCTGTTTGCGAAGCTGTTTGGCTTAAACGGCGTGTGGATCTCATTTCTCGGATCGGAGATGATCACCTGCCTGCTCATCTGCGGACTGGCACGTACCGGTATTGCAGGAAAGTGTTGACAAAATAAAAAATAACAAGCGGTTATCATAATCTTTTTTGCTGCCATGCATCCAGAAAAGCTGCCGGTGGCAGGCACGATTGGCATCGGCGACAAGGAAAAAGGACGCTGTGCTCGCAAAAAAGTAAAAAACAGACCAGATAAGAATAAAAAATGCACAAAATGAAACGGATGATTTTGTATGTAATTAACCAAAAATATGTCAACCGGTTGACATATCAAAAAGACGGTGATAAAGTGCAAGTATCACATGAGCGGAGAACAAAAACTCCGGATGTGTACCGGGATTCCGGTGTAAGGATTAGGATTGTGAAAAATGGGAAGAAACTATTTGTATGAAAAGTTGGAGGGAAAAAGAATGAAAACAAAGAAATTGATCTCAGTATTACTGGTGTCAGCGTTGACAGCAGCTATGGCAAGCGGATGCGGAAGCAGCAGTGAGAGCGGAAGCACGGCAGCTGACACAAAGACTGCGGAGAGCGCAAGCGAGGAAAGCACACAGGCGGGCGGCAGCAGTCAGGAATCTGATCTGGCGGGAACGTCGATCACATTTTTGAACAGTAAAGGTGAGATCCAGGAAGCAATGGAGGAACTGGCAGCGGAATTTACCGATGAGACAGGAATCGATGTAGAGATTCTTGCATGCGGTACCGGAGAATCTCCTTATACAAAAGTAACAAGCGCATACAATTCAGGAAGCGCGCCGACAATGTCCATGTTAGATACGACAGACGCTCTGGCACTTGCGGATGAATACGCATTGGATCTGTCCAATGAGGACTGGGTAAAAGAATGCGAGAACACACTGACCTATTCAGATGGCAAAGTATTCTGCTTCCCGTTCTGTATCGAAGGAAGAGGACTGATCGTAAACAAGAAGGCTGTGGAAGACACACTGGGAGAAACCTTTGATCCGGATTCTATTCAGTCCTATGATGACTTAAAAGCGCTTCTTGAGCAGTTGAAGGCTGCCGGCATGGAGACACCGGTGGTTGTTTCAAAAGAAGACTGGTCACTCGGAAATCATCAGCTCGGATATATCTATGATACCTATGATGGCACGACCGAAGGAAGTGCGGAAGTGATCTCACAGCTGGAAGACGGCACATTAAAAACAGCGGATTATGACAGATACAATGAATTTATCCAGACACTGGATCTGCTTTTGGAGTACAACATCAACGGCGAAGATCCACTTGGCGCAATGTATGACCAGGATCCGATCTATCTGGTAGACGGTGATGCTGCGATTTGGCCGAATGGTACATGGGCATGGCCGAATCTTGCGGAAGCAGGAGCGGAAACCTCAGATGATTACTGCTTTATCCCATATGTACTTGGCAATGACACAAGTGCGGCAGCAAATACCGGTATGCAGGCATCTGCGACCAAACAGGTGATCATCGATAAGGTTCAGGCAACCGAAGAACAGCAGGCAGCAGCCAAAGAGTTCTTAAACTGGATGGTTTACAATGAGACCGCTCAGAAGATGTTAGTTGAGGATGTGGCGATCGTTCCGGCAAATTCCAACAACACCGTAGAACCGCTCGATCCGCTTGGAAAAGACATGAAGAGCAAGATGAATGAAGGAAAGACCTATTCTTCCTGCTTCGTAGCTCCGTCTGATCACTGGCAGGTACTTGGCGCTTCCATGCAGAAATATATTGCGGGAGAAAGCACAAAGGATGAACTGGCAGCAGATGTAGATACCTACTGGCAGTCACAGAAATAAAGATCAGCAGAAGTACATGGCGGTCCGCTGCAAAGGCAAAGGAGTACGGGCCGCCTGTATTTTCGGCAAAATCGGACGTGGCAAACATAGAAAGAAAGGAAACTGCAGGAAAAAGCTGCGGTGAAAGAGGGATTTTAACATGGGAAGGAAAACGGGAGAAAAAATAAAAAATTTATGTATTTTTGCGATACCGGGCTGTGCAATATTTTTTGCCGTGGTCATGATACCGTTCTTTTATGGATTTTATCTGACCCTGACGGACTGGAATGGCGTGAGTACGGTAAAGAACATTGTAGGATTCAGCAATTATACCAGTGTCTTTCATGATGCCGAGTTCTGGACATCCATGGGTCTGACACTCAAATATGTGGTGATCACGGTCTTACTGGTAAATATTATCGCGTTTTTACTTGCGTACGCGCTGACAAACGGGATCAAGGGACAGAACTTTTTCCGTGCCGGATTTTTTACACCAAACCTGATCGGCGGCGTTGTACTCGGATTTATCTGGCAGTTTATTTTTTCAAGAGTGCTTGTGGAAGTCGGAAAAAACATGGGATGGAAGATCTTCTCCCAGTCCTGGCTCTCCGATCCGCATAAAGCATTCTGGACACTTGTAGTCGTTACGGTATGGCAGCTTTCCGGTTATATGATGCTTATCTACATTGCCGGTTTTACCGGACTTTCCACGGACGTGCTTGAAGCGGCGAGCATTGACGGGGCGACCGGATTTCAGAAAATGAAGAGCGTGATCCTTCCGCTTATGGTTCCGTCTTTTGTCATCTGTCTGTTCTTTACCCTGTCAAGGGCATTTATGGTATACGATGTAAACCTTACACTGACCGGCGGTGAACCGTACGGTTCCACAAAGCTCGTTGCAATGTATGTGTACGATAAGGCATTTACATCCAGAAATTATGGCGTGGGTCAGGCGGAAGCGCTTATCCTGTTTGCGCTTGTAGCAGTGATCAGCGGGATACAGATCTACGTTGGAAAGAAAAAGGAGGTAGAGGCATAATGGCAAGAGGTTCACAGGTCGGAGGAAGAAAAAAGAAAGTGGCCGGGATCGTTGGATTTCTCGTAATAGCGGCGCTGTTTGTGCTCTATATGATCCCGTTTATCGTAGTCATTATAAATTCTTTTAAATACAAACGTGATATCATCACAAATCCGTTGTCCATCATTGCGCAAAAGGGATATACGATCGAAAATTACATAAAAGCCTTTGAAAAAATGGACTTTTTCAAGGCATTTACCAACTCACTTTTTATCACAGGACTCAGCACACTCGCGGTAGTGCTCTTCGCGTCCATGACAGCGTATTATTTCTGCCGCGCAAACAATCTGTTTTCCAAGATATTCTTCGGACTTATGGTTGCGGCAATGATCATTCCGTTCCAGGCGATCATGATCCCTCTGGTATCGATCTACGGAGCGAACTTAAATCTTTTGAACCACAGACTGACGCTGGTGTTTATGCATACCGGTTTTGCGATGAGTATGTCGGTATTCATCTTTCAGGGATTTATAAAGAGCGGCATCCCGATTTCACTGGAAGAAGCGGCATATCTCGATGGCTGCACAAAGGTACAGACATTTTTTAAAGTGGTCTTTCCGTTATTAAAACCGACGACGGCTACGTTAGTCATCTTAAATGTGCTGGCATTCTGGAATGATTACCTTCTTCCGTCGTTAGTGCTTGGCAAAAAAGATCTGTATACACTGCCGCTGTCCACCTATGTTTTCTACGGAACCTATTCCGCGGATTACGGGGTGATCATGGCAGCGCTGGTACTTACCGTTGCGCCGATCGTCATCTTATATCTGTTCCTGCAAAGACAGATCATCGACGGTGTTGTGGCAGGCGCGGTGAAATCATAAGTGCGTGAGATTATGGAAAAAAGGAGTGCGACAATGAAAAAACTGGAAAATAAATGTATGCTGATCACTTATTCGGACAGCATGGGAAATAATTTAAAAGATCTCTATCAGGTGCTTGACCGTTACTTTAAGGACGCGGTGGGCGGCGTTCATATCCTGCCGTTCTTTCCGTCCTCCGGTGACCGTGGGTTTGCACCGATGGATTATCACAAGGTGGATGAGGCGTTCGGAGACTGGAGCGATGTGGAGAAACTGGCGGATGATTACTATCTGATGTTTGATTATATGATCAATCATATATCCGCGCACAGCGCGTATTATAAGGATTTTCTGGAAAAGAAGGATGCGTCGGAATACGCGGATCTTTTTATCCGGTATAAGGACTTTTGGGAAAACGGAGAACCGACCGAAGAACAGGTAGACGCGATTTACAAAAGAAAACCGAGAGCGCCTTATGTGGAGGCACATTTCGCGGATGGCACGACCGAGAAGGTGTGGTGTACCTTTGATGAAGAGCAGATCGATATCAACTGCAAATCAAAGACGGCAAAGAAATTTATCAAAGACAATTTAAAAACACTCTGTGAGCACGGAGCTGCCATGATCCGCCTGGATGCATTTGCGTACGCGACCAAAAAAGCCGGCACGAGCTGTTTCTTCATCGAGCCGGATGTATGGGAATTCATGGAGGAATGTGAGCAGATCGTAGTGCCATACGGGGTTACGCTGCTGCCGGAGATCCATGAGCATTACACGATGCAGGAGCGCATTGCGAAAAAAGATTATTATGTGTATGATTTCGCACTGCCGATGTTACTCATCCATGCGTTATACTATGGTCAGACACAGTATCTGAAACACTGGCTCTCCATCTGCCCGAGAAAGCAGTTTACCACGTTGGATACGCATGACGGGATCGGTGTGGTCGATGTGAAGGATCTGCTCCCGGATGAGGAGATCGAAAAGACCAAGGAAGATATCTTTAAATTTGGCGCAAATGTGAAAAAAATTTATAATACGGCGGCGTACAATAACCTCGATATCTATCAGGTAAACTGTTCCTATTATTCCGCGCTCGGAGATGATGACGCGTCCTATCTTCTTGCGAGAGCGGTGCAGTTTTTCGCGCCGGGGATCCCGCAGGTATATTATGTCGGACTGCTCGCCGGAAAAAACGATCTGGAACTTCTGGAAAAGACGAAGGTCGGAAGAAATATCAACAGACATTACTATTCTCTGGATGAGATCGAACAGGAAGTAAAACGGCCGGTAGTAAAGGAACTTCTCGCACTGATGAAATTCCGGAATACGCATCCTGCGTTTGACGGCAGTTTTGAACTGGAAGAGTGCGCGGATGGAAAACTGGTCATTGTCCGGAGAAACGGATCGGACTGGGCAAGACTGGACGCTGATTTTGTGAAAAAAACATTTGAGGTGACTTATAGTGAGAATGGTGAAGAAAGAGTATTTGATAAGCAGGGATTATCTTGAGTTACCGATCGCTGCGGAAACAGAAGTGCAGACACTTCAGGTATTCGATAAGGATACCGGAGCCAAGATCTATGAATTTCAGGTTCCGATGGGAACAGAAGAAAAGGAGTTTCACCCTGATTTTTATGCCCGTTTATCGGTAAAAAATTTTATCGGTAAAACACTAATCCTTACAGGCTGCGGAAATGATGCTTTCTTCTCGGGAATACAGGAAACTGACCGGGAATTCGGGGAGTCGGATTACGACTTCTCGAAAGAGAGCATTGCGCGGCCGCAATATCATTTCACAGCCATAAGAGGCTGGATCAATGACCCGAACGGATTAGTATATAGTGATGGTATCTACCATCTGTATTTTCAGTACAACCCGTTTGATACCAGATGGGAAAATATGAGCTGGGGACATGCCACAAGCACGGATCTCATCCACTGGAGACAGCAGGAGACCGTGATGTATCCGGATGAAAACGGATATATGTTTTCCGGAAGTGGTTTTGTAAACAGCCGTGGCTGCCTTGGACTGCCGGAGCAGACACTGATGTTTTATTATACGGCAGCCGGGGAATGCCGTCCGTGGACGAGCGAAAAGCTTTCCACGCAGCGTCTGGCGTTCAGTACAGACGGTGGAAAGACGTTAGAGAAAACAGACCGGGGAATGGTTGAAACGATCAGCCATGAGAACCGTGATCCAAAAGTATTCTGGCATGAAGCCAGTCAGGCTTATATCATGATCCTCTGGGTGGATGGGAATGAATTTGCGATCCTGCGTTCCGAAAATCTGGAAAAATGGGAGATATCCCATCGATTTGAGTTAAAAGACGGATTTGAATGCCCGGATCTGCTCCGTTTAAAGGATGAAAACGGCGAAGACCACTGGTTTGTCACGACGGCGGATGGTTATTATTATCCGGGAAAATTTGACGGATATCATTTTACATGGAACGGCGAAAGACATGGATTTTACATGAACCGTGTGCCATATGCCGCACAGGTATATTCCGGGACGGCGGGCAGATCCGTACTGATCCCGTGGCTTCGTGTGGATTTTAAAGGAAGAAATTATACCGGCGCGATGGGGCTTCCAAGGGAGCTTACCCTGGTTAAAGTGGCGGGGGATTACCGGATCGCGCTTTCGCCGGTAAAAGAACTCGACCGGGAACTGTTTTCCCGCTGTATCTGCGATCATGCGCAGAATGATTTTGAAGTGGCGGGTGTGCCGGTTTCCTATAATAAGGAAAGCGGTAAGTTCCTTGTCGGAACAGACGAGTCCGTGATCGCGGCAGGGCTCGATGAATTTGAAGTGTGTGTGGACAACGGAATAGTTGAAGTGACTGCAGATTATGATACAATGTTAGGTGTATACGAAGTATAGATCAAAATAGATTGAGGGTATAAAAATGGCAACGATCAAAGATGTTGCAGCAGAAACAGGACTTACGGTCAGCACAGTTTCAAGGGTATTGAACAATCGCGGATATATCAGCGACAAGACCCGGAAAAAAGTATATGACGCGATGAATAAACTGAATTATACACCAAACGAGGTCGCGCGTTAGCTCTCCAAAAAGACGAACAATACCATAGGTGTCATTGTCCCGCATATACGGCATCCTTATTTTTCCGAGCTGATCAGTAATCTGGAAATGGCTGCGTATGAAAAAAATTATAAGATTTTTATTTTTAATTCCAGAGAGAAACAGGAAAAGGAAAATGAGTATCTGGAAATGTGTTACAGCAACCGGGTGGCGGGCGTTATCATGTGCAGCGGTTCCGTGCATTTGAATGTATTTGACGGACTGAACATACCGATCGTTACGATCGAGCGTTTCTTAGAAAACGGGACAGCCGGGGTGGAGTGTGACAATATCCAGGGCGGACGTCTCGCGGCGAAGCATCTGATCGATCTCGGCTGCAGACATCTCATCCATATCAGCGGGGTACATGAAACGATGATGCCGGCGGATGACAGGGCGACCGGTTTTTGTGAGATTTGCGAAAGAGAAGGCGTGGATCATAAGATCGTCGAGACCAGCGCAAGCCAGTATAACACCCTGGATTATCATCAGATCTTAAAAGAAATGTTGGAAAAAAATCCGGAAACGGACGGGGTGTTCGCAAGCAGTGACCTGATCGCGGCACAGTTTCTTCAGATTTGCCATGCGATGTCGATCGCAGTGCCGGACGATATCAAGGTGGTGGGATTTGATGATTCCTACATCGCGTCGGTGACCACACCGCAGATCACAACGATCCATCAGCCGATCAAGGAGATGGCACAGAAGGCGATCGAATGCTTGGTGGATTCCGTGGAGGGAAAGATCGTTCCGACCAGAACGACGCTTCCGGTCCGGCTGGTGGTCCGGGGGACAACAGATTCGGATAAATTTTAAATGCACAGGTGGAAGGAGAAGAAGATGGAAAATACAAAATATGATGTAGTGGCTTTGGGTGAGCTTTTGGTTGATTTTACGGAAAATGGAACAAGTAATCAGGGAAATCCGATCTATGAGGCAAATCCGGGAGGAGCGCCCTGCAATGTACTTTCCATGTTAAAAAAGCTTGGGCATGAGACCGCGTTTATCGGAAAGATCGGAAATGACATTTTTGGCAGACAGTTAAAAAAGGCTGTTTCTGATGCGGGGATCGATGTATCGGGACTGGTGATGGATGATGTGGTCAAGACCACGCTGGCGTTTGTCGAGACCAAGCCGGACGGAGACAGGGACTTTTCCTTTTATCGAAATCCGGGAGCGGATATGATGCTTCAACCGGAAGAAGTGGACGCAGAGCTGATAAAAAAGGCAAAGATTTTTCACATGGGCACCTTGTCGCTGACACATGAACCGGTGCGCAGCGCGACGAGACGGGCGGTTCAGATCGCAAAAGAGGAAGGTCTTATGATCTCTTTTGATCCGAATATCAGAGAACCGCTGTGGGAGAGCATGGAAGACGCGAGAGAACAGACCGCCTACGGGCTCTCCGTATGTGATGTGTTAAAGATATCGGATAACGAGATCATGTGGTTTACCGGTGAGGAAGATTTTGATGCCGGGATAAAGAAGCTGCAGGAGGAATACCAGATCCCGTTGATCCTGCTTTCACTCGGAAGAGAGGGGAGCAGGGCATACCTTAAAAATTCTGTTACGGAAGCGCGGGCAGAAGTTCCGGCCTTTGTGCGGAAAGATACGATAGAGACGACAGGAGCGGGGGATACGTTCGGAGGCTGCTGTCTGCACTATGTGTTAGAGCATGGGGAAGGTGATGTGAGAAAGGTGAACTGGAAGGCGGAGGATCTGACCGAAATGCTCACATTCGCGAACAAAGCGGCATCGATCATAACGACCAGAAAAGGGGCGCTTGCGGTCATGCCGTCCAGAGAGGAAATTTTAAAAGCGTAGAAAATTGGGAGAAAATGATATGCGAAAGAAAGTCATTATGGCTTTGGCGGTATGCACAGGCCTTGGTTTGTTAAGTCTTTCGGGATGTGCGATCGGAAAGACCAAAGAAGCGACAGAAATTTATTTTTTAAGCTGTAAGCCGGAAGTAAAGGCGGTATGGGAAGAGGTATCCGAGACCTATGAGAAAGAGACCGGAGTCAAATTAAAGATCCTTACCGCTGCGGACGGAAATCATGAACGAACGTTAAAAGCGGAACTTGCGAAAAAGGACGCGCCTACAATGTTTCAGATCAACGGACCGGTAGAGTATGAGAAATGGAAAAACTACTGCATGGATTTAAGCGGTACCGATCTGTATTCCTGGATGGTGGACAAGGATATGGCGGTTACGGAAGGTTCCGGTGTATATGGGATCCCGTATGTGGTAGAAGGATATGGGATCATATATAACCAGTCGATCATGGATCGCTATTTTGCGCTTCCGGATCGCGTGACAACCTATGCGGATATGTCTGAGATCAACAATTTCGCGAAACTCAAAGAAGTGGTGGAGGATATGCAGGCGCATGCGGGGGAACTCGGGATAGACGGAGTGTTTGCCTCCACTTCACTTGCGCCGGGAGAAAACTGGCGGTGGCAGACCCACCTTTTGAATGTTCCGGTTTATTATGAATTTCAGGATAAAGGGATCGCGGATGAGGATACCTTAGACTTTACTTACAGTGACAACTATAAAAATATCTTTGATCTGTATATTGAGAATTCCTGCACAGACAGGAGCGCGCTTGGGGAAAAGACGGTGGATGATTCCATGACTGAGTTTGCGCAGGGAAAAGTCGCCATGGTTCAGAACGGAAACTGGGCGTGGACGCAGATCGAGAGCACGGAAGGCAGCGTAGTATCTGAAGATGACGTAAAATATATGCCGATCTACACCGGGGTCGAAGGTGAGGAGAAACAGGGACTGTGCATCGGTACCGAAAACTTTATCTGTGTCAATTCCCAGGTGAGTGAGGAAAAAAGACAGGCGTCCATCGATTTTCTCGAGTGGCTTTACAGCTCGGATGAAGGTAAAAAATTTGTGACGGAAGAGTTTGGATTTATTCCTCCGTTTGATACATTTACCGAGGATGAATATCCGTCCAATCCGCTTGCGGTAGAAGTGATAAAAGATATGAATGATACCGAAAAAACATCGGTTTCCTGGAATTTTGTGGCATTCCCAAGCCAGGTGTTTAAAGATGACCTCGGATCCAATCTGCGGGCATACGCTGCTGGCGAACTTGACTGGAACAGTCTTGTGGATACGACAAAGAGCGAATGGCAGACAGAGAAAAAGGCCGGGGAGGAGTGATCATATGAAGACGATAAAGGCAAAAGTCGCGACATTGATCGCGGCAACTTCGGTGCTGCTCATTGTAGCGATTCTCGCGGTCTCACTTACCGTTATGAAAAAGAATGTGGTAAATATGTGCGAGAACTATCTGTATGATACCTGTGTTTCCGCATCCAATACGCTTTATGAAAGCTTTTACGGAGATACGGATCAGGTAAATATGGATGTGCGGGTTCAGTACATTTTATATAATGTGGGAATTCAGGACATGGATTCGAGCAAGGCATATCTGGTGGACAAAAACGGTGAGTTTCTCTATCATGATGATCCGGATATGATCGGTACAACAATGTCCGGGAATCCGGTTATGCAAGACGTACTGGATCAGCTGAACTCCACAGGAGTTATGCCGCCGGCAGATGTAAAAGAGTGCAGTGTGGACGGCAGCAGGAAATATGTTGCGTATATGTGTACGGTCAATGACTGGGTCGTATATGTGGAAGCGGACAAGTCGGATGTTTTAGCTCCGATCACTGCGATCACAACCATTTCGCTGATCGTAGGCGCAGTGCTGATCGCGTTTGCGGTGCTGGTCGGAATGCTTGTCACCGGAAAGATCACCGGGCCGATCACAAAGCTCACCGCAGTGATCAATGATATATCGGAACTCAATATGACGGGTGAACATGAGGTGCCGGTCACGAAGGATGAGATCGGTGTGATGGGCGCTGCGGTCGTGCGGATGAAAGAAAAGCTAAACGATATCGTCGGAGAGTTAAACGATATTTCCGGAAAGCTGGTTTCCGATGCCAATACGCTCTATGACATCTCGGAAAATGTGACAGAGGCATCCACAAATAACTCGGCGACAAATGAAGAGCTTGCGGCGAGCATGGAGGCGACTTCCCAGTCTACGGAAAATGTTACGAACAATGTCCAGAGCATGAACAGCAACGCGATCGAAGTGGCAAATAAGATCAAAGAAGGAACCAATCTTACCGCGCATGCGATGGATAAAGCGAAGGAGATCCATGAGAGAACCGGTCAGGCGCGGGAAGAGACGCTTAAATTGTATGAATCGATCAAAGGGACGTCAGAGCAGGCGATCGTTGAGGCGGGTGAGGTCAAAAAGATCAATGAGCTTGCCAAGGCGATACAGGATATTGCGGATCAGACCACGCTTCTTTCTTTAAATGCGTCCATCGAGGCGGCAAGAGCCGGAGAACAGGGAAAAGGTTTTGCGGTTGTGGCGAGTGAGATCGCAAATCTTGCGTCAGAGTCCACGGAAACCGGCGCAAACATCGTGACGATCGTGGCACAGGTGAACGCGTCAGTGGAAACGCTTACCACCTGCCTTGTTGACACGTTAAAGTTCCTCGAAGATAAGGTAATGAATGACTATAACGTATTTATGGAATCTTCGGATGAATACAGCACTACGACGCAGAGCATTGAAGACTTTATGAATCAGGCAAATGGCGAGGTGGATCAGTTAAGAAGCGCGATAAACAGTATCACAGATGCAATGGATGCGATCAACCGGAACATCAATGAGTGTTCGGTTGGAATCAATGATATCGCAAATAAGACAGCAGAGGTCGTAGAACTGACCAGTGAGAGCTTTGAACGCTCTACGAACTGTAAGGAATCAGCGGAAGCATTGGAGGATATTACTTCACGGTTCCAGATATAGAATATATAAGAGAAAAACCCTTTTTACCGACAGGATGGCGTACTGGTAAGAAGGGTTTTTTTAGATTATTTTTGTGGAAGGACTTGAAATGGAAATTTCATTAATATATAATGATTATACGCAAAGCGTATAAATCGGGAGGGGAAGATATGGAATTACAGGATCAGATCATTGCACTCAGGAAAGAAACAAAGATGGGAAGACGTGAGTTCGCAGAATATTTTGGAATTCCGTACCGAACATTACAGGACTGGGAGCTGGGAAACCGGAAGATGCCGGAGTATCTTTACAGGCTCATGGCATACAAGGTTGAGATGGAAAAGATCGGACAGGCAAAGGAAAAAGGAGAAGGGGCAAATGGACAAAAATGAAATTGTTCTGTTTGAGACAGAGGATCGGCAGATCACGCTTCAGGTGCCGGTGGAGCAGGAGACGGTGTGGCTTACGCAGGCGCAAATGACGGAGTTATTTGGGGTGGATCGAACAGTTATTACAAGGCATGTGAATAATGTTTTTAAGGAAAAGGAACTGGACAGAGAAAGCAATGTGCAAATTTTGCACGTTGCAAATTCGGATCGTCCCGTGCAGTATTACAACCTCGATGTGATCATTTCAGTTGGGTACCGTGTGAAATCAAAACGAGGTGTGGAGTTTCGCAAATGGGCAAATTCTGTATTAAAAAAGTACATATTGCAGGGTTACGCCGTGAATAATAATCGTATCAGCCAGCTTGGTGAGGTGATACAGATTATGAAGCGAACGGAGAGCGCATTGGACAGTAAACAGGTGCTTACAGTTATTGAAAAATACAGCGAGGCACTGGAACTTCTGGATTCTTATGACCATCAGAATATGGAGCGCCCGAGGGGAAATGCGGCGAGTTATGAACTTACCTATGAGGAGTGCCGGGAGGTGATCTCCAATATGCGTTTCGGCGACGAATCGGAGCTGTTTGGAAAAGAGAAGGATGATTCCTTTAAAGGAAGTATCGGGAACATATATCAGTCCTTTGGCGGACAGGAAATTTATCCCACATTAGAGGAGAAGGCGGCTCATCTTTTATATTTTGTAACCAAAAATCACAGCTTTTATGATGGCAATAAAAGAATTGCGGCAACCATGTTTTTGTATTTCCTGGATAGAAACGGTGTCCTGTTTCTGGATGGAAAGAAACTGATCGATGATCATACACTGGTCGCACTTACGATTATGATCGCAGAGTCAAGACCGGAGGAGATGGAAATGATGATCACGGTCATCTTAAACTGCCTGAAGTAAACAGGTAGTGCTACAGCAAGGAGGAACAGCATGAAAGAAAACTATAAACGGATCGATGTCACATCCTGGAATCGCAGGGAACATTTTCTTTATTATCAAAATACAATCCAGACATCGGAAGCAGTGACCGTAACCGTGGATGTTACCGAGATCCTGTCCTATGCGCACAGAAGCGGAAGAAAGTTTTATCCGTGCATGGTCTGGGCGGTTTCATCGGTCATCAACCGGATGGATGAAATGAAAATGATGCTGGATGACCAGGGAAATCCCGGCGTGTGGGACAGCGTAGTGCCTGTTTATACGGTTTTCCATGAGGAGAGCCATACGTTCAGCGACCTGTGGTGCGACTTTCACGAGGATCTGGATGACTTTTATGATGGTTTCGTGCATACAACAGAGGTATATGGTCATCATGTGGGGATTAAGGGAAGACCGGATCAGCCGGAAAATTTTTACTGCATCAGCTGTGTGCCGTGGCTTTCCTTTGATGCGGTAAATGTCAGCGCGTCCGGGCAGCCACCGTTATTTCCGATCATTACATATGGGAAATATACAATGGATCACGAGGGCAGATACCGGCTGCCGTTTGCGATAAAGATTGCGCATGCGGCGGCAGACGGATATCATATTGCGCAGTTTTTTAAAAAACTGCAGGATACGATCGCGGAATTTAAAAATCGGTAACACTTATTGCTAAAAAAGTGTCATTTGCCGGATTGGGCTTGTGACAAATACATGTTTAGCGTATCATAAAACAAGAAAAATGCAGGAGGAGAAGAAACGATGTCGTTGAAAGATCATCTGCAGATTTTTGAACTGGGATGAAGTATTTCATTTTCGCTGAGGTGAAATTATAAGGCAGAAAGAATAATTCTTCTGATTTTCCACATAATAACTCCATAGTTTAAACTTAGCAATGGAGGAAAACAATCATATGAAAGCCACAGGAATTGTCAGAAGAATAGATGACCTTGGAAGAGTCGTAGTACCAAAGGAGATCAGAAGAACACTGCGTATCCGGGAGGGAGATCCGCTTGAGATATTTACAGACCGTGAGGGGGAGATCATTTTAAAAAAATATTCCCTGATCGGGGAACTCAGCCAGTATGCAGGGCTTTGTGCGGAAGCGCTTGCGCAGACGACCGGACAGTTAGTCTGCATCACGGACCGGGATCATGTGGTGGCAGCAGTGGGAGCCGGAAAAAGAGACTTTGAGGGCAAGCCGATCAGCAAGCAGCTGGAGGGATTCATGGAAGGACGGGGAAGCATGGTCGCGACCGCAGCCGATGAAGACTTTGTCCAGATCACATTGGATGACAGCAGGGAGCATGGCAACGAAGTGGTCAGTACGATCTTATGCGAAGGCGATGCGGTCGGCGCGGTTGTACTCTATGGCAGAGACGAGAAAAACAAGTTCGGAGATACCGAGCAGAAGCTTGCCATGACTGCCGCCACGTTTTTGGGGCGGCAGATGGAGCAGTAAAAAATGTCTGCTAAAATACGGCAATGAGCGAGAGATCTTTGGAGAGGATCAGAATATCTGCCTCCATGCCGGGCAGAAGCTGTCCGATCGCATACTCCATATGCAGGCTCTTTGCCGGATTTACGGTGACTGCTTTCAGGGCGGAAACAAGCGGGATGCCGAAAGAAACAGCATTCTGGAAGCAGGAAAACAGGTTTGTGACAGAACCGGCGAGCGTTCCGTCATGAAGTGTTGCGCGGCTTCCGTTTTTTTCCACGCGCTGTCCGCCGAGCTCGTAGATGCCGTCTTCCATACCACAGGCACGCATGGAGTCGCTGATAAGGATCATGTGGTCTTCCCCGAACAGGTGGAAGACACTGCGGATCATGGAAGGATGAATGTGAATGCCGTCGCAGATGAGTTCAAGAAAGACATTTTCGGAGGCGGCACAGGCATCCGCTGCGGCTCCGACGATGCCCGGATTCCGGTGTAAAAACGGCTCCATTCCGTTAAACAGGTGCGTGACATGATCGGCGCCGTGTGAAAATCCGGCAGCTGCCGCGTCATAGTCAGCGGAAGAATGCCCGAGGGAAACCGAAACTACATCTTTTACCGTGTCGATAAAAGAAAGAGAGCCGGGAAGCTCCGGCGCGAGCGTGACAAATTTGATACGATCCTGACAGCCATGAAACAGAGAAAAGAACATGGAACTGTCAGGATTTTTTATATGGTCGATCTTCTGGGCGCCTCTCTTTTCGGCAGAGATAAAAGGACCTTCCATATTGATGCCGGCAACGCGGGAAATGGCGGGATCCGGTACGTCCATAAGATCCGAGGCGGTCTTAAAAATTTCTTTTAGTTTTTCCGGCGGCAGTGTCATGGAAGTCGGGCAGAACGTGGTAATGCCGCAGGATTTTAAGTAAGCGGCCATACGTTTTAAACCGGAGAGATCCGCGTCACAAAAGTCGGCACCAACGGCTCCGTGTGTGTGAATGTCGATAAAACCGGGAACGACATAACAGCCCTCCGCGTCAAAGACATCCGGATCGGCGGACGGCAGAGCTGCCATGATCCGGTGGGAAGTGTCAAATGCGATATCTTTCTTTTCAAATCCGTCTGAAGTAAATACAGATCCGTTTTTTATGATCATAATGGTTCCTCCGTTTGATCCGGGACGAGGGCAAGCGCGGCTTCGTCCGCAACAATGGTCACGTTTTCATGCAGCTGTAAGATGGAGGCGGGAACCGCCGGGGTGATCGGACCGCAGATCGTTGAGAAAAGCGCCTCTGCCTTGGCGGTGCCGGAAGCAATGAGCAGGATGCGTTTTGCCTGCATGATATTTTTGATCCCGGTCGAGATGGCGTATTTTGGCACTTCCTCCACAGAGGAGAAAAAGCGAGCATTTGCGGCAATGGTGTTTTCCGTCAGCCGGACCGGATGTGTCTCTTTGGCAAAACAGTCGCCCGGTTCGTTAAAGCCGATATGTCCGTTGTTTCCGATGCCGAGCAGCTGCAGATCGATGCCGCCGAGCGCGCGGATCAACTGATTGTAACGCGCGCATTCTTCGGTCGGATCCGTGGCGCATCCGTCTGGAATAAACGTGTTTTCCGGTTTTATGTTGATCGCGTCAAAGAGGTTCTTTCGCATAAAACAGGCATAACTTCTCGGATCATCGGCGGAAAGTCCCAGATATTCGTCGAGATTGACGGACCGGATCCCCGAAAAGTCGAGATCTCCCATCCGGTACCGGTCGATCAGCTGCCGGTAGGCACCGATCGGGGTGGAACCGGTGGCAAGACCGAGTACGGAATCCGGTTTTAAAATGATCTGGGCGGAAATGATATTTGCCGCCTGTCTGCTCATCGCGTCATAATTTTTTACCCGATAAATTCTCATCACATATCCTCCTCAATCATCTTTTTTATGGAACCGGAATACTCGCTTGGAGTCATGCCGGTGATCTTTTTGAACTGCCTGGAAAAATAGTGGATGGAACTGTAGCCGAGCGTGTTGGCGATCTCCGTGAAATTTAGGGAATTTTCGCGGATCAAAAGCTTTGCCTGATTGATCTTCATGCGGCAGAACAGTTCGATCACCCCACAGCCTTTCTGCTCCCGGATCAGATGCTGCAGCTGCGATTTTCCGGTCAGAGTGCCCTTTGCGATATCATCTAAGGTCAGCTGCTCATTCAAATGCAGCGTCAGATATTCTACCACGCGGTGATACAGTTCATCACTGTTTTTCTGGCGGATCGTCTCCTTGGCGACCGGAAGATCCATCGGAAGCGAGTAGCGCCGCAGCAGATGCAGCAGTAAAAGCTCAAGGTTGAGAGAGATTAACTGCTCGGCACCCGGTGGAATGACCTCCCGTTTATGCATCTGCTTTAACATCGGATCATCGAGTGGATCCAAAAAGACATTGCGTGCCTCCAAAATGATCTGGGCTAAGAGCCCGCGCTCAAAATTGTCGATCGAAAGCAGCTTGTCCCGGAAGAAATCCATCTGGGGCGAGTCGCAGAAAAAAGCGATGACGACCAGATTCGGAGCGACTTTGTGGTTGGCGCTCAGACAGTGAAATTCATTTGGTTTGTGAAAAATAATGTCGTTGCGGGAAAGCGCATAGTCGCGGTCGCCTGCGGTTACGTTCAGTTCCCCCTTGTCAACACAGAGAAACTCCCAGAAATCATGGGATTCACCGGAAAAATGATAGTGGCTGCCATACTCGTAGTAATGTATGGTCACGATTCTTTCAATCTGGATCGTGGGTGTCAGAAAAACACTTCCGTATTCCATTACATATCCACCTCCTGCGGAGAAGATCGCGCTCATCTGTTTCTAAAATCATCATAGCACAGATGCACAAAAATAGTAATAGAAAAGAACGATAGTGCAAAAACAATGAGAGATCGTGCAAAGCCCGGACAAAAATGCGGCGATATAATGAGGATAGAAAGAGAGGAGGTAATCGTGATGAAAGAACCGGTATTAGTGATCATGGCGGCTGGAATGGGCAGCCGTTACGGAGGGTTAAAACAGATCGATCCGATGGACAGGGAGGGACACATCCTGATCGATTTTTCGCTTTATGACGCAGGAAAAGCGGGATTTCACAAGGTGGTGTTCATCATAAAAAAAGAGAATGAGGCGGATTTTAAGGCCGTGATCGGAAACCGGATCGAAAAAAGCATGGAGGTCTCTTATGTATATCAGGACTGGACGCTGCCGGAGGGATTTTCGGTGCCGGAAGGCAGGACGAAACCGTTTGGAACCGGACATGCGGTTCTTTGCTGCGCACCGGTCATTGACGGACCGTTTGCGGTGATCAACGCGGATGATTACTATGGAAAGCACGCGTTTTCCCTGATCTACGATTATCTTGCGCATCCGGTGGCGGAGGAGCCTTATCACTATGCAATGGTCGGTTATCAGCTGGAGAAGACGCTGACGGATCACGGTCATGTGGCGCGCGGGATCTGTACGGTGGATGAAGACGGGATGCTTACCGGGATCACAGAGCGCACCCATATCGAAAAGCGGGATGGAAAAATCCAGTATACCGGGGATGATGGGATATCCTGGCATGAGATTCCGGCGGGCAGTGTGGTGTCCATGAACATGTGGGGATTTACGGAGAGCATACTTGTGGAACTGCGGGAACGTTTCCCCCGTTTTCTTGTGGAAAACCTTGCGAAAAATCCGCTCAAATGTGAATATTTTCTTCCGGCGGTGGTCGGAGCCCTCTTAGAAGAAAAAAAGGCAGAGGTCACAGTGCTAAGATCGCCGGATCAGTGGTATGGCGTGACTTATCATGCGGATAAGCCGGTGGTGGAAGAAGCGATCCGGCAAATGAAAGAATGGGGTGATTATCCGCAAAATTTTTAAAAGTGTGGGAGGTTTTTGCCATGACGATGGGAAAAGAGCAGGAAACATTATTTCAGATTGCGGCACAATTTGATCTGGAGGGAACGGTACATACCATTACACCATATGGAAGCGGACATATCAATGACACCTATCTTGTAGTCATGCGGGAAAAAACAGGTGGGAGCGGAACGAAACGTTACATTTTACAGCGTATGAATACGTCTGTTTTTACCAAACCGTCAGAACTCATGGAAAATATTTCCGGTGTCACAAAGCATTTAAAGAATAAGATACGCATGGAAGGCGGGGATCCGAAACGGGAGACACTTTCTCTCATAGAGACAAAGCGGGGAGAAAACTGTTTTGTGGCAGAGGATCTCGGGTATTACCGGATGTATGATTTTATCGAGGGCGCGGTGAGTTATGATGTGGTAAAAAGGCCGGAAGACTTTTATGAGAGCGCGGTGGCGTTTGGCAGATTCCAGTATCTGCTTTCCGATTATCCGGCAGAGACACTGCATGAGACGATACCGGATTTTCATAATACCGTAAAGCGTTATCAGGATCTGGAAGCCGCCATTGCGGCAGATGTGGCGGGAAGAAAAACATGTGTGGAACCGGAGATCGCCTTTGCGCGGGAGCGGAAAGCGGAGCTCGGAGAACTGCTTGACTTACAGCGCGCGGGAAAACTGCCGCTTCGCGTGACGCATAACGACACAAAGTTAAACAATATCATGATGGATGAAAAGACAGGACGCGGGATCTGCGTCATCGATTTGGACACCGTGATGCCGGGACTTTCGTTGTATGATTTCGGGGATTCCATCCGTTATGGAGCCAATACCGGAGCGGAGGATGAAGTGGATCTCACCAGGGTTTCGCTGGATCTTTCTTTGTACCGGCTTTATAAAAAGGGATATCTGGAGGGTTCCCGGGGCAGTCTTGGCGCACTTGAGAAAAAACTGCTTCCGGTCGGGGCAAAGCTCATGACGCTTGAGTGCGGGATCCGTTTCCTGACCGATTATTTAAACGGAGATATTTATTTTAAGATCCACAGAAAGAAACAGAATCTCGACCGGTGCAGGAGTCAGTTCGCACTGGTGGCTGACATGGAAAAAAAGTGGGACGCAATGTGTAAGGAGGATTAGCTATGGAACATACGATGGGGCGTGTGACGATACCGACAGACATGGATGTGGTAAAGGAGACACTGGAACTTGCAAAAAAATGGGGCGCGGACGCGGTGCGCGACTGTGACGGGACAGATTTTCCGAAGGAGTTAAAGGACGCGGGGTTAAAGGTATACGCGACCTACTACACCACCAGAAAAGACAATGCCTGGGCGAAGGAGAATCCGGATGAGATCCAGCAGATGTATCTGATGACGCCGATCTACACGGCGGAGGAGGAAGAGCTTCAGATCCATCTGATGAAAGGGCTCTATCCCGATATGCTCGCGCCAAACAGCCGGGATGACATCAAGCGCTGGTGGGAGGTCATAGACCGGACGACAGGGGAAGTCGTAGACACGGATGCGTGGGAGTATGATGAAGCAGGCGGGGATGTGACGATAAAGACCGTGCCGTTCCACGATTATACGGTGAGCTTTCTCGCGTATATCCTCTGGGATCCGGTGCATATGTACAATGCGGTGGTCAACGACTGGAAAGACGTGGAACATCAGATGACCTTTGATGTCCGCCAGCCAAAGACACACGCGTTCACCATGAAGCGTCTGCGCAAATTCATTGAGACCCACCCATACGTCAATGTACTGCGCTTTACGACCTTTTTCCACCAGTTTACACTGGTGTTTGATGAGCTTGCCCGCGAAAAATATGTGGACTGGTATGGCTACTCGGCATCGGTAAGTCCTTATATCCTGGAACAGTTTGAAAAAGAGGTTGGTTACCGGTTCCGTCCGGAGTATATCATCGATCAGGGATATTACAACAACCAGTATCGGATCCCGACGAAAGAATACCGGGATTTTCAGGCGTTTCAGCGTAGGGAAGTGGCAAAGATCGTAAAAGAGATGGTGGATATCACGCACGAGTACGGAAAAGAAGCTATGATGTTTCTGGGGGATCACTGGATCGGAACAGAACCGTTTATGGAAGAATTTCAGGGGATCGGGCTGGATGCCGTGGTCGGAAGTGTCGGAAACGGCGCGACGCTCCGTCTGATCAGCGACATAGAGGGCGTGAAATACACCGAGGGCAGACTGCTCCCGTATTTCTTCCCGGATACGTTTCACGAGGGCGCAGATCCGGTAAAAGAGGCAAAGACAAACTGGGTGACTGCAAGGCGCGCGATTTTGCGCAAACCGATCGACCGGATCGGATATGGCGGTTACTTGAAGCTGACGCTTGATTTCCCGGAGTTTACCGATTATGTGGAATCGGTCTGTGAGGAATTTAGAGAACTGTACCGCAACATCAAGGGAACAACGCCTTACTGCGTAAAGACGGTCGCAGTCTTAAACTGCTTTGGAAAGATGCGTGCATGGGGCAACCATATGGTACATCACGCGATTTATTTTAAGCAGAATTATTCCTATGCGGGGATTATGGAAGCACTGTCCGGCGCACCGTTTGACGTGAAATTCATCAGCTTCGAGGATATTTTAAAGACCCCGGATCTGTTAAAAGAGATCGACGTGATCTTAAATGTCGGGGATGCGGACACCGCGCAGACCGGCGGGGAATGGTGGTGTAACCCTGTCATTTCCTCTGCCATCAAAGAATTTGTTCATCGCGGGGGCGGATTCATCGGAGTCGGAGAGCCGTCCGCACATCAGGCAAACGGACATTTCTTCCAGCTTGCGAACGTGCTTGGCGTGGAGGAGGAGCGTGGATTTACGCTTGGATATGACAAATACAACAAAGACGTACACGCGCATTTTATCACCGAGGACGCAGGCGCACACATTGATTTTGGCGAGGGAAAGAAAAATATCTACGCGCTTGATGGGACAAAGATCCTGGCGAAGACGGGAGATGACATTGATCTTGCCGTACATGAATTTGGCGCAGGGCGCGCGGTCTACATCAGCGGGCTGCCGTTCTCCTTTGAAAACAGCAGACTGCTTTACCGGGCGATTTTGTGGAGCGCGGGAGATGAAAAGAACCTCCACCGCTGGTTTTCCACCAACTACCATGTCGAAGTCCACGCTTATGTGGCAAACGGAAAATACTGCGTGGTCAACAATACCTATGAGCCGCAGGAGACAGAGGTCTATACCGGAGATGGCAGCCACTTTCCGCTGGCATTAAAAGAAAATGAGATCCGCTGGTTTGAGATTTAAAGCGGTGTGGGATCTGCGGCAGGTTATGGTTCCTGCCGCAGGGTCAGGATCGTGTGAAAGGTCTGGGTGCTGCCTTCATAATAGTTCTGGATCTCGCCATGGTATTTTTCCACGATCCGGCAGACGCTTTTCATGCCGTAGCCATGCCGTCCCTTGTCCGGCTTGCTGGTCGGCAGGCGTTCCCCATGGCGGACAAACGGATCGCTTCCACAGGAGTTGGTCATCACAAGCACCGTGTAAGGAGTGTTTTCCCGGTGGCTGACGCTCAGCTCGATAAAAGCTTCCGCAGTGCCTGTGGCAGATTCAAGCGCATTTTCAAGCAGGTTGCAGAAAAGCGAGGTCATGTCCGTATCTGTGACAAATTCTGTCGTGCCGCTTCGGATATCCGTATGGAAGGTGACGCCCGCCTCACGGCATCTGGTCTGGTAGCGGCAGAGGATCGCGTCTAAGATCTCGCGGTCACACAGATGCGCGCTTTCTTTGAGCGCAGGGGACTGGATCAGAAGGCTTATGTATTCCGCGATCTTTTTTGGTTCGTTCTTATCATTTAAAACAGAGATCATGTTGATATGCTTTTTGATATCGTGGATCAAAATATTCTGGTTTTCATTCTGCCTTAGCAGCAGTTTGTAATATTCTGTGGCATCCTGCTCTTTTTGCAGCTGGAGCGAGAGCTCGGTGAAGGACTGGTTCCGCTTTTTGGAGTAGCTGTCCGCCGCATAAACGAGGAGGTTACAGATCAAAAGAAGAACGGCGCTTGCCGAGATCATGCAGTTGATAAAGGTCGGAAGATTTCCGTTTTCCGAGATAAAAAAGAGGGACAGCATCAAAAAGAGCGAGATGATGGGAATGCTGATCAGAAAAAAGAACGTTTTATCCGGCGGAATGTCCAGGATCCTCTTTTCATAGTGCGCAAGCAGTGTCATAAAAGTAAAATATAAGGTTTTGCTGATGGCGGTGAGGAGCACGAGGGAAAAAAAGTAGTCGTTCGGTTTTCCGGAACTGTGAAAAAAGGAAAACAGGATGCTGTAAGGGATAAATTCACTGATCCCCATGAGAAAGGTAGCCGCGGCCGCGTGAAATAAGGCGGTATACCAGGTCAGGCGGTACATGAGCAAAAGAAAGCAGAAATTGGCGGCAAAAAATGTGACCGTGTTGCATGACCACGAGAGTTCCAGGCGGGAGAGCAGGTACAGACCGCTGTAAAAAATAAAGAGCATGGAGACCTGAAGATGCCAGTGGAACTTGGAATCAAACAGCCGGATCGCGTAGTTGCCGAAAATAAAACCTTCTATCGTGTAGATCAAAATATAAAATGCGGAAATTTCCATGGTGTCTTACCTCGTACTTTCTAAATATAAAAAATAGGCAGCTTTAAATTCGGTGTACTTTCTGCGCGTCAGGTAGGCCTCAAAGCGGTGGCTGGCGAGCTGGATGAGCGAGTGGTCAAATTCCGAAACATGTGAAAGGTTCACGAGAAAACTGCGGTGTGACTGGAAAAAGCAGTTTTTGGGAAGCGTGTCTGCCCAGAACTGCATATTATGTACCGATTCAAAATCTCTTGTCAGCGTGTGGATCACAAGCTTCCGCCCCTGCGTTTCCAGGCAGATGATGTCGGAAACAGGAACCGTAAATACGCCCTGTCTCGTCTCAATCGCGACTTTTTCGGAGGCGCAGTTGTACTGCTTGAGCGCGTCCTTCAGATTGCGGAAAAGCCGCTTGCGGTCTATGGGCTTGGAGAGATAGCGGAAAACATGAAACCGCATCGCCTCGTCCAGGTATTCCGTGTAGGAAGTCACCATAAAAATGATGGTGTCCGGCTGCTTCTTTTTTAGCTGCTGACCGACATAAATGCCGTCCACACCGGGCATTTCCACATCGAGAAAAACGATGTCCTTTTCTCCGGGATCCGCAAGCAGGGATTCTCCGTCAAAAAACAGATCCATATCCGGGCATTTCAGATGATCCCGCTTAAAAAAGTCCCGGATATATCCGGCGAGCTGTCCGGCTGTCGTTTGATCGTCATCACAGATCAGTATACGCATAAATCATATCTCCTTTATATTTTATATAAAATGTTCCTCGTTCCAGGGCGTCCGGTTGCGCGCTACGAGCAGTTCAATAAACTCTTTGGCGAGCGCAAGGTCGGACGGACTGCACAGGCGTAGCATGTCCGAAATGTCTTTTGAGACGTTGTTGGCGTGCATACTGCCAAGCAGCAGATAGTCCGGCGTCACTTTTAAGACTTCACAGAGGTTTAAAAAAGTGTCGATGCTGGTTTTTTGTTTTCCGCTCTCAATGGCGGACATGTGGTTATTTGAGATGGAAAGCAGCCGGGCGAGTTCTCCCTGCTTTAAATGCAGTTCTTTGCGCCGCAGCCGGATGCGGTTTCCCATTTCGATATAGCGCAGGTGCAAATGCATCACATCCTTATCTTCAAAAAATTCTGAACGGGTTGGATTTTTCTGCCTCATGTGAAAAAAAGAAGGGCAGAAAAAAGGTTTCGACCAATATAGAAGTATATCTGACCGTTCCTGCGAAAACGGTCGATTTTTGCCGGAAAAACGATTATGATAAGTGGCGTAACCAAAAAACATCGACCCGAAAGGAGAAGAACTATGGCAAAGAAAAATTTTGGAAAACAGGCAGCAAAAGGGGTAGCGGCAGCGCTTGATACGGTACTGCGTGCGGATGCGAATTCCACATCCTGCATCGTGGTTTATCAGCCGAAGGCACCGAAGGAACTGGCACGTTACAAAAAGAGTAAATGATCGCGTGGTGCGCACGGGGGATCACAGGATGGCTGATCCGGTGCGGAGCGGTCAGAGAATCTGACAGAGAGCTATATGTCTACGCGGCATATAGCTTTCTGATCACCGTATCACCGTTATTCTTAACGATCCTGATCGGTACCCTGCTTGGAAAAACGTGGCAGAGTATCGTTTTGATCCTTCCATTTTTACTGATACGGAAATTCAGCGGCGGCGTACACGCAAAGCATGCCATCGTATGCTTCATCTGTTCGTGTCTGTTACTTCTTTTGTGCATCGAACTTTCCGGGCACATAGAGGGCGGCTCTACACTGGCAGCCGTGACAGCAGCAGCAATGGTATCCCTCTTTTTACTCAGTCCGGTGGATTCCAAAAACCGGAGACTGGATGAAGACGAAAAAAGACATTACCGCGTGGTTACAGGAATTCTTACGACAGCATTCGGGCTGCTTGCGGCGGTACTTTTCTTCTGCGGATGGGAGAACGCGTCGGTGTGCATTTCACTTGGGATCATTCTGACTGCGGGCTTGCAGATACCGTGTATCTTTTCCAGATGATATCTGTTTTTTCAAGAAAAATGACCAAAACAGATGAAAAAATGTCGTTTCATACATAATTGCTTGAAAAGGCAGGGGATTTGAAGATAATAGGAAACGTACTTATTGTTTTGGGAAGTGGAGAAGGATAATCATATGGAAGGCATCAGTGGAGTAAAGTCGCAGGGAATTACCAAAGCAGCATTGACAAGGGAGAGAATCTGGGAAGCATTAGAGGAAATGAAAGTAGAAGACCGGAATGAATTTTACATCGAGGGCCATAAATGCAGTATGGATGATGTGGAAAAGATAAATGACAGTCTGATACAGGAGATCAAAAGCAAAAACAATACGATCACGATCGAAAAGGGGAAATTTTACGGAGTCCGTGGGGCAGACGGCAGGAAATGGGCGATGCGGATCAATAAAAACGGAGATTTCCGTCTCATGCATTCGGAATCGCTTTACGCGTGGGATCACGGGGAAAAGTGTAAGGAAGCCTATGAATGCTGGGGATTTATCCGGGCGCTCAGTGTCACCTCACTCACGGTCGCGTTTGAAATGGAGTATAAGACCCCGGTGGAAGTGGACCGGATCTTTCAAAAATACGGGATCCGCCATGGATTTTTTACGATCCGCGTGGGAGAACGCAGCAATACCTTTTTCTACAGCAGAGAGGGAAAGATATACGCAAAGCAGGATTATGACAACTGCTACCGGATCTACCGGAAAGGAAAACAGGCGGTACTTCCCTATGGGGCAGATTATATGGATTTAAGAAGGGCGCGCGCAGGCAGGAGAAAAGTCTGGGAAAGCGCATAAAAAAGAATAAAAGAGTTTGTCACGTCAGAGACGGGATGCAGGAAACGCATTCCGTCTCTGTTGTGTTTCTATAAATAATTTAGAAATAGTTCATGGAATTTTAAGAAGTGTCCTACCTTGTATAATCTCTGCGTTCAGTGTAAAATAAAAAGATACAAAAACGCGGCAGGAGCGGCAGAAAGGACAGGAAAACCATATGAAATTCCTACACATAGCGGATGTGCATCTTGGGCTTGCACCGGATGCGGGAAAGCCGTGGAGTTCGCGCAGACAACAGGATATATGGGATTCTTTCCGGGAGGTTCTTGCCGTGGCGGAGCGGGAAAAGGTCGATCTTGTCCTGATCGCCGGGGATCTGTTTCACCGTCAGCCGCTCATGCGGGAGCTAAAGCAGGTCAACGAACTCTTCGGCGGGCTTACCCGTACCAAAGTGGCGCTGATCGCGGGGAATCACGATTATATGCATCCGAGATCCAATTACCGGGGCTTTTCGTTTGCGGAAAATGTGATCTTTTTTGACCGTGAACAGATAAGGGGAGTGGAACTGCCGGAGTATCAGGCGTGCATTTACGGGCTCAGTTACTGGCATAAAGAGATTACAGACGGTCTATATGATGCGCTGCGGCCGAAAGATCCGGCGAAGATCAACATACTGCTTGCGCATGGCGGCGACGCGAAGCACATCCCGATGTCGGAAGCGGCGCTGCGGCAGAACGGATTTGACTACGTTGCCTGCGGACATATTCACAAAGGCGGGCAGATCATAAAAAACAAAGCGGTCATGGCAGGTTCGCTTGAGCCGACCGACTGCAAGGATTTCGGGCCGCACGGATACTGGATGGGTGAGGTGACCAAGCGCGGATGTGAGGTATCGTTTTACCCGATCCGCAAATGTGAGTATGTGCGGCATGAGATCCGTGTGGATGCGGGCATGACCGCGCAGGACGTGGAAGAATGCTTAAAGCGCGACCTCACGAAAAAAGAACCCTATGAAAAATACCATGTGATACTTACCGGCGGCTATACACCGGGCGCGGAGCCGGATACTGCGCGGCTCTTGGAATTACCGGATGTGACGGCAGTGGAGAACGGTCTGGTTCCCGCGTATGATTTCGCGCAGTTAAAGCGGGAGTACCGGGGAACACTGCTCGAACGGTATATTTCTAAGATAGAAACACTGCCGCAGAACGCGGTCACAAAGGAAGCGCTGTATTATGGCGTGGACGCGATCTGTCAGGCGATGGAGCACAGATGATATTAAAAGAAGCCTATATAGAAAATTTCGGAAAACTTCATAAGGAAGAGATCGTGTTCCGGCCGGGGATCAATGTGATCTGCGGCGGAAACGAGGCGGGAAAAACCACGTTTGCGGAATTTCTTTCCGCGATGCTCTTTGGGCTGGAACCAAAGCGCGGCAGAAGTCAGAAAAACGATGCCTACCGGCGTTATGAGCCGTGGAATGCGGCATCCTACTACTGCGGCAGTCTCCGTTTTGAGATAGAGGACAGGCCGTTTGTGTTAAAGCGCAATTTTTACCACAAAGAAAAGACGGCGGAACTGAAAAATGAGGCGGACGGCGAACAGCTTTCCGTCGAGTTTGGAGATCTTTCGATGTTACTCGGGGAACTTGGCAGGAGCGCGTATGAAAATACCTGGTGCATCGGGCAGACCGGAGCGGTGACCGGTGAGGAACTGGCGGGCATCCTGCGGGAATATCTTTCCAACCTTGAAAATACCGGGGAGGCGGATATCAGTCTTTTGCTGGCGCAGAAGAATTTGGAGCAGCGCGGCAAAGAGATCCGCAGAGAGAAAAAGGCGCTTTTAGAGGAAAAAGAAAGCAGGGTCGAAAAACTGCGGGTCGAGGAACAGCTCCTTACCGGGGACATGGAAAAGTTAGAAGAACAGACCGGGCACGAAGCGATCCGGCATGATCTGAAGATCCAGGCGCTGATGCGTGAAGAACATGAAACCGGACAGAAGAAAAGATCCGGATGGCAGATCTGGATGGCGGTCTTATGCGGAGTGGCGGCTGTGTCTCATCTGTTTTTATTTGGAAAGTATGCCGTGGCAGCATGGTGCACGGTGGAAATGCTGTTTCTGTTCTTTCTGTTTTTTGCGGTTTTCACCGGCCGCAGGCAGCATCAGAAACAGGTGGCAGTGCTGGAACAACAGAAAGCGGAGATGCAGCGTCATCAGGCGCTGAAGCAGACATTCGCGGAGCAGAGGACGGATAAGGAACTGCGCCGGGACAATGTGCGGGAAGCGATCCGGGAAGCCATGCAAAAAGGCAGTGCAGAGGCGGAGATTGAGAAGAAAGAACAGGCGTTGCTTTTAGCGCAGCAGATCCTTGGGGAATCATCCGGTGGGATGTCAGGGGAAGCAAAAGAAAAACTTTATGCTTCGGCGTCCGGGATCCTTTCCGAGATCACGGGCGGGCGTTATGTGAGCCTTAAATTTGACGATGCGATGAGGATCGTGCTATCTGATTCTAAAAAGGAGATCCCGGTTGAGGCACTCAGCCGGGGAACGATAGAACAGGTCTATCTGGCGGTTCGGATCGCGATCGCAGCCGTGCTCTCGGATGAGCCGATGTTTTATTCCTTTGATGAGGCGTTCGCGTTTTATGATGAAGACCGTCTTGCGGCAGTGCTCGCGTATCTGGGCAGACAGCCGCAGCAGTCACTCATTTTTACCTGCACGACGCGGGAAGAGGATATACTAAAGAAGAATGATATTCCATATCACAGAATAGTTTTACATACAGGGGGAGGCAGCTGATGTCCCGAAAGAAAAAGAAGAAGAAAAAATACCGCGGATTCTGGCGGTTCATCAAATTTCAGATATTTTTAATGTGTCTTGTGCTCGGAGGGCTGGCGTACTACTATTTAGGCGGTTACGCGCAGCAGATCTCACAGTTAAAGTCGGAGGCGGAGCAGTATGTAAAGACGTCATCACCGTCGACCTTTAAGGCATCACAGACCAGTGTCGTCTATGACGCGAACGGAAACCAGATTTCGGTCTTAAAAGGGGAGAAAGATGTCTATTACCTGAGCTTTGACCAGATCCCGACGAATGTGACCGCGGCGATCATCAGTATCGAGGACAAGAAATTCTACCAGCATGGCGGTGTGGATTATAAGGCGATCATGCGTGCGGTGCTCGCGATGCTGCGGGACGGAGAGGTTACGCAGGGTGGAAGTACGATCACCCAGCAGCTTGCAAGAAATGTTTTTATCTCGCAGGAAAAGACCTGGCAGCGAAAGATGGAGGAGATCTTTATCGCACTGCAGATGGAGAAAAAGTACACCAAAAATGAGATCCTCGAATTTTATCTGAACAATATCTACTTTGGAAACGGATATTATGGGATCCAGGCGGCAAGCAAGGGTTACTTTAATACGACCGTGGATCAGCTTGACCTGTCCCAGATCGCGTTTTTATGCGCGATACCGAACAATCCGTCGTTATATGATCCGGTGAACCATGCGGACCATACCATAACGCGCCGGGATCTGATCTTAAAAAACATGCTGGATGACGGGAAGATCACGCAGAGCGCGTATGAAAACGCAAAGGCGGAGCAGATCGTGTTAAACCGCCCGCAGACCAGTAAAAACGACTATGTGGAGACGTATACCTATAACTGCGCGACCCGTGCGCTGATGAAACAGCAGGGCTTCCAGTTCCAGTATACGTTTGATACGGCGGAGGCGGAGGATGCTTATGACAGTATGTATGAGGAAACCTATGCCGCCTGCCAGCGTGCCCTCTATACCGGAGGATACCGGATCTACACCTCGATCGATCTGAACATGCAGACCGCGCTTCAGCAGAGCGTGGATGATAATTTGAAAGATTATACGGATGTCGGGGATGACGGCATCTACGAGATGCAGAGCTCGGCGGTATGCATTGACAACGAGACCGGTTATGTCAAGGCGATCGTTGGCGGACGGAGCCAGCAGCTGAGCGGTTATACCTTAAACCGCGCTTACCAGAGCTTCCGTCAGCCGGGAAGCTCGATCAAGCCGCTCATCGTGTATACACCGGCGTTGGAGCGCGGTTATACGCCGGATTCGATTGTAAATGATGAGAAGACGGAGGGTGGGCCGTCCAACGCCAACAAGAGTTATGCCGGAAAGATCACACTGCGCCAGGCGGTGGAATCTTCCAAAAACACAGTGGCGTGGAGCCTGTTTGAGGAGCTGACGCCGAAAGTCGGGATCTCCTATCTGCGAAATATGAACTTTTCACATCTGGAAAATCAAGATGAGCAGATGGCGGCTTCCCTGGGTGGTTTTACCAGAGGTGTGTCCGCGCTTGAGATGGCGTCTGGATATGCGGCACTGGAAAACAGCGGAAAATACCGGGAGCCGACCTGTATCGTCAAGATCACGGATGCGGACGGCAATGATATCTATGTGTCGGATCAGGAGGAGACCGTTGTCTACAAAGAAAACGCGGCACGGATGATGACCGACATGCTGGTTTCCGTTGTGCAGGAGGGAACCGGAAAGGGACTGGCGATCAGTGAGATGCCATGCGCGGGCAAGACCGGAACGACCAACGACAATAAAGACGGATGGTTTGTCGGCTACACGCGTTACTATACGACCAGTGTATGGGTAGGCTATGATATGCCAAAAGAGCTTCCGACACTGAAAGGTTCTTCTTACCCGGGAAATATCTGGCATGATTTTATGGAAAATATCCACACCGGACTGACCCCTCTCAACTTCCTGCCTTATGTTTCCTACACGGATGGCGGGCAGAAAGATGACGGAAAGGAACAGCAGCAAGAGGACACGAAGAAAGAAGAAAAAGATAAGACAGATCAGCCGGCAGAGCCGCAGCCGGAGCAGCAGACGCCACCGGAACAACAGCCGGCGGAACAGCCGCAGGAGAATCCGTCACCGGAGCAGCAGCAGCCGGAACAACAGCCGGCAGAACAACAGCCGGCAGAACAGCAGCCGGCGGATCAGCAGACCGGACAGCAGGAGGCACAGCCGGAACAGCCACAGCCGGGAGACCAGAGCGGGCAGGATTCGCAGGACAATGCACAGCAGATAGAAAACCAGGGTGGAGAACAGAACACGCCGGGCGAATAGAGAGAAAGGATTAAAAACGATGGAGAAAAAGGTTGTATTAAAGGATATGGAGCCGAAAGACAGGGTGTCCTATATATGGGAGTACTATAAATGGTACATCATTGTGATCACGTTTGCGGTTATTTTCGGGATCTATCTGATCTTCAGCTACGCGACACGCAAGGAGGAAGTGGCGCATGTACTGATGGTCAATGCCGACCTGGAAGCGGTGAGTGACGACGATAACCGTATGTTTGACGGGCTTCTTTCGGATAACGGCTATAATACCGCAAAACAGGAAGTTGCGGTAAACGACGGACTGCATGTGGATCCGACCGGAGTCGGACAGAACAACTACTACACCTTCAGCTCGATCTTAACGATCTTAGAAGCGGGCGGCGCGGATGTCTATCTGGCAGATCCGGAGACCTTTGACCTCATAGGTTCCACTTCGAACTTAAAGGATCTCTCTACGGTGCTGCCGGAGGATATCATGGAAAAATACGCGGACAAACTGGTCTATGCCACGGATGAGGAGACGAAGGAAGAATACCCTTGCGGGATCGAGATCACCGGAAATGAGTGGACGAAAGAGACCGGTCTTTACAGCGGAGAGTGCGTGATCGGCGCGGCATATGGAGATGCCAGGAACGGTCTGAGTGAAAAGCTGATTTCTTATATATTAGGAGAGGGCGAAAGCCATTGACAGGACGAAATTGGTCGCCTATACTGAAATTATGGATGAAATTTCTCGTTTTTCAGAAAAAAAGTAGATAAAGGAGCAAATCAGAAAATGAAGAAGTATGGTTTTGGAGTGGACATTGGAGGAACAACATGCAAGATCGGTCTGTTCGAGATGAACGGAACACTGATCGAGGACTGGGAGATCAAGACAAACACAGAAAATAAAGGGGCATCGATCTTAGATGACGTTGCGGTTGCGATCGAAGGCAAAATGCAGTCTGCCGGCATTGCAAAAGAGGAAGTCCAGGGCATCGGAGTGGGTGTTCCGGGACCGGTTACCGGTGACGGCACAGTATTACAGTGTGTCAATCTCGGCTGGGGTGAATTCAATGTTGCAGAGGTATTAAAGAAACGCACCGGATTTGATGTAAAAGTCGGCAATGACGCAAACGTAGCGGCACTCGGCGAGATGTGGCAGGGTGGCGGAAAAGGTCACAAGGATGTTGTCATGGTTACGCTTGGAACCGGAGTCGGCGGCGGAATCATCGTAGATGGAAAGATCGTGGCAGGCGCGAACGGAGCCGGCGGCGAGATCGGACACATCATGGTCAATGAAGAAGAGACCGATACCTGTGGCTGTGGAAAGAAAGGCTGTCTGGAGCAGTACGCATCCGCAACCGGAATCGTGCGCATGGCA
This sequence comes from Roseburia yibonii, assembly GCF_014297335.1. Taxonomy (NCBI): domain Bacteria; kingdom Bacillati; phylum Bacillota; class Clostridia; order Lachnospirales; family Lachnospiraceae; genus Roseburia; species Roseburia yibonii. The sequence goes on from NZ_JACOQH010000007.1 coordinate 105,506, forward strand.
AAGAAACTGCTTGCGTCTGACGACAGAGAGACAACCTTAAAGAACGTGAGTGAGCTGACAGCAAAAGACATCTTTGACGCGGCAAAAGCGGGAGACGCAGTAGCGAAAGAACTGGTAGAAAAGCTTGGAAAGGTACTTGGCAACGCGCTTGCAAATGTGGCATGCGTAGTCAATCCGGAGATCATCGTAATCGGCGGCGGTGTTTCCAAAGCAGGAAGCATCTTGATCGATGTAATTCAGAAACACTATGTGGAGACAACGTTCCATGCATGCAGAAAAGCAGAATTTGCGCTCGCAACACTGGGCAATCAGGCAGGAATGTACGGATGTGTACAGATGCTGCTTGACATGTAAGCAAAAAAGCGTACCGCAGGATTACATAGCAATATCATACAGTAAAAATAAAAGCCACAGACGGATCAGGACTTTTTGATGCTTGACCGTCTGTGTTTTTTTGCTTCATAAAGGATCTCATCGGACTTTTTGATGATCTCATTTAAGTCTGTATCCGGGCTGCAGGTAAAACTCTGAATGCCGACCGAGAGTTCCACGAAAAAAGGCTTTTCAGATACCGCGTTAAAGTCAGTTTGCGTCTGTTTTAATTTCGCCGGGAACGAAGTGGCAAAATCCGGATCGGAAGAGAGCACAAGGGATACGAACTCATCACCGCCGATACGCGCAGTCAGAGAGGCTGCGGGCAGATTTTTGGTTAAAAGCCGGGCTGCAGACTGGATCGCGAAATCGCCGGAAGCGTGTCCGAAACAGTCGTTGATCTCTTTTAAATGATCGAGATCGCCAAAGATCAGATGCGCCGGTACGCCTTCATGATCTTTGCATAACGAGATCGCGCGCTCCATAAAACCACGCCGGTTCAACAGCTTGCTCAGTTCGTCATACTCGGAGATGAAACTGAGGATGTGGTTCTGGTTCTGGATGACATCCAAAGACTGCTTCAATTCCTGCTGAACCTTTTTCTCCTGATTGTTCAGATGGATGAAACGGAACAGTGAACCGAGTTGCAGGCTGCAGGTCTGCACAAAGGACACATCGTTCTGCTCGACATCACACAGAAGGACACCGTACTGTTCTTCCCCGGAAAACATTACAAAGGCAGTCAGGGACTGACGGCGGTCTTCCGGCAGAAAAGAGGAAAAACCGTTCTCTTCTGTGATAAGCGGCCGCTCATCCGGCTCATAGAGATGGCATTCATTCTGGTTATAAAACGCAGTCAGATACAGATCCTCATCAAAAGAGATCGGCTTTCCGGCAACCAGACGGATCGGGTGCTCAAAAAGGTAAAAATAGGCACCGCGGATGTTCATCAGGCGGAAACGCTCTATGACATGATGGATGGAATCCATGAAATTCAGATCGTCGTTGATCAGATCCCGCGTGAACGTCGGAACGAACCACGCCTTGCGGTTTGCGGTGATGACCTGTTTTTCCAGATTGCTCACATCCTTTAAATGCGTATACTGGTGCAGCATGGAAATGATGTCGGAAAGAATATCGGAAATGACATCATCTTCGGTATTTGCGATCAGCACGCGCAAAAGTTCGGTGAACTTCTCAAGCACCAGCTCGGTGGAAATGTGGTGGTGTCCGAGCAGCAGGTTCAAGATCGTGAACAGATAATTGTCCTGCGCGTGCAGTTCCTTTTTCTCAAAAGCATTTTCATAAATATAGGCAAAGAAATTGCGCACGAGGGCGGTGTAGTACACGCGCATATTCTCGTACGGGATCAGAGAAAATACATCCATCGAGATCTGGTCGGCGGAAGAGAGGATGAAAGCCTTAAAATCCGTGACAGCGACAGCGTCAGAAGTCAGGGAGAGACTTGGTGTACATCCACAGGAACACCGTCTGCGCAGAATGGATGGCATGCGCTTGGAAAACGGTTTCCGCCCGCGGCAGAGCATCAGCGTGTTTTTGAGCGCGGTATAGCTGAAAAGAAAGCTGCTGTGCGCCACGCTGGTCAAAGGCGGGGTCAGGGACTGCGCGAAATCCACATTGTCAAAGCCGGTGATGGCAATGTCCTTTCCGATCAGAAGGTTGTGTCGCCCACAGACGCGGTATCCGGCTTTTGCCATATTATCGTTCGCGAAAGCGATCGCTTCAAGACCAGGGTTGTTGTCCAAGAGAGCTTCCACGAGCTCATCGATATTTTCGGAATAGTCGCCGTAGACGACCATGTCTTTCGTGACCGTAAGACCGTGTTCTTCCATGGTGTCGCGGTAGGCGGCAAGGCGCTCGTTGGAGTCACGGTTGTTCTTCGGACCGCAGACGAATGCGATCTTCTTATAATGATGGAAATCGAGCAGATGCTCCATGCAGCTGCGGGTGCCGTTGTAATTGTCCGCGATCAGATACGGGGCATCCGTTGATTTTGGGATGTCCTCAAGCAGAAGGCATGGAATGTCCGCGTAATTGTTTAAAAACTGTTCCAGATTGCTGCTGCGTGTGGACAGCGAAAGCGAACCATAAGCGATGATCATCGCGTCCAGCTTTGAGAAATGGGCGTAATCGTAAATGGTGTCAAACTGATAATGATAATGTCCGTTGTCATTGCTTAAAAGAATGTCTGTGCAGTAAAGCGGCGCCTGCGGCCCCATCAGAAAGATCAGATTGACGTCCTCTTCCCTGGCGCAGGTATAAAATCCACTGATCAGATCCTCCGAGTAATCGGATTGAATGTCCCCCAACATGATCCCGATCGTATAGCGTTTCTTTTCTGGTGTATTCATGTAAAAATCCCTCTTTTGAAAAACCGTACAAAGCTGATTATTATTTAAATTATACCATAAAAAGAGAGGGGCGTGAACCGGTTTTCAAATATATTCCACCGGTTCCAGATATTGTGGCTGTCTATTTTCGCATGGCTGTGCTATGATTTTTTGTAACAAATATGTAACAATTCTGAAATCAAAACGAAATATATTGAAGCTGATTTCAAAGGAAAGAGAGGACAATATGAAAAAAAGATATATGGCGGCACTGACAGCGGCATTCATCACAACAGCGGTATCTCCGCTCGCGGTACACGCGGGAACCGTGACTTCCACGGGAAATTGCGCAAAGAGCGCGAAAGTTACGGTGATCGGTGGAAAGATCAATGACTGCGACAGCATCAAGGATATCATGTCACAGCTCGGAAACGGAAACTGGAATGACAGATGGAACAACTGCATACCGGAAACAAAACCGGAGACGAAGCCGGAGGAGGACGCGTCAGAAACCTCCTTTGCCCGTCAGGTCGTGGCACTGGTGAACGCGGAGCGGAAAAAAGCAGGTCTTTCCGAGGTAACACTGGATGAAAAAGTGGAAGCGGCGGCGTTAGTGCGCGCGAAGGAGACCGAGCAGTCCTTTTCCCATACGAGACCGAACGGAAGCAGCTTTAGCACAGCCTTAAAAGAGCAGGGCGTGTCTTACCGTGGTTCGGGCGAGAACATCGCGTGGGGACAGAAAACACCGGAGGATGTCATGAAGGCATGGATGAACAGTGAAGGCCACAGAGCCAATATCTTAAATGCCAGGTTCACCAAGATCGGTGTGGGATATTATCAGAATGCCAGGGGCACAAATTACTGGACACAGTTATTTACTTATTAATAAGGAAAAGAAAAAAGAGGTCTGGAGACATAAATTCCAGATCTCCTTTTTATAGTGGAAAACGGGTTTTGCTTTGAAAAATCACTGTACAATCCCTGGGAAATTGATTATTATGGAAAGTAGAAGACAGTAAAGGGGAGAATCGCATGTTTGAACAGGATTATATTATGCGCCTGATCCATGAGATGGTGCGCACAGTTATGAAACTGGTATTCGGGCTGGACGAAGAAGAGGAAGAAGAATTGAGAGTGCTCGATACCATGTCAGCGGATAATGGAGAAAAATTGAACGAGCTGATCGACCTTGCAGACGAGGGAAAGATCAATGAAGCAGAGAACAGACTGTATGACCTGTTGGAGGACAAAGATCCGGATGCGCTCAAGATCGCGCTTGCATTTTACGATCATATGAACGGGTTCGATACAGAATTTTTAGATGAGGCAGACTATTCCAGAGAGGAGATCCGGGATGGGATCTGCGATGTGCTTAAGCGATTTGGCTATGGTGGAATGACCGGATTGTTTTTGCAGTAAAATGAAAGGATAAAGAAGGGATTTACATTGGAAAAAGGACAAAAGAGAATAACGATCGGAGTTCTCGCAGGCGGAATACTGGACGATTTTACGAAAGTCGTGAGCAGGGGAGTGCTCAGCGCGGCAAAGCGTCTGGGCGTGAACGTCGTGGTGCTCCCCGGAAAATATCTGGACCGGGATCTGTCGGACAACCGGGAACTTCGTTATGAATATCAGTACAATACCATATTTTCCTATGCGGAGAAAGAAAAGATAGACGCGCTTCTCGTGCTGGCGGGAAGCATCGGATACTGCGTTTCGACAGAGCGCATGAAAAAAATGCTCACAAGGTACAAAGTGCCATGTGTGCTGATCGCGTCACAGGTGGACGGATTTGTGGATGTCTCCTATGATAACTGCGCGGGGGTGCGTCAGGCACTGGAATATCTGATTAAAAGGGTAGGATGTAAGAAGATCGGAATGATCGGCGGAAACAGTACGAATCTGGATGCCGAAGAGCGCAAACAGACCTTTTTCGAGGTGCTGCGCGAATATGGACTGCCGCATGACGAGAATGTTTTTGTCGAGGGAACACTGACGAGAAAGAATCGGGAGATCGTTTCCGGTTTCCTGGAACGGGAACCGGATCTGGACGCGATCTTCTGCGTCAATGATGACACGGCGCTTGGACTGTACGAAGAGTTAAAGCGCAGAGGCATCCAGCCGGGCAAAGATATTTCGGTGATCGGATTTGATGATGTGGTTGCGGCAGCAAGGGCAAACCCGCCGATCGCGTCAGTCCGCGCGGACGGTGCCGTACTTGGAGAGAAAGCGCTTCGCATGGCACTTGCAATGTTGGGCGGGGAGAAAATAGAAAGCAAAAAGGTCCCGACACGCTTTATCCTGCGTGATTCCGTATGTCAGAGGGAAGAAGAGGGGATTTTCCAGGCGGATGGCGCAAGGGAGTTTTTTGCGCTGGACAATATTTTCCGGGATATATTCTGGCGTTCTGAGGATCGTGATGATGTGGGACGCATGGAGCAGATAAAAGAGACCATGTATGCGCTTGGCGGATATCTGGAGCGGCAGATTTCCGAGAAAAAATTTTTCGCAGAAGAAAACGGCATGCAGGTGTATATCGATCGTTTGTTAAATCTTGGAACGATGGCGGATGCCGATGTCGAAAATATGCTCGGGATCATGAAGAGAATAGAAACGGTATTAAAAGCGTGGATCAGAGACGGAGAACATCTGTATGCGATGGAAAAAGAGTTTTCGCTGGCTTACTGGAAGATCATCCGGGCGATGGATTACGAAAACGGCAGACAGCGGGAGGAGCAGCAGACGTACAATTATTCCATGAAGCTTTTCGTGCGGGATATGCTTGAGTTTGAAAACGGAAATGACCAGAGCTACTCTCTGATCTTAAACAACCTGGAATGGCTCCATATCGAGCACGCGTTTCTCTATGCGTTTGGGGAGCCGCAGATCCATCTGTTCCGGGAGGAATTTGAGGCACCGGATCATCTTTATCTGAAAGCGGCAAAATGCGGGAATGATGTTTTTGCAGTGCCGTTTACCGAGCAGAAGACGGCAGTGGAGGATATGTTATGTAACCCATATATCCAGACCGATAAAAAATATTCCTTTGTGCAGATACCGCTTTTTTATAATGAAAGTCTCTACGGTGTCCTGCTCTGTGATCTGACGAACGAGATCTTCGAAAACGGGGAATTTCTTGTAAACCAGATGAGTTCCGCGATGCGGATCATCAAACTCTTAAAGGTCAACGAAACGATCCAGCAGCAGTTGGAGGAGAGTTTTGAGGCAATGCGTGAGAACAACGTTGTTCTCGATACGCTGTCGAAATCGGATGGTCTTACGATGACATTAAACCGGCGCGGCTTTTACCAGGAAGCGGAAAAAATGCTGACAGAGGCGCGGGAAAGCAGAAAACCGCTTTTGGTGCTGTACGCGGACATGAACAACTTAAAGATCATCAACGACAGATACGGACATGAAAACGGAGATTTTTCCTTAAAGATGATCGGCAGACTGCTTGCGGAGCAGATCGGGGAAAAAGGCGTGGCAGGACGTATCGGCGGAGATGAATTTGCCGGGATGTTATATTATGATGAGCCAGATGGCGGAAAAAGTTTCCTGCGGGCACTGCGTCAGGCATTTGAGCGTGAGAACAAAAACAGTGATAAGCCATACAATGTGACGGTTTCCGCCGGCGCGGTGAGGATCGATCCGGAAGAAGAAATGACGCTTGAGGAAGCACTCGCAAAGGCGGATCAGAAGTTATACATTGCAAAACAGCATCGTAAGAAAGAAGTTGCGAAATAATAAAGATAAAAAAAGATAGAAAAGGAATGACAGGAGTAAAAGAATGGCAGAAGAGATGAATTATCCGGGGATGGGAACGCAGATCCCGGCAAAAAAAGAAAGATCGGGGATCAGTGGAAGTACCCTAAAGATCATTGCGATCGTTACCATGCTCATTGACCACATCGGTGCGTCGGTACTCGGGAGACTGCTTCAGACACACGGGATTAATGAACTGAATGTGGCAGATATATCGGCGCTCACACAGTGGATGGCTGATAATTCGGTATTGTTCTGGAGTTATACCATCATGCGGATGATCGGGCGCGTGGCGTTTCCGATCTTCTGCTTTTTGCTGATCCAGGGATTTTTACATACCCATGACGTAAAAAAATACGCGGCGCGGCTGTTTGCGTTCGCACTGATCTCGGAACTGCCCTTTGATCTGGCATTTAAGGGAAAGATAGATTTTTCCTATCAGAATGTATTCTTTACACTGTTTATCGGTCTTATGACGATGATCGCGTTCCGTTGGATCGAGGAGCATACGGACTGGAGCGGATGGCAGCGCGTGATCCTTTATATCGCGGCGCTTGTGTGCGGGATCGTGGTGGCGGAGCTGCTGCAGACGGATTACGCGGGAAAGGGCGTGGTCTGCATTATGGCGCTTTATATTTTTAGGAAAACAAAGGTGCAGCAGATCATTGCCGGCTGCGTGGCATTTTGCTGGGAGCTTACAGCACCGATTGCATTTTTGCCGATTGCATTCTATAATGGAAAGCGTGGATTAAAGATTAAATATTTCTTTTATGCATTCTATCCGGTGCATCTGCTCATACTGTATCTGGTCGTTTGCCTGATGGGTATGGGAAATATGCCGGCAATGTAAGGAAATGAAATACAGACGGAATGGAGACGATGGACATGAAAAAGACGATTCTTACCATTGGAAGACAGTATGGAAGTGGCGGCCGTGAAATCGGACAGAAGATTGCCGAGAAGCTGGGATATCCGCTTTATGATAAGGAAAAACTGCTGGAAATTGCGAAAAAAGACGGCAGTTTTGATGAGGTGAGATCTTTCTATCAGGAAAAACCGGTGGACAGTCTGCTGTACGCGATCGCGATGAGCACGCTCACACAGGGCATGGAGAGAAAGCCGTTTCAGGAGATCAAAAAGATCATTGAGCAGGAGCCGTGTATCCTGATCGGACGCTGTGGAAACTATATCACGAAGGACAGAACAGATACCCTGCGTGTGTTCATCCATGCGGATGATAAATTCCGCGCGGAGCGTGTGGCGAAGGAAAACGGGATCACGGAAGAAAAGGCGGCAAAAAAGATCGTTGAGACAGATAAGGCGAGAGCTTCCTTTTACCGTTTCTATACCAACGGGGAATGGGATCAGGCATCTGGCTATGATCTTGTGTTAAACAGCAGCATGTTCGGAATTGACCAGTGCGTGGATATGATCATAAAAAGTATGGATCGATAAAAGAAAAAAGCTGTGAAAGATGAAACATCATTTTTCGCAGCTTTTTTTGATGGCATTTTACTTTTCCCATCGTCCCGATGCGCCGCACGGGAGCACCAGACCGGTTGCGGAAACCGGAAGCCCGATCTCCTCCGCATGGACAGTTCCACCGAAATCTTTTAACGCAGTTCCAAGCATATAGGAGAGCACGGCAGGCTGAAGCCCGGTCGTGTAGGAACTGATTAGGAAGAACAGCGGGTCGTCCGAGAGCAGCTTCGCACAGAGCTTGATCAGCGGGTAGACACAGTCCTCGATCTTCCAGATCTCTCCCTTGGTGCCTCTGCCGTAAGAAGGCGGATCCATGATGATCGCGTCATAGTGGTTTCCGCGGCGGATCTCGCGCTCTACGAATTTGACGCAGTCATCTACGATCCAGCGGATCGGCGCGTCGGAAAGACCGGAGGATGCCGCGTTTTCCTTTGCCCAGGTGACCATGCCCTTTGAGGCGTCAACGTGTGTCACGCTCGCACCGGCAGCGGCAGCGGCGACCGTAGCGCCTCCGGTGTAGGCGAACAGGTTTAAGACCTTGACCGGACGGTGCGCGTTTTTGATCTTTCCGGAGCACCAGTCCCAGTTGACCGCCTGTTCCGGAAACAGTCCGGTATGCTTGAAGCTGAATGGCTTTAACTGGAACGTCAGATTTTTGTACTGGATGCTCCACTGCTCCGGCAGATCGAAAAACTCCCATTCACCGCCGCCTTTTTTACTGCGGTGGTAATGCGCGTTCATCTTCTTCCAACAGCGGTTGTTCTTGGGCGTGTCCCAGATGACCTGCGGATCCGGGCGCACCAGGATATAATTTCCCCAGCGTTCCGCCTTTTCTCCTTTTGAACAGTCTATTACTTCATAATCTTTCCATTGATCTGCAATCCACATGTTAAAATCCTCTTCCTACCTAATTATATATGAAGTTATTATATCGACCGCGCGCGCCAGCGTCAATATCTTTCCGTTTCTTTCCCGGATGAAGTGTGTTATAATTACGGCATTATACATGAGGAGGAGAGAAAATGAGTACATCAGCGCTCGTGGTCAATATCGCAGTGAGCGTCTTAAGCGGGGCACCGGAACAGAAGATCATTCAGGAATTTGAAGAGGCAAACAACATGCGTGAGCTGTTTTTTAGGGCGGGAACCGGAAAAATCCCGCCCTTTTGCATGAAAAACCGGAAAAAATAGATTGTACCGGAAAAAATACAATTTCTTTGAAAAAAGTGTTGCAAAGCCGGAGGATATCCTGTATACTAGCAAGTGCTGTGACATGATAGCGTTGAAGCGCGAGGTTGCTGCCTGATATGGCAGGTTTTCCGTGGAGCGAATGTCAAGTTAGGAAACTGGCGACAAGTCACTGTACGAATCAAAGATGTCTACGAAAGGTAGAAACAACGTGTGTAAATCCGTAGGACACACACGGAGAAGTGTACAGTCACCGCTTGTCGTACTGAAGTAAAAGTGCGAAAAGGAGGCGACTTTTTTTATGGCAAGTCAAGTAATGAGAATCACGCTCAAAGCTTATGACCACGAATTAGTGGATTCATCAGCAAAAAAAATCATCGAGACTGTAAAGAAAAACGGATCACAGGTGAGTGGACCAGTACCACTTCCGACTAAGAAAGAAGTAGTTACGATTCTTAGAGCAGTACACAAGTACAAAGATTCCAGAGAGCAGTTCGAGCAGAGAACTCATAAGAGACTTATCGATATCATTGCACCGACACAGAAAACTGTAGATGCATTATCCAGACTGGAAATGCCGGCTGGTGTTTACATTGATATCAAAATGAAAGAAAAGTAAGAAAGTCAAAAATGGCAACAATCCTGAAGGGTTAATATAGAAGCAACACAACATTCTGTAAGGAATCAACATATTCGCGCTCACGCGAATTCATAGTGTTCCACTTATATGACTGTTCTAGGATGAACATGGCGTACCGGGGCTTCCCGGAGCAATACAAAGTGTTCCGCTGTAGAGAAAACAGGAGGTAAAAAGAATGAAGAAAGCTATCTTAGCTACAAAAGTCGGAATGACTCAGATCTTCAATGCAGATGGAGTTATGGTTCCGGTAACTGTATTACAGGCTGGTCCGTGTGTAGTAACACAGATCAAAACCGTTGAAAACGATGGTTACAGCGCTGTACAGGTTGGTTTCGTTGATAAGAAAGAAAAAGTTGTCAACAAAGATGCCAACGGCAAAAAAGAAATCAGAAACAGACATGGTGTAAACAAAGCTGAAATGGGACATTTCGCTAAAGCCGGTGTTTCTGGAAAGAGATATGTAAGAGAGTTCAAATTTGAGAACGCAGCAGATTACAATCTTGCAGATGAGATCAAAGCAGACATCTTCGCAGAAGGCGATAAGATCGACGCAACTGCAATCTCAAAAGGTAAAGGATTCCAGGGCGCTATTAAGAGACTTGGACAGCACAGAGGACCGATGGCTCATGGTTCCAAATTCCATCGTCATCAGGGTTCCAATGGTTCCTGCTCCACACCGAGCCGTGTGTTCAAAGGAAAAGGAATGCCGGGTCACATGGGAAGCGTAAAGGTTACAGTTCAGAATCTTGAAATCGTAAGAGTAGATGCTGAAAACAACCTGATCTTAGTAAAGGGCGCTGTACCAGGACCGAAGAAGTCTTTAGTAACAGTAAAAGAAAGCGTTAAAGTCGCTAATTAGTGCTTGATAGGAAAGGAGGAACTTACAGATGGCTAAAGTATCTGTTTATAATATGGAAGGCAAAGAAGTAGGCAGTATGGAATTAAACGATGCTGTATTCGGTGTTGAAGTAAACGAACATCTGGTACACATGGCAGTAGTTCAGCAGCTTGCAAATAATCGTCAGGGAACACAGAAAGCAAAAACACGTTCTGAAGTTCGCGGCGGCGGTAGAAAACCATGGAGACAGAAAGGAACCGGTCATGCAAGACAGGGTTCAACAAGAGCTCCGCAGTGGACTGGCGGTGGCGTAGTATTCGCTCCGACTCCGAGAGATTATTCTTTCAAAATGAACCGCAAAGAGAAGAGAGCAGCTCTTAAATCTGCACTCACATCAAGAGTTCAGGAAAACAAACTTATCGTTGTAGATGAGTTAAAGTTCGACGAGATCAAGACAAAGAAATTTGCTGAGGTTTTAAAGAACTTAAATCTTGACAAAGCACTCGTAGTATTAAACGAGAACGATGAAAAAGTTGTAATGTCCGCAAAGAACATTCCGACTGTAAAGACAACTCAGATCAATACGATCAACGTATATGATGTGCTGAAATACAACACGGTAGTACTTACCAAGGCTGCCGCAGAATCCATCGAGGAGGTGTATGCATAATGGCAAACATTCAGTATTATGATGTAATCCTCAAACCGGTAGTAACCGAGAAGAGTATGTCTGCTATGGCTGAAAAGAAATATACATTTTTCGTTCATCCGGAAGCAAACAAGACCATGATCAAAGAAGCAGTTGAAAAAATGTTCGAAGGAGCAAAAGTTGCCAGCGTAAACACCATGAACATGGATGGAAAGAAAAAAAGACGCGGCATGAAAGTTGGAAAGACTGCTAAGACAAAGAAAGCAATCGTTCAGCTTACCGCAGACAGCGCTGATATCGAAATCTTCGCTGGACTGTAAAATCAGATCCTTTAAAATCATGTACAGAAAAGTACGACAATAAATCACAAGTGAGTGCCGGGGAAACGCCTTTGGGCGTGGAACGCAGGCATGAGTATTGAAAGGAGAAACGAAATGGGAATTAAGACATATAACCCATATACACCTTCCAGAAGAAATATGACTGGCTCTGATTTCTCTGAAATCACAAAGAAGACACCGGAGAAGTCACTCGTTGTTTCTTTAAAGAAGAACGCTGGTCGTAACAATCAGGGTAAAATCACAGTTAGACACCACGGTGGTGGAAACAGACAGAAATACAGAATCATTGATTTCAAGAGAAACAGCAAGGATGGAATCCCTGCAAAAGTTATTGGTATCGAATACGATCCGAACAGAACAGCAAACATCGCTCTGATCTGCTACGCAGACGGACAGAAATCTTATATCCTTGCTCCGGCAGGACTTACAGATGGCATGACTGTTATGAGTGGTGCAGAAGCAGAAGTTAGAGTTGGTAACTGCTTACCGCTTGAAAACATTCCGGTTGGTACACAGGTACACAACATTGAATTATATGTAGGCAAGGGTGGACAGCTTGTTCGTTCCGCTGGTATGAGCGCACAGCTCATGGCAAAAGAAGGAAAATACGCAACATTAAGACTTCCGTCAGGAGAAATGCGTATGGTTCCGCTTGGATGCAGAGCTACCATCGGTGTAATCGGAAATGGTGATCACAACCTCATTAATCTTGGTAAAGCCGGACGTAAACGTCACATGGGTATCAGACCTACTGTTCGTGGTTCCGTTATGAACCCGAATGACCATCCGCACGGTGGTGGTGAAGGAAAAGCACCTGTTGGACGCCCGGGCCCATGCACACCTTGGGGTAAACCTGCTCTTGGTCTTAAGACTCGTAAGAAGAAAAAAGCTTCTAACAAGATGATCGTAAGAAGAAGAGACGGTAGAGCTATCAAATAATTAGGAGGAAAGACAATGGCAAGATCACTGAAAAAAGGACCTTTTGCAGATGCAAGCTTACTGAAGAAAGTAGACGCTATGAACGCAAAGGGCGATAAATCTGTTATTAAAACATGGTCACGTCGTTCTACAATTTTCCCATCCTTTGTTGGACATACAATTGCAGTTCACGATGGCAGAAAACATGTTCCGGTATATGTTACCGAAGATATGGTCGGACACAAACTCGGTGAGTTCGTAGCAACCAGAACTTACAGAGGCCATGGAAAAGACGAAAAGAAATCAGGCGTTAGATAAACAGTATTTTTGAAAGGAGGTTTCCGTCATGGCAAAAGGACATAGATCCCAGATTAAGAGAGAAAGAAATGCAGTAAAAGATACAAGACCTTCAGCAAAATTATCCTTTGCAAGAATGTCAGTTCAGAAAGCTTGCTTCGTATTAGATGCGATCCGCGGCAAAGACGTTGAGACAGCATTAGGAATTGTTACTTACAATCCGAGATACGCTTCAAGCGTTGTTGAAAAATTATTAAAATCTGCAGTTGCAAACGCTGAAAACAACAACGGAATGAATGCAGAGAACCTTTATGTAGCAGAGTGCTATGCAAACAAAGGACCTACAATGAAACGAGTTAGACCGAGAGCACAGGGTAGAGCTTACAGAATCGAAAAGAGAATGAGCCACATCACAATCGTGCTTGATGAGAGATAAGGAGGGCAAACATGGGACAGAAAGTGAATCCTCATGGCTTAAGAGTCGGCGTTATCAAAGATTGGGACTCTAAGTGGTACGCAGAGGGAGACTTTGCAGATCTGCTGGTCGAAGACCACAAAATCAGAACATTTCTTAAGAAAAAATTATACAGCGCAGGTGTTTCTAAAATCGAGATCGAAAGAGCATCTGACCGCGTTAAGGTTATTCTTTACACAGCAAAGCCGGGTGTTGTAATCGGAAAAGGCGGAGCTGAGATCGAAAAAGTAAAGGCTGAACTTCAGCAGTTTACCGACAAGAAGCTTGTCGTAGATATCAAAGAAGTAAAGAGACCGGATAAAGATGCACAGTTAGTAGCTGAGAACATCGCATTACAGTTGGAAAACCGTATTTCTTTCCGTAGAGCAATGAAGTCCTGCATGCAGAGAAGTATGAAGTCTGGCGCTCTTGGAATCAAGACCTGCTGTTCCGGACGTTTGGGCGGAGCTGATATGGCTCGTACCGAATTCTACAGTGACGGAACTATCCCGCTTCAGACCATTCGTGCAGACATCGATTACGGATTCGCAGAAGCAGATACAACTTACGGCAAAGTAGGCGTAAAAGTATGGATTTATAAAGGAGAAGTACTTCCGACGAAAGGAAATAAGGAAGGGAGCGATAAATAATGTTAATACCTAAGAAAGTAAAACATCGTACGCAGTTCCGTGGCTCCATGGCCGGAAAAGCAATGAGAGGTAATAAGATTACCAACGGTTCCTATGGTATCGTAGCAATGGAACCATGCTGGATCAAATCAAACCAGATCGAAGCTGCCCGTATAGCGATGACTCGTTATATCAAACGTGGTGGTAAAGTATGGATCAAAATTTTCCCTGACAAACCGGTTTCCCACAAGCCTTTAGGAGTTCGTATGGGTAAAGGAAAGGGTGCTTTAGAGTACTGGGTAGCTGTTGTTAAGCCAGGACGTGTATTATTTGAAATCTCTGACGTGCCAGACGACATTGCGAAGGAAGCATTACGTCTTGCTACACATAAATTACCTTGTAAATGTAAAGTAGTTTCACGTGCAGACTTAGAAGGCGGTGAATCAAATGAAAACTAGTAAATATTTAGAAGAATTAAAATCACAGTCCGCTGCAGATTTAAAGATGCAGTTAGTAGACGCAAAGAAAGAACTTTTCAATTTGAGATTCCAGAATGCTACGAATCAGTTAGATAACACGAGCAGAATCAAGGAAGTAAGAAAGAATATTGCCAGAATCCAGACGATCATCACGGAAAAGGCAAACGCTGCGGAATAAAAAGCGCAGGCATAACATTTTCCCATAAATCCAGAAAGGAGAACAATCGTGGAAGAAAGAAATCTTAGAAAAACACGTGTTGGTGTTGTTGTAAGTGATAAAATGGATAAGACTATCGTTGTTGCTGTAAAAGATAACGTAAGACATTCCTTATACAACAAGATCGTTAAAAGAACTTATAAATTAAAAGCTCATGATGAAAACAACGAGTGCAAAATCGGTGATACAGTCAGAGTTATGGAAACAAGACCTCTCTCAAAAGATAAGAGATGGAGACTTGTAGAAATCGTGGAAAGAGCAAAATAATTGAAGGAGGCTTACCGGTATGGTACAACAGGAAACCAGACTGAAGGTCGCTGATAACACCGGAGCAAAAGAATTATTATGCATTCGTGTTATGGGCGGATCAACCAGAAGATATGCAAATATTGGTGATATCATTACTGCTACTGTTAAAGATGCAACACCAGGCGGCGTTGTTAAAAAAGGCGATGTCGTAAAAGCAGTAGTTGTTCGTACAGTGAAAGGTGCACGTCGTAAAGATGGTTCTTATATCAAATTTGACGAAAATGCTGCCGTTATTATTAAAGATGACAAAACTCCAAGAGGAACCCGTATCTTTGGACCAGTAGCAAGAGAGCTTCGTGACAAACAGTTTATGAAAATTGTTTCTTTAGCTCCGGAAGTTTTATAGGAGGTATTAAAGATGGCATCTATGAAGATTAAAAAAGGCGATACCGTTAAGGTTATCGCTGGTAGAGATAAAGACAAAGAAGGCAAGGTCATCGCCGTAAACAAAAAAGAAGGCACTCTCCTTGTTGAAGGTGTCAACATGATTACAAAGCATGCTAAGCCGAGCATGACCAATCAGCAGGGCGGTATCATCCAGCAGGAAGGACCGATCGATGCTTCTAACGTAATGTATCTTCACAAAGGAAAAGCTACCAGAGTCGGATTTAAGATGGATGGAGACAAGAAGGTACGTTTCGCGAAATCAACAGGCGATGTAATTGATTAATTTTGGAGAGGAGGTCCAGACAGTTGAATAGACTGAAAGAACAGTATCAGAACGAAATCGTTGATGCATTAATTAAAAAATTCGGATATAAAAATAAAATGGAAGTGCCAAAGCTCGATAAGATCGTTATCAACATGGGTATTGGTGAAGCGAAAGAAAATGCAAAAGTGCTGGAAGCTGCTATGAACGACATGCAGACCATCGCAGGTCAGAAGCCGATCATCACAAAAGCAAAGAACTCTATCGCAAACTTCAAGTTAAGAGAAGGAATGCCGATCGGATGCAAGGTTACATTAAGAGGAGAAAAGATGTATGATTTCCTTGATCGTCTTGTAAACCTGGCACTGCCGCGTGTGCGTGACTTTAGAGGTATCAACCCGAATTCCTTCGACGGAAGAGGAAACTACGCTCTGGGTATCAAAGAGCAGATCATCTTCCCGGAAATCGAGTTCGACAAGGTTGATAAGGTAAGAGGTATGGACGTAATTTTCGTTACTACCGCAAAGACTGACGAAGAAGCACGCGAATTATTGACACAGTTCAATATGCCATTCGCTAAATAAGATTAGGAGGGAATTCAAATGGCAAAAACTTCAATGAAGATTAAACAGCAGCGTAAACCGAAATTCTCTACTAGAGCATATACACGTTGCAGAATTTGTGGCCGTCCACATTCCGTATTAAGAAAATATGGTATTTGCAGAGTATGCTTCCGTGAAATGGCATACAAGGGTGAAATCCCGGGCGTTAAGAAAGCAAGCTGGTAGGCCGTAGACACTGAAAAAGAGAGCAAAGCCGTTGGCTGCGCTTTCATTGGTGCGAGGTCGTTCTGTGCGATTTGTGAGATCCGGTCCGTATCCGGCACAGGTTGCACTTATCGAACAGAACATCCTTTAGGCACTGCCGTTATATGAGTAGATTTAATATAAGCAAGGAGGAAATACACGTCATGACTATGAGTGATCCAATCGCAGATATGCTTACAAGAATCCGTAATGCAAATACTGCTAAACATGATACAGTAGATGTTCCGTCATCTAAGATGAAAGTCGCTATTGCAGATATCCTGGAAAAAGAAGGATATATCACAAAGTACGAGATCGTGGAAGACGGTAACTTCAAGACCATCCGTATCACCTTAAAGTATGGTGCGGACAAGAACGAGAAGATTATCACCGGAATTAAGAGAATTTCCAAACCGGGTCTTCGCGCATACGTTGGAAAAGACGATATCCCGAAGGTACTTGGTGGCCTTGGAATCGCAATCCTTTCCACAAACCAGGGAATCATCACTGACAAGGAAGCAAGAAAGCTTCAGGTTGGTGGAGAAGTTCTTGCGTTCGTCTGGTAGTCATAAGACACTGAGCGGACAGAGAAGTTTCGTTACTGGGCGCATGGGTGTCCGGTAAGAAACAAGATCAATCATCCAAAAGTATAAACCAGTCTTATGGCTGGACATACAATAAATGAAACAATGCGGTGATGGCGCAAGCCATTCAACACAAACAATAGGAGGTACGGGCATGTCACGTATAGGAAGAATGCCAATCGCAATTCCGGACGGAGTAACCGTTACAATTGCAGAAAATAATCATGTGACTGTAAAAGGTCCTAAGGGAACTCTGGAGAGAACTCTCCCAGCAGAAATGGAAATTAAATTAGAAGGTTCTGAAGTTGTTGTTACCAGACCAAATGATTTAAAGAAAATGAAATCCTTACATGGTTTAACAAGAACATTAATTCATAACATGGTAGTTGGTGTTACGGATGGTTTCACAAAGGAACTCGAAGTAAACGGTGTAGGTTACAGAGCTTCCAAAGCTGGTAAGAAACTTACATTAAACCTTGGATATTCTCATCCGGTAGAGATGGAAGATCCGGAAGGTCTTGAGTCCAAAGTAGACGGTAACAAGATTATCATCTCAGGTATCGATAAAGAAAAAGTTGGCCAGTACGCAGCGGAAATCAGAGATAAGAGAAGACCGGAACCTTACAAGGGCAAGGGTATCAAATATGCTGATGAAGTTATTAGACGTAAAGTTGGTAAGACTGGTAAGAAATAATTAAAGGAGTGAGACAAGAATGGTTAGTAAGAAATCAAGAACAGTAGTTCGTGAAAATAAGCATAGAAGAATGCGTAATACTCTTTCTGGTACAGCTGAAAGACCACGTCTTGCAGTATTCAGAAGCAATAATCATATGTACGCTCAGATTATTGACGATACAGTTGGAAATACCCTGGTAGCAGCTTCTACATTAGACAAAGATGTAAAGGCAGCATGCGAGAAGACTAATAACGTAGATGCAGCAGCACAGGTTGGTACTGCAATCGCGAAAAAAGCTCTGGAAAAAGGTATTAAGACTGTTGTCTTCGACAGAGGCGGTTTCTTATATGCAGGAAAAGTAAAGGCATTAGCCGACGCAGCACGCGAAGCTGGATTAGAATTCTAGGAATCCGTAACAGGATTCTCCAATATTTAAGGAGGAAACGAATTACATGAAACGTACAATCATTGATGCTAGTCAATTAGAATTAAACGAAAAAGTGGTATCAATCAAACGTGTAACAAAGGTTGTTAAAGGCGGACGTAATATGCGTTTCACAGCTCTTGTCGTTGTTGGTGATGGCAATGGTCACGTGGGCGCGGGCTTAGGTAAAGCTACCGAGATCCCGGAAGCTATCCGTAAAGGAAAAGAAGACGCAATTAAGAAACTTATTACCGTGAAATTAGATGAAAATAACAGTATTACTCATGACATCATGGGTAAACACACCGGTGCTTCCGTATTATTAAAGAGAGCTCCGGAAGGTACCGGTATCATCGCTGGTGGTCCTGCACGTAACGTTTGTGAGTTAGCAGGCATCAAGAACATCCGTACCAAATCTTTAGGATCAAACAATAAGCAGAACGTAGTATTAGCTACCATCGATGCTTTAGCTCAGTTGAAGTCCCCGGAAGAAGTAGCGAAACTTCGCGGTAAATCCGTAGAAGAAGTAGTGGGTTAAGGAGGAACTTAAAATGGCAGAGAAAATGTTAAAAGTAACACTTGTTAGATCAACAATCGGTGCTGTTCCAAAGAACAAAAAGACTATTGAAGCTCTTGGCTTAAAGAAAGTCAACAAGTCGGTTGAATTACCGGACAACGCTGCAACACAGGGTATGCTTCGTATGGTTGCACCTTACGTAAAAGTAGAAGAAGTCTAAGAATCAGATAAGGAGGGACCAAAATGGACTTATCCAATTTAAGACCTGCAGAAGGTTCAGTTCAGAGTGATAATTTCAGAAGAGGCCGTGGACACGGTTCAGGAAATGGAAAAACAGCTGGTAAGGGACATAAGGGACAGAAGGCTCGTTCCGGAGCTCCGAGACCGGGATTTGAAGGTGGACAGATGCCTTTATACAGAAGATTGCCTAAGAGAGGTTTCACTTGCAGAAACTCCAAGACAATCATCGGCATCAACATGTCTGCACTTGAAGTATTCGACAATGATGCTGTTGTTACAGTAGATACACTGATCGAAAAAGGTATCGTAAAGAACCCGAGAGATGGCGTTAAGATTCTCGGTGGCGGCGAACTTACCAAAAAACTCACCGTACAGGTAAATGCTTTCAGCGAAAGCGCAAAAGAAAAGATTGAGGCACTTGGTGGAAAAGCAGAGGTGATCTAATGTTCGAGACAGTCAAAAATGCATTTAAAATTAAAGATATTAGACATAGAATCATTTTTACATTTTTTATGCTGATTGTCATTAGAATCGGATCCCAATTACCTATTCCGGGTGTAGATCAAAATGTGTTTGCACAGTGGTTTTCAAATCAGAACAGTGACGCATTTAGTTTTTTTGATGCGGTGACCGGTGGTTCATTTTTGCAGATGTCGGTATTTGCGCTGAACATTACACCGTACATCACATCTTCCATCATCATGCAGCTGCTCACGATTGCAATTCCGAAATTAGAGGAAATGCAGCGTGACGGCGAGGATGGCCGGAAGAAAATCGTTGAGATAACTCGTTATCTTACAATTGCACTTGCACTGATTGAATCCATTGCTATGGCAGTCGGATTTGGAAAGAACGGTTATTTGACAGCGTTTAATGCAATGAATGTATTTATGGTAATTGTTACTTTGACTGCAGGTTCGGCTGTGCTTATGTGGATTGGCGAGCGGATTACAGAGAAGGGTGTTGGAAATGGTATCTCGATCGTACTTACCATCAACATCATCTCCCGTATTCCGAGCGACTTTGCCTCGTTGTTCGAGCAGTTCGTGTCAGGCAAGACAGTTGCCAAGGGAGTTCTGGCAGTTGTAATCATACTGGCGGTTATCTTGCTTACAGTTGTATTCGTAGTTCTTCTCCAGGGTGCTGAGAGAAGAATTCCGGTACAGTACTCCAAGAAGATCCAGGGAAGAAGACAGGTTGGCGGTCAGTCAACCCATATTCCGCTCAAGGTCAACACCGGCGGCGTTATCCCGGTAATCTTCGCACAGTCTCTGATGCAGTTCCCGGTCGTTATCGCTTCCCTTCTGGGAAAAGGAAACGGCACCGGAATCGGCAGCAAGATCTTAAAGGGACTGTCCCAGTCAAACTGGTGTGACCGGAATGAACCGATCTACAGTATTGGTCTGGTCGTATATATCATTTTAATCATTGCGTTTGCATACTTCTATACGTCGATTACATTCAATCCGCTTGAAGTTGCGAATAATATGAAGAAAGCCGGTGGTTTTATTCCGGGCATCCGTCCAGGAAAGCCAACCAGTGACTATTTAACAAAAATCTTGAATTACATCATTTTTATAGGTGCTGCAGGATTAACGGTCGTTGCGGTACTGCCGATCTTCTTCAGCGGTATCTTTAACGCGAACGTATCCTTCGGCGGAACTTCCATCATCATCATTGTTGGTGTTGTAATCGAGACGATCAAACAGATCGAATCCCAGATGCTGGTTCGTTACTATAAAGGATTTTTGAATGACTAATGTGTGCCTGTCCGGATGCGGCGAATGCTGTATCCGGATGTGGGACACTAAAGTTGTTTTTAGAGAAAAACAGGTTTATTGTGAAAATGAGGAGGCTCTTCATATATGAAGATAATTATGTTAGGCGCCCCAGGTGCCGGAAAAGGAACACAGGCGAAACAGATAGCAGACAAATATAAGATTCCGCATATTTCAACCGGAGATATCTTCCGCGCGAACATCAAGAACAATACGGAACTTGGACAGAAAGCAAAACAGTACATGGATCAGGGACTTCTGGTTCCGGATGAACTGACCTGCGATCTGGTTATGGACAGAATTAAACAGGATGACTGCAAGAACGGCTTCATACTTGACGGATTTCCAAGAACGATTCCGCAGGCAGAGGCACTCGATGCGGCGCTTGATAAAATAAATGAAAAGATGGATTATGCCATCAATGTGGATGTTCCGGATGAGAACATCGTAAATCGTATGGGAGGCAGAAGATGCTGCTTGAACTGCGGCGCTACATACCATGTGGTTACGATCCCGACCAAGGTAGAGGGAATCTGTGACCGGTGTGGAAGTCCGGTTGTATTAAGAGATGATGACAAGCCGGAAACCGTACAGAAGCGTCTGACGGTTTATCATGACCAGACACAGCCGCTCATCGATTATTATGAGAAACAGAGTATCTTAAAGACTGTGGATGGAACCAAGTCCATGGAAGCTGTATTTGACGACATTACAGCAATTTTGGGAGCATAACATATGTCAGTAAGGGTAAAATCTGCCGATGAAATCGCGCTGATGCGTGCAGCCGGTAAAATTCTCGCAAAAGTACATCAGGATCTGGGGCATGCCTTAAAACCGGGAATGTCAACCAAAGAGATCGACCGGCTCGGAGAGGAAATGATCCGGAGTTATGGATGTATTCCTTCCTTTTTAAACTATGAAGGATATCCGGCTTCGGTATGTGTTTCGGTAAACGATGAGGTGGTACACGGGATTCCGAGAAAAAATCATCTGATACAGGAGGGCGACATTGTAAGCCTTGACATCGGACTGATCTACAAAGGATATCATTCGGACGCGGCGCGCACACACGGTGTGGGAGAGATCAGCAAAGAGGCGGCTCTCTTAATAGAAAGAACCAGACAGAGCTTTTTTGCTGGAATGAAGTTTGCCAAAGATGGAAATCACCTGAATGATATATCGGGAGCGATTGGTGATTATGCAGAAAGTTTTGGTTACGGCGTGGTATACGATCTGGTTGGACACGGCATTGGAACCCATTTGCATGAGGAACCGGAAATACCCAATTTCCGAACACGCAGACATGGGCTGAAATTAAGATCAGGAATGACCTTTGCCATAGAGCCGATGATCAATGCCGGAGAGCCGGAGGTCACATGGATGGATGATGAGTGGACGGTCGTTACCGAGGATGGTTCCCTGTCTGCCCATTATGAAAATACGATCGTCATCACAGATGGAAAACCGGAGATTCTGACGCTGACCGAAGAGGAAGCGGCTGCCGGGATCTGGGTGAACGAGTGATTCCGGAGGAAAGCCATGACAGTCAGATTCGCGAAAGTAAAAGCCGGTCATGATAAAGATCATGTTTATCTGGTGATCGGGGAAGACGAAAATAAGGTTTTCCTTGTGAATGGAACTACGAAAAAAATGCAGAATCCGAAAAAAAAGTCCAGACAACATATTCAGATTATCAAAAATCTACCGAAGAATATAACAGGGCATTTTTTGGATGAGGCTGACTGGTCGGATGAGACCGTAAAATGTGCATTGAACGAATATGCAGCTTCTATTAATAAGTAGAAGGATCAGCAATATAACCGAAAAGAAATAATCAGGAGGATTTGTTTTAAAATGTCAAAAGCAGATGTAATCGAAGTAGAAGGAACCGTTATTGAAAAGTTACCGAATGCGATGTTTCAGGTAGAACTGGAAAATGGCCATCAGGTACTTGCCCATATCAGCGGAAAGCTGCGTATGAATTTCATCCGTATCTTACCGGGTGATAAAGTAACCATTGAAATGTCCCCATATGATCTGACCAAGGGAAGAATCATCTGGAGAGACAAATAAATCAGAAAAAAAGCGTGGAAAAACGTCTTGCTTTTTTGTGGGACGTATGCTAAAATGCTAATTGACGCTTTTTAGAAAGCCTGAGAATCCCATGTGAAATGGGGAAGACAGGGCATTTATAGAAAGGAGGACTTTGCTGTGAAGGTAAGATCATCAGTTAAACCGATTTGCGAAAAATGCAAAGTTATCAAGAGAAAGGGAAGCATCAGAATTATCTGTGAGAACCCGAAGCATAAACAGAGACAGGGTTAATTTCCATCTGTTTAGCAAATTCATTATGTGCGGCTGTCAGTGAATGTATTCACTGATTCATAATAAAAACTGGAAACACGCGGATGCGTGTTCCCTCTTTTCTGTTGTCTTTTGATACCGAGAGGACGGCAGAGTTTGTTATATTTATCAATTACCAAGGATGGGCAGGTGTATGCACACATTTCAGGCCGGGAAACCGGAGCTGCATGGGTTTGCCAGATTCCTTAAAACAACTAAGAAATCTTTATGGAGGTGTAAACACACATGGCTCGTATCGCAGGTGTAGATTTACCAAGAGAAAAACGTGTTGAGATCGGTCTGACTTATATCTACGGAATCGGAAGAGTAAGTTCTAACCGCATCCTTGCTGAAGCAAAAGTAGATCCAAATACTCGTTGTAAGGATTTGACAGACGATGAAGTAAAGAGAATCAGCGCTGTCATCGATGAATCCCAGACAGTAGAAGGTGATTTAAGAAGAGAAATCGCTCTTAATATTAAGAGATTACAGGAAATCGGATGCTATCGTGGTATCCGTCACAGAAAAGGACTTCCGGTTCGTGGTCAGAAGACAAAGACCAATGCAAGAACAAGAAAAGGTCCGAAGAGAACAGTTGCAAACAAGAAGAAATAAGGATTAAATACTTGCAACAGGCAAATTATTTAGAAAAGAAAGTAGGTTAGTTTAGATATGGCTAATAAAGTTACAAAAAAAGTGACAAAAAAGCGTGTAAAGAAAAACGTTGAACACGGACAGGCACATATTCAGTCATCTTTCAACAATACGATCGTAACACTTACAGATGCTGAAGGAAACGCTTTATCATGGGCAAGTGCTGGTGGTCTCGGATTTAGAGGTTCAAAGAAATCTACTCCATATGCTGCACAGATGGCAGCTGAAACTGCTACAAAAGCAGCTTTAATTCATGGTTTAAAAACAGTTGACGTTATGGTTAAAGGACCAGGTTCAGGTAGAGAAGCAGCAATTCGTGCGCTTCAGGCCTGCGGACTCGAAGTCGTTTCCATCAGAGACGTAACTCCGGTACCTCACAATGGATGTCGTCCACCAAAACGCAGAAGAGTCTAATTAGGAGGTATGATTTAAGATGGCAGTTAATAAAGTTCCTGTTCTGAAAAGATGCAGATCTCTTGGTTTAGAGCCAAGTTATTTAGGATATGATAAAAAATCCAATAGAGAATTAAAAAGAGCAAATAAGAAGATGTCTGAGTACGCACTTCAGCTCAGAGAGAAACAGAAAGCAAAATTCATCTATGGTGTGCTGGAAAAACCTTTCCACAACTATTATGAAAAAGCTGATATGATGAAGGGAATGACAGGTACAAACCTGATGACGATCTTAGAGAGCAGACTGGATAACGTAATCTTCCGTCTGGGCTTCGCAAGAACAAGAAAAGAAGCAAGACAGATCGTAGATCACAAGTTCGTAACTGTAAACGGAAAGAAAGTTAACATTCCTTCTTACTTAGTAAAAGCTGGCGATGTGATCGAAATCGACGAGAAACACAAAAACAGCCAGAGAATGAAAGACGTTGTAGAAGTTGCCGGTGGCAGATTAGTACCGGAATGGCTTGACGTTGATACTGAGAAGTTACAGGGAACTGTGAAGGAATTACCTTCCAGAGAAATGATCGATGTACCGGTAGACGAAATGCTGATTGTCGAGTTATATTCAAAATAATAGCGCAGGATAATAGCATCAATTTTATATTGATGCTATTGTATGCATTGACACGATATATGTATGGATACCCGAAAAGAAGGAGGGACTTTAAGCGTGTTTGATTTTGAAAAACCTAAGATTGAAATTGCGGAAATTTCAGATGACAAAAGATACGGCAGATTTGTCGTAGAACCTTTGGAAAGAGGGTACGGCACAACACTTGGTAATTCTCTTAGAAGAATTATGCTTTCTTCCTTACCAGGTGCGGCAGTAAGTCAGGTAAAAATCGATGGCGTTTTACATGAATTCAGTTCCATTCCGGGCGTAAAGGAAGATGTAACTGAAATCATCATGAATATCAAAAACCTTGCGATCAAGAATGACAGCGCGACCAATGAGCCGAAAGCTGCTTATATTGAATTCGAAGGCGAAGGCGTTGTAACAGCTGCTGATATTCAGGTTGATCAGGATATTGAAATTTTGAATCCGGATCTGGTCATTGCGCATTTGAATGGTGGCGCAGATTCCAAGTTATATATGGAACTCACCATTACAAAGGGCAGAGGCTATGTAAATGCGGAGAAGAATAAGAGCGGTGATCTGCCGATCGGCGTGATCGCGGTTGACTCAATTTACACACCGGTTGAGCGTGTAAATCTTACGATTGAAAACACCCGTGTTGGTCAGATCACAGATTATGACAAACTGACACTGGATGTATTCACCAATGGCACACTGGCTCCGGACGAAGCAGTCAGTCTTGCAGCTAAGGTATTAAGTGAGCACCTGAGTCTCTTTATCAATCTGTCAGAAGTTGCACAGCAGACAGATGTTATGGTAGAGAAGGAAGACAATGCACAGGCGAAAGTTCTTGAAATGAACATTGATGAACTGGAATTGTCCGTTCGTTCTTACAACTGCCTGAAGAGAGCAGGTATCAATACGGTGGAGGAACTTACGAACCGTACACCGGAAGATATGATGAAAGTTCGTAACCTTGGACGTAAGTCATTGGAAGAAGTTTTAGCGAAGTTGAAAGAGCTTGGTCTTCAGTTAAATCAGGGAGACGAATAAGGCATACGCAGTAAGTCCGATTGGCATGCAGGTGTCAGCTCATGCGTGGGTGAACAAATTAAAAAATTGCATTCGGTAAGTAAGACCAAAGGGCGTGGCCGGATGTTCCACAATGGAGGATTATAAAAATGGCAAAGTATAGAAAATTAGGAAGAACATCAGATCAGAGAAAAGCATTGATCAGAGGTCAGGTAACAGCATTATTATATAATGGTAAGATCGTTACCACAGAAGCAAAGGCTAAGGAAATCCGTAAGGTAGCGGAAGGTCTGATCGCACTTGCAGTAAAAGAAAAAGACAACTTTGAAGAAGTAACTGTAAAAGCAAAAGTTGCCCGCAAAGACAAAGATGGCAAGAGAGTCAAAGAAGTTGTAGACGGAAAGAAAGTTACCGTATACGATGAAGTTGAAAAGACCATCAAGAAAGATAAGCCGTCCCGTCTTCATGCAAGAAGAGAAATGTTAAAGGTTCTTTATCCGGTAAAGGAAGTTCCGGCAGAAGCTGCAGGAAAGAAGAAGAACACAAAGCAGGTTGATTTACCGGCTAAATTATTTGATGAAATCGCTCCGAAGTACGCAGATCGTAACGGTGGTTACACCAGAATCGTTAAGATCGGTCAGCGTAAAGGTGACGGTGCATTAGAAGTTCTGCTTGAGTTAGTATAATTGATAAAATAACAAAAAAGAAAGGATATTTTCGGAAGACCGGATGGCCAACCGAGAATATCCTTTTTTTTTGCTTTGACGATCGTTCATCAGCGGGCAGCGGAACCCTTGTCCGGCGTCCAGGTATCGGTCAGGATGTCCACACTCGTTTTATCCTCTTTGTAGAGGGCAAGCAGGGTTTCCCAGAGCGTGTGGATCTTTGCGGTCAGAACAGCATTTGCGGAAACGCTGTAAGGCGCCAGCGCATTTACATCAAACAGACGCATGGATACCGGCGGAAGAAAGACAAGGTTTAAGGAGCGCGTTTTGTCACCGCAGGTCTCGATGTCCTCATAGGTGATCATAACAAAATCCTCGCCCCGGTAGTTGCAGGAAAAGGCAACGTAGCATTCGTCCATGATCCATTCCTTTTTGTCTTCCTTTACCACGATCTTTTTATCCCGGTCTTCGTATTCGGAAGTTTCAATTTCCAGACGCCATTTCAGATGTCCGGCTTTGGTATCTTTTAACATATCATCTAATTTTGCATTTAATGCTTCAGGACTCATCATATTGTAAAATCTCCTTTGATCCAACATATTTTCTGATTATCAATTATAGCATATCCGGGCATTGATGGAAACAGATTCCGAAAATCCAATCAGACATAAAGCTCGCACCAGCGCGCAAAGCAGACCAGATTCCAGATGATGTCGGCAAGATAGTCATTTCCCGTGGGATCCCGGTAGTATTTGTGCAGCAGAAACTGGACGGCATCCGCCTTTAAGAAGGGATAGCGCAGAATCGCGGAAGGGCTTAGCGTGTCTGTGACAAACTCCTTTAATTCCGTGCGCAGCCAGTCATGGATCGGTGGGATAAACCCCTCCTTTTTCTGAAAGATGATATCATCCGGGAGCAGCCCTTTCGCAGCCTGTTTTAAGAGATACTTGGTCTCCCCGTTCCGGATCTTGTAGGAGCCGGGCAGCGAGTTTACATAATCTACCAGCCGACAGTCCAGAAACGGCGAACGGATCTCCAGTCCATGTGCCATGGAGAGTGCGTCCGTATAACTTAATACCTGATCCGGCAGGAAACTCGTCTGGAAATACTCCAAAGAGCGGTTTAGGACATCCGCGCCGGACAGCGAAGAAAAGATCTCACGCAGCTGGAGAAGCGTCTGTTTTTTCGAGATCAGCTCTCCGAATACCTCATCCGATAAAAACAGCGCTTTCTCGTCATCGGTCATGTTGAGCATGCGGTAACTCAGCCGTACTTCGCTGCCGCCGCTGTAATCATAGAGATTCGCGAGAAAATCACTGCGGTCGGAAAACGGCACAAGGAGAGTGGGATCCATGTCGGCAGGAGAAAGACCGTTTGCTTTCATTTGTGAAAAATACTGCATCGGAAAGGCAAGCTGCTGTAAGGGATAGCTGCCGAAAAGTTCGTCTGCGCCGTCACCGGAGAGCACAGCCTTTACATCGGAATGTGCGCGTCCGGACAAAAACCAGGTGGACGCGGAGGCGGCAAAAGGCTGGTCAAAGCAGCGGATGACGGTATCCAGCTCCGAGATCATATCGGAAGCGGTCATCGGTGCAGTGGTGTGTATGGTGTGGCAGGCATTGGCTGTCCGGGCGGCGTTTGCGGTATCCTTTTCTTTCTGATAAAACGCACCGGGGCGTCTGCTTTCATGCTCCAGGCAATAGCTGCGCAGCGGGTGATCCGCGAGCGAGGAAGCGAGGGTGGTGACGATACCAGAGTCAAGCCCGCCGCTTAGAAAAGTACCGATCTCCACATCTGCGTCCAGACGCAGTTTTACGGCGTCCTTTAACAGAAAGCGGATCTTTTCGATGGCAGTTGGCAGAGAGTCCTTGGAAACCGGGGAAAAAGATGGGGCAAAATAGCGTGTGAGCTTTTTCCCGGAAGCCGCAAATGTGAGTATCGTGCCGGGGCGCAGCGCATAAATATCCCAAAAGGCAGTTTCGGGCGAGGAGACAGCCTGAAAGGAAAAATAGGAATAGAGCGCGTTTGCGTTTATCTTCTTCGGATAAGAAGGATGGAGCAAAATGCTTTTAATCTCGGACGCAAATACGATTTCGGTTCCGTTGTAATAATAAAAAAGCGGTTTTACGCCCATGCGGTCACGAATCAGATACAGACACTCCTTGTTCCGGTCCCAGAGTGCGATCGCAAACATACCGTTTAGTTTTTCCACAAACCGGATGCCATACTCTTCATACAGATGCACGATCAGCTCGGAGTCGGAGTGGTCGGAGGAAAAGAGATGTCCTTTTCCTTTCAGCTCAGTGATCAGTGAGCGGTAATTATAAATTTCGCCGTTCCACACCGCAAAAACCGTGGAATCCTCATTTTCAACCGGCTGACCGCCGGAGACGGGATCCACGATGGAAAGCCGCCTGGAGCAGAGGTTCATTCTGCCGTCACTGTAGCAGCCCAAGCCGTCCGGGCCGCGATGCCGGATCGCATTTCCCATCTGATCTAACAGCCCGTCGTTGGCATGTCCAGAAAATCCGCATATTCCGCACATAGGAATCCTCCTGTCCGTAAAAAATCTTTTGAAATGTTATCAACTGTATACTTTCATTATACGGAAAACTGCCCAAAACGCAAAGAAAATTCAGAGGGAATGGAATTGTATAAATAAAAAAAAGGTGCTAGAATAGGTTAGGTTTCAAATAACAGAAATGGATATAAGGCATAATAGAATGGATCAGGAAAAGAAAAAACCGGTCTTATTGTTTACAAGCCGGGAAATCTGCTATTATTCCGCAGATTTTTTTATGAATCAGATGGCGGAAGCATTTGAGACGCTCGGGTACCCTGCAAGACTGTGTGTGCTGGACTTGGAGAAGGATGTGGACGCGCAGCTTGCCCCTTATGTCGGTAACAGCTATATGGCGGTTTTGGATATCAATTCGCTGCTGCCACGGGCGGTTATGGATAACGGGACACCATACCTGGAGCAGCTGGACGCACCGTTTTATAATTATCTGGTGGATCACCCGTTTTATCACCATCCGGGGCTTTCCGTCCCGTTAAAAAATTATCATGTGCTCTGCCTCGATGAAAATCACGTTGCCTACGCAAAAAAGTATTATCCGCATTTGGAGAGTGTGTCGCTGCTTCCGCTCGGTGCGACGAAGGCGCTCGTGCCGGTTCCGGTGGAGCAGAAAAAAGAGTCGGTGCTTTTTATCGGGACTTATAACTGCGCGGCGGATGTTTACCGCGAGATGGAAGAACTGCCGCAGGGCTTAAAAGCGGATGACAAAGCACTGATCGACATCATGCTGGCAGATCCCGCGATTTCCCAGGAAGAAGCGTTTAGAAGCCTGCTTGCCGGGCGTGGGGAGGAACTTACGGATGCGGAGTTCGCGTTTCGGATGAACCGCATGTATCATGTGGATCGTTATCTGCGCAATTATTACAGGGAAGAAGCGATCCGCACCCTGGTGCGCCACCATATTCCGGTCACAGTGCTTGGAAACAACTGGGAGCAGTTAAAAGAGCAGGAGAGCCGCTATTTTACGATCCAGCCGCCGGTCGATTTTTCGATGACATTTCAAAAGATCGCGGAGTACGAGGTATTGCTTAATGTATCACCGCTTTTTAAAGCCGGAGTGCATGACCGGGTGTTTGCGGCGATGGCAAATCAGACGGTATGCCTGACCGACAGAAACGGATATATGGAGCGAAACTTTAAAGACGGCGGGAATATCAGCCTGTTTTCGTTAAAACATATGGAAGAGCTGCCGGATATGGCAGAGGAATTTTTAAGTAACCCAACGAGGCGGCAGGAAGTGACAGCTGCGGCGCAGATGGAATTTGACCGGAAGCACAGCTGGCTGAAACGGACAGAGCAGTTTATCAATCTTATGGAAAAGGAGCAAAAATAGATGAGAGTACTGGAAAATTTAGAACCGAAGAATGTATTTTATTTTTTTGAGGAGATCAGCAGAATACCGCGCCCTTCTTATAAGGAAGAAAAGATCAGTAATTATCTGGTAAATTTCGCGAAAGAGAGAAATCTGGAAGTTTATCAGGATGATTTAAAAAACGTCATTATCATCAAGGAAGCGACGAAGGGCTACGAAGATGTTGAGCCGATCATCTTACAGGGGCATATGGACATGGTGTGCGAAAAGGAGCCGGATTGTACGATCAATTTTGAAAACGATCCGCTCACGCTGGAGATAGAGGGCGATTATATCACGGCAAAGGGAACGACACTCGGCGGAGATGACGGGATTGCGGTCGCATATGCGCTTGCGATCCTGGATTCGGATACGATCGAGCATCCGAGGCTTGAGGTCGTGATCACAGTATCCGAGGAAGTGGGCATGGACGGAGCGAATGGCATCGATCTTTCCATGTTAAAAGGGAAAAAGGTGTTGAATCTGGACTCGGAAGAAGAAGGACATATGCTTGCAAGCTGTGCGGGCGGATGCACGACGGTATGCAGACTGCCGCTTGCCTTTGAAAAGAAGAGCGGAGAATTGTTTGAGATCCATATTTCTGGTCTGCTCGGCGGACATTCGGGCGGAGAGATCGATAAGGAGCGCGCAAATTCCAATCTTCTGATGGGACGTTTCTTCTTACGGCTTTCCGAAAAGACTCCGTTTGCGATCGCAGAGCTTGCCGGAGGAACCAAGGACAATGCCATTCCGCGTGAGACAACGGCAAAGATCATGCTTGACGCGGGAAAAGAGGATCTGCTC
Organism: Roseburia yibonii; assembly: GCF_014297335.1. Taxonomy (NCBI): domain Bacteria; kingdom Bacillati; phylum Bacillota; class Clostridia; order Lachnospirales; family Lachnospiraceae; genus Roseburia; species Roseburia yibonii. The sequence continues at coordinate 136,565 of NZ_JACOQH010000007.1, forward strand.
ATGCAGGAGATCGCCGCTTATCAGGAGATCTTAACCGCCGAGTATCAGAGCAGTGACAAAGATATCAAAGTCCGGGCAAAAGCGCTTGGATGCGGCGAGGAACGCGTGACGACCGCAGAGGACGCAGGGAAGATGACGATGCTCTTAACCCATCTCCCGGCTGGCATCCAGCGCATGAGCATGGATATCAAAGGGCTTGTGGAAACCTCTTTGAACCTCGGAATCCTGTATCTCGAAGAAGATGCGGCTGTCTTAAAATATTCGGTGCGCAGCTCGGTAAAGACGCAGAAAGAGCTTCTCGTCCAGAAATTGAAGTCACTGACGGAGTGGCTCGGCGGCAGTATCTCCATCTATGGGGATTATCCGGCGTGGGAGTACAAAAAAGACTCCAAACTGCGTGATGATATGGTGGCAGTTTATGAGCGGATGTACGGAAAGAAGCCATCGGTGGAAGCGATCCATGCGGGACTTGAGTGCGGACTCCTCTCTGCCAAGATCCCGGGCATGGATGCGGTATCGATCGGACCGGATATGATCGATATCCACACAACCGGGGAGAAATTAAGCATTTCTTCCACAAAACGTGTGTGGGAATATGTACTGGAAGTGCTCAAATGTAAATAGGAACGTGACGGCGGAGGAGAATTATAAACATAGATTTAGAAATACTTTAGAATCCTTTTAGAAATCAGACACAGTTTCGTCATAATTTGCCGATATACTAACAGTATCAAATGGAGTTGACGATATCTTGATGCATCGGAGTCGTCAGCTTCGGCTAGGCAATAATTTCCTTTTTATAGATGTAACATTTTCATAACTAAACTCCTCGAAAAAGCAGCCGCAAGGCTGCTTTTTCACTGTATAAAAGAGGATGTCGATATATCTTTTTGGTATGAAAACCATATAAATAAAGCAGTTGTATTTTACGGAAATCGGGTGTAAAATGGGTAAGCAAAAAGAATAATACAGATAGAATGTATCCGATATCAGACCGGATACAGGAAAGAAAGGGAAGATATATTATGGAATCATATGAATTTTTGCTGTTTTTGGCGATCATCCTGTTTGCAACGAAGATCTGCGGACTGTTTTCCAGAAAGTTCCACATGCCACAGGTTGTCGGAGCACTTTTGGCAGGTGTGATCCTCGGACCGTCCGTACTGAATCTGATCAGTTTTGACGGAGCGACCGGCAGCTACCTGGAGATCACCGCTGAGATCGGTGTTATCCTGTTAATGTTTTCCGCAGGTCTTGAGACGGATCTGACGGAGTTAAAGGAAAACGGAGTAGCTTCCTTTATCACTGCGGGGATCGGAGTTCTGGTTCCTCTGTTCGGCGGATTTTTGTCCTACGCGCTTTATTTCCACACAGACTTCGGAGATTTCATGGAAGTGTTAAAGGCAGTCTTTGTCGGTGTGGTACTGACAGCGACCTCGGTAAGTATTACCGTTGAGACACTGCGTGAACTTGGAAAGTTAAAGGGACGTGTCGGAACAACGATCCTTGGCGCGGCCGTTATCGACGATATCATGGGTATCATCGTGCTCACAGTTGTGACAAGTATCGAGGATACTTCGGTAAATCCGCTTACCGTTCTGTTAAAGATCGTGCTGTACTTTATTGTGATCGCGATCGTTGCGTTTGTAATGTTTAAATGCAAGAAGCTGATCGAGGGAGCGGGCGAGAAACGAAGAGTAACGATTTTCGCGATCGCGTTCTGTTTCCTTCTGTCCTATGTTTCAGAACAGTTCTTCGGGATCGCGGATATCACCGGCGCATATTTTGCCGGACTGATGCTCTGCAATATGAAGATCGGGGATTACATCAAGGCGAGAGCGGAAGTACCGTCTTACCTGCTCTTCTCACCGGTATTCTTCGCAAGTATCGGTATCAAGACACAGTTAGAGGGAATGAACGGAAAACTGATCGGTTTCTGCGTGATCCTGCTTGTCGTAGCGATCCTTACAAAAGTGGTCGGCTGCGGACTGGGAGCGAAGATATGCAGATACAGCAACAGGGAAGCGCTGCAGATCGGTGTGGGTATGATCTCCCGTGGTGAGGTCGCATTGATCGTGGCACAGAAAGGATACGCGTGCGGTATGTTGGATGATGTGCTGTTCGCGCCGATCGTAGTGGTCGTTATCGTTACCACCCTGATCACGCCGATCTTATTAAAAGTTGTTATGAAAGATAAGGATGAGACCGCCGAGGGCGCAAAAGCGTAATGCGGATCTTCCTATAAGAACCAGACCTTTTCATTGGTAGAAGAGATCGAGATCGCACCTGCCTGGATCATCTGCATGACATCTTCCTTGTCTGAGATCAGCCCGCCGGCAATGACCGGAACCGGGGAGAGATCGCAGATGCGGGAGATGACCTTTGGCATCAGGGCGGGTAAGATCTCAATGAAATCCGGCCGCACCGCATGGAGCTGTTTCTCAATATTGTCATACGCCATGGAATCAATGACAAAAAAGCGCATGACAGTATAGAGGGACAGCTCTTTTGCGTGCTTAATGAGCTGCGGGCGGGTGGAGATGATCCCATCCGCCCGGGTATATTTTTTTATAAAATCAACGGCAATCTCTTTGGCATTCAGCCCGCCGATCAGATCAAGGTGTACAAGCGCAATCTTTCCTGCGGATTTTACAGTATCTACAATGTCTGCAATGTTGCAGATGTCACCATATAAAATGAAGATCACCCGGCTGTCGCAGGTCAGACACTGGTGTAATTCCGCGTCGTTTTTGATCGCGGCAATGATTGGTGAGTTCTCAATCGCATCTTTAAATTCTCGGTTCATAAAAGGCTCTCCTTGTGCAAACTGGATGATTTAAGTCCATCATAGCAAGTTTGGGTCAGAAGCGCAAGAGAGCGGAAATTATTCTGCCGCGTCAATATTTTTAGTCGCAACGACCGGAACATGTGTGCCGCAGACGTCGGATAAGATGACATCCCCGATCCGGACGGGAGCGGCAACGGTAATGTCTTTTAAGGCATTGGTGCAGTCAAAGATCATGGACTTTGGAATGTCTTCTTTGGTCTTTACCGATACCATGGGCGCGGTGCCGCCGGTCACGCGGACGGACGAGGTGACGATGCGCGTCGGATCGGTCACTTCTTTTCTTGCATAAATGGCACCGCGGCTGCAGGTGTTTCCGGTGACAGAGGTCACTTCCTTACCGTTTAAAGTAACGGTGATACTGCATCCAAGCGGACAGCCGATGCAGGTCAGTTCTCTTTTTTCCATAGTTATGCCTCCTCAATCTTAATGGTGATCCGTGACAGGTGCGGGTAAGCGCCAAGGGTTTCTTTCCTAAGCCGGATCTCTTCCATTTCACCCGGTGCCATGACAGGGCGTTTCTTTTTGGAGATCCGTTCGTCGTCAAAATAAACGGCAATGGCGCAGTTTTTATAGACCGCACCGACGCGGAAACGGACGGTCAGAGTGTCTGCCATATCATCCGGCCGGATGGAGCAGGGCACGGTGTAGCGCACGCCGCCGGTCGCAAGGATCTCGACCGTGCGGTCGGATGCGGGTTCGCCCTCTTTGATATAGCGCGCTGCGTTTTTTCCGGCGGTGGCAGCTTCCTCGGAAACATAATCAACCAGATCGTGTACATGGAGCACGTTTCCGCAGGCGAAGATGCCGCTTGTGCTGGTCTCGAGCCGGTCGTTTACCACAGGACCGGAGGTCACCGGATTTAAGCGTACACCGGCGTTACGGGAAAGCTCATTTTCCGGGATCAGACCGCAGGATAACAAAAGCGTGTCACAGGTGTAGCGTTCTTCGGTTCCGGGGATCGGTTTCCGGTCAGAATCCACCTGGGCGATCGTAACAGCCTCCACGCGCTGTTTTCCCTCGATATCGACTACGGTATGGCTCAGTTTTAACGGAATGTCAAAGTCGTTTAAGCACTGTACGATATTGCGCTTTAAGCCGCCGGAGTAAGGCATGAGCTCGGCAACGACTTTTACTTTTGCGCCTTCTAAGGTCATGCGTCTTGCCATGATAAGCCCGATATCGCCGGAGCCTAAGATCACGACTTCCTTTCCCGGCATATAACCTTCGATGTTGACTAAGCGCTGCGCGGTTCCTGCGGAAAAGATCCCTGCAGGGCGGTAGCCCGGGATATTTAAGGCGCCTCTTGCGCGTTCGCGGCATCCCATCGCGAGAATGACTGCCTTTGCCTGAATGGTGAACATGCCGTCGGTTCGATTCATCGCGGTCACTTTTTTATCCGGCGAAATGTCCATGACCATCGTGTTTAATTTATACGCGATCTGCAGATCCTTTACCTTCTCGATGAAGCGGGCGGCGTATTCCGGCCCGGTCAGTTCTTCTTTGAAGGTGTGGAGCCCGAATCCATTGTGGATGCACTGGTTTAAGATACCGCCCAGTTCCCGGTCGCGTTCGAGGATCAGGATATCTGTAATGCCGTTTTCTTTTGCGGCTGCCGCTGCGGAAAGTCCCGCAGGGCCGCCGCCGATAATAACAAGATCATAGGTATTCATATGAGGACCTCCTTAAATCTCTTTGTTGTGGCCAAGGGCGATCTCGGAACCCGGACCGCATTTGGTGATTTCTGTCATGGCGAGAGGAACTTCCCTTGCGAGGATCTCCATGGTGCGCGGGGAACAAAAACCTGCCTGACAGCGTCCCATACCGGCTCTCGTGCGGCGCTTTACCCCGTCTAAGGAGCGGGCACCGAGCGGACGGCGGATCGCGTCGATGATCTCACCCTCGGAGATCATCTCACAGCGGCAGATGATATTTCCGTAAGCCGGCTGTCTTTTGATCAGCGCATTGCGTTCCTCGATGGATAAGGTTTCCGGTCGCAGGATGCCTTTTCTGGCTGCGATGAAACCGGATTTTTTTGTGAGGGACATCCGGTCGCGGATCAGCTCCGCAAGAAAGACGCCGATCGCCGGTGCGGAGGAAAGCCCCGGTGATTCAATGCCTGCCGCCTCAAAAAAGAGCGGTGCGTCAGAAGCTTCCCGCAGGATAAAGTCATCGTTATCTTCATGTGCGCGCAGTCCGGCAAACGAGGTGATGACCTGGCGCATCGGGACATTTTTTACGCTTAAGGCAGCGGTGGCGGCAAGGGAGCCCAGTCCCTCTGCGGTGGTGTTCGTTCCCTCTTTATTTTCCGTGTTTTCGGCGGTAGGGCCGACTAACAGGTTGCCGTGTACGGTCGGAGTGACCAAAACGCCCTTCCCCATTTTGCCCGGAAGCTGGAAGATCGTGTGTGTGACATGGGTTCCGGCGGATTTGTCAAGCAGGCAGTATTCGCCTTTTCTCGCAGTGATGTGGATTGGATCCCTGCTTGCCATGGCGCTTATCACATCGGCGTAGACACCGGCGGCATTGACGATGGCTCTGCTTTGCAGCGTCTGTCTGTCGGTTGTGATCTCGTAATAGCCGTCCTTTTTTGTGATGGCGGTAACAGCATTGTTTAAGAAAAAGGTGACACCGTTTGCCCAGGCATTTTCCGCGAGCGCGATCGTGAAATGGAACGGGCAGACGATCCCGCCGGTCGGCGCGTAGAGGGCACAGCTTACAGCATCGGAAAGATTTGGTTCCATCTCTTTTGCTTCGGTTTCATTTAATATGCGAAGCCCCGGAACACCGTTTGCCCGGCCGCGCGCGAGCAGGGTGTTTAAGCCGTCCGAATCCTGGTCTTTTGTACAGACGACAAGGGAGCCGTTGCGCGTAAACGGAATGTCAAGATCTCTTGCGAGATCATCCATCATGGCGTTTCCGGCAACGTTTAGGCGTGCTTTTAAAGTGCCGGGAACGGCGTCAAATCCCGCGTGGATGATCGCGCTGTTTGCCTTGGAAGTCCCGCAGCACACATCCTCCTCCCGCTCGATCACGCAGATGTCCGCGTCATATTTTGACAACTCTCTTGCGATGGCACAGCCGATCACGCCGGCGCCGATAACTGCTACATCATACATAGTCGCATCTCCTTTTCATTTTCCAAATAAAAAAGCAAGGGAAACAAAGCTGCCATGCAGCCTCATCTACCTTGCTCACGTCTCTGGTATCGGTTTATTTATTGATTACTTTTATCATAACATTTTAAGGTGGAAATAGCAAGAGCGTAAAATTGTCTGGATTCGTTGACAAAAGAAATATCTCATTATATCATGGTTTTAAGGGAAAGAGCGGGTGGTGAAATGGCAAGATCTTATCAGCAGAAATTAAAGATCCTCTGCTTGTTAAAGATACTGAAAGAGGAGACGGACGAGAAGCATCCGCTTACAACAACACAGCTGATCGAACGGCTTTTGGCATATGGGATCCAGGCGGAGCGAAAGAGTATTTATAACGATATTGCGGCGCTTGAGGATTTTGGCGTGGATATTATAAAAGTGACGCAAAAACCCGGTGGATACTATCTGGGAGAGCGCGAGTTCGAGCTGGCGGAGTTAAAGCTTTTGGTAGACGCGGTGGTGGCATCCAAGTTTATCACGACGAAGAAATCGAGGGAGCTGATCCACAAGCTGGAAACGCTTACGAGCAGGGAAAACGCGAAGCAGTTAAACCGTCAGGTTGTGGTGACAAACCGCAGTAAGGCGGTGAATGAGAAGATCTACTACAATGTGGACAAGATCCACAGCGCGATCGCAAAAGGCGTAAAGATCCGGTTCCAGTATTTTGCGTGGACGGTCGATAAGCAGATGGAATTAAAAAGAGACGGCGGATTTTATGAGGTCAGTCCGTTTTTGCTTTCCTGGGATGATGAAAACTATTATCTGATCGCCTACGACGCGAAAGCCGGGATCATCAAGCACTTCCGTGTGGATAAGATGCTTCGGATCTCGTTGTGCAGGGAAGCGAGAGAGGGAGCGGAAGAGTTTGCGGATTTTGATGTCGGCGCGTATACGAAAAAAACATTTGGCATGTTTGCCGGTGAAGAAGAAGTGGTGACACTGGTCTGCCGGAATGAACTGATCGGTGTAATGATCGACCGGTTCGGGCAGGAGGTCAGTACGCGGAGAAGAGATGAGGACAGTTTTTTCCTGCGGACGAAGGTCGCGGTGAGCAGACAGTTCTTCGGATGGCTGACGGGGCTTGGAGACGGCGTGCGCATACAGGCACCGGAAGATGTGCGGCAGCGTTACTGCAGATATCTTGATCGGATTTTGGAAGACTATGGAAAAAAGAGCGGAGATGATGACGATGGAAGAAAAAACTTTATTTCATAACGCGCGGTATTGCAAGGACTGTGGCACAATACTGTTAGACAGCTACACAAGGGATCTGTGCAGTAACTGCGAGGCACAGCGTATTTTCGATGAGGTGCGCGACTACATACGCAGCCAGGATGTCAATGAATATGATGTCGCGAAACATTTTGATATTCCGGTCGGTATGGTGCAGCAGTGGATCAAGGAAGGACGCATCCAGTACAAGGAACGCGGGGAAAAGACGATCATGAACGCGTTCTGCCAGCGCTGCGGCGCAAAGGTCACCTTTGGTACGCTCTGCCAGAAGTGCTTAAAGGAAATGAACGACCAGCGCAAGGGCTACGGCGTAAAGGCGGTCAGCACCGAGGAAGAAAACGGAAAGCTGCGTTTCTTAGAGAATGTAACCGAAAAATAAGAAAAGAAATAAAAAAGGATCGCTTGCGGGAGAAATCTGCAAGCGATCCTTTTCTATGTGAAGAATTTTTTATGCGTTCTTTTTGTCGATCGCGGCCTTTACAAAGCCCTTGAACAACGGATGTGGACGGTTCGGTCTGGATTTGAATTCCGGGTGCGCCTGTGTGGCAACGAACCACGGATGTGCAGGAATCTCAACCATTTCCACGATTCTGCCGTCCGGAGAAAGTCCGGAGAGCTCCATGCCCTTTTCCGTTAAGATGTTACGGAAGTCGTTGTTGACTTCATATCTGTGACGATGTCTCTCATGGATGATCTCTTCGCCGTACAGTGTATAAGCCTTGGAATCTTTCTTCAGTACACATGGATAAGATCCGAGTCTTAAAGTACCACCGATATCTTCAACGCCATCCTGATCCGGCATCAGCGCAATGACCGGATGTGTGGTGTTCGGATCCAATTCGATACTGTGTGCGTCGTGCAGTCCGCAGACATGACGCGCGTATTCGATGATGGATACCTGCATACCAAGGCAGAGACCAAGGTAAGGAACCTGATTTTCTCTCGCGTATTTTGCGGCAAGGATCATGCCTTCAACGCCACGGCTGCCGAATCCGCCAGGAACAAGGATACCGGAAACATCACCGAGCACCTGGGAAATATTTTCCTCGGTCAGTGTCTCGGAATCCACCCATTTGAGATTTACGGTCGCGCGCTCTGCGATACCGCCGTGTTTTAACGCTTCCACAACAGAAATGTAAGCGTCGTGGAGCTGGGTGTATTTTCCAACTAAAGCGATGTTTACATCCTGTACCGGATTCTTTAATGCCTCAACCATATCTTTCCAGTCGGCAAGATCCGGGTCCGGGCAGTCCAGATGGAGACTTTCACAGGCAACCTTCGCAAGGTTTTCTGCTTCCATCGCAAGCGGAGCTTCATATAAATATTCTACGTCAAGGTTCTGGAGTACATGATCTCCCGGTACGTTACAAAACAGAGCGATCTTGTCCTTTAATCCCTGGTCGAGCGGATGCTCGGAACGGCATACGATGATATCCGGCTGGATTCCCATACCCTGAAGTTCTTTTACGCTTGCCTGTGTCGGTTTGGTCTTCAGCTCACCGGAAGCCTTGATGTAAGGGATCAGTGTAACGTGAATCAGAATCGCGTTTTCATGTCCGACTTCATGCTGGAACTGACGGATCGATTCGAGGAACGGCTGGCTTTCGATATCACCTACGGTACCACCGACTTCGATGATGGCGATATGCGTCTCATCCGTAGCGGAAAAATTGCGGTAGAAACGGCTCTTAATCTCGTTTGTGATGTGCGGGATGACCTGAACCGTGCCTCCGCCAAAATCACCACGGCGTTCTTTCTGGAGAACAGACCAGTATACTTTTCCGGTTGTGACGTTGGAATTTTTGGTCAGGCTCTCGTCGATGAATCTTTCATAGTGTCCGAGATCGAGGTCGGTCTCAGCACCGTCATCGGTAACGAAAACTTCTCCGTGCTGGATCGGGTTCATGGTACCCGGATCGATGTTGATGTACGGATCGAATTTCTGCATGGTAACTTTGTAGCCGCGGGCTTTCAAAAGACGTCCCAGGGATGCGGCAGTGATTCCTTTTCCGAGACCGGAAACAACACCGCCAGTGACGAAGACGTATTTTACAGGCATAGATAAATCCTCCTTATGATAAATGGTATATAAAAATTTAAAAGGTCTACGTTAAAAATAACCAATATATTATATAACTTGTCCGGTAAAAAATCCAGCTGTTTTTCAAAAAGATTTTTGTTTGATTTTTGTTTAGAAAAATTTAAGAAAAAAGGGAAAAAGTTCATGAACTATATATTGCTTAATTTTTATTTTAAACATATAATAAAGAAGATATTATAAAGAGCGGAAACGCTTTTTATATACATGCGGAGGACAAAATGGATAATCAACAGGGACCAAACAACAACAACGGGGATAAAAGAAATGATAAAAACGGGCAGATGCTCTTAATGCTCATTGTCGTGACATTAGTAGCGCTGTTTATTATGAGTCTGGTCACCAGACTTGAGACATCGTCGATGTCGAAAGAGATCTCCTATACGGAGTTCTTAAATATGATCAATGAAGACAAGGTTGCGGCGGTTGAATTCGCTTCACAGCAGATCAATATCACGCCGAAGACAGAAAAAGGATCGATCTCACTTACGACCTATTACACCGGATATGTGAATGATTCCGAGTTGCTTCCTTTATTAAAGGAAAAGGATATCGACATCCGCGCGACCATACCGGACAACACGTCCACCTGGGTATACAATATCTTAAGCTTTGTGATACCGCTCGTGCTCGTGTGGATCCTGCTCGGCTTTTTGATGAAGCGCATGGGCGGCGGAGGCATGATGGGTGTCGGAAAGAGCAATGCCAAGGTTTATGTGGAAAAGAGCACCGGCGTTACCTTTAAGGATGTCGCCGGTCAGGATGAGGCGAAAGAGTCCTTACAGGAAGTCGTGGACTTTTTGCACAATCCCGGCAAATATACCCAGATCGGTGCGAAGCTGCCGAAGGGTGCGCTTTTGGTAGGACCTCCTGGAACCGGGAAGACACTGCTTGCCAAGGCGGTCGCCGGAGAAGCCGGAGTACCGTTCTTCTCGCTTGCGGGTTCGGATTTTGTGGAGATGTTTGTCGGTGTCGGCGCGTCCCGTGTCAGGGATCTCTTTAAGGAGGCGCAGAAGCAGGCACCGTGTATCATCTTTATCGATGAGATCGATGCGATCGGTAAGAGCCGTGACAGCAGATACGGCGGCGGTAACGACGAGCGTGAACAGACGTTGAACCAGCTTCTGGCGGAGATGGATGGATTTGACACGTCCAAGGGACTTTTGATCCTTGCGGCGACCAACCGTCCGGAGGTACTCGACAAGGCGCTGCTCCGTCCGGGCCGTTTTGACCGGAGGATCATCGTGGATAAGCCGGATCTGAAGGGAAGGCTTGAGACCTTAAAGGTACATTCCAAGGATGTGCTGATGGCGGATGACGTGGATCTGGATGCGCTTGCGCTTGCGTCTGCGGGACTGGTCGGATCTGACCTTGCGAACATGATCAACGAGGCGGCGATCAACGCGGTCAAGAAAGGCCGTAAGTTTGTCACACAGGCGGATCTGTTTGAAGCGTTTGAGATCGTGGCAGTAGGCGGCAAGGAGAAGAAAGACCGCGCGATGAGTGATAAGGAAAAGAAGATCGTTTCCTATCATGAGGTCGGACATGCAATGGTTACCGCGCTTCAGAAGAACACCGAGCCGGTACAGAAGATCACGATCGTGCCGCGTACGATGGGTGCGCTTGGTTATACCCTGCAGACACCGGAAGAAGAGAAGTTCCTGCAGACCAAGGAAGAACTTGAGGCGAAGATCGTTACTTATATGGCGGGGCGCGCGGCGGAAGAGATCGTGTTCCATTCCGTGACGAGCGGTGCCGCAAACGATATTGAACAGGCGACGAAGATCGCGCGGGCGATGATCACGCAGTTTGGTATGTCAGAGAAATTCGGAATGATGAGTCTCGCAAGTGTGGAGAACCAGTATCTCGATGGCAGAGCAGCGTTAAACTGCGGCGAACAGACGGCATCCCAGATCGATCAGGAAGTGTTGCAGATGATCAATCACAGCTATGAGGAAGCGAAGCGTCTTCTGAATGAAAACCGTGAGGTGCTCGATAAGATCGCGGAATACCTGTATGAGCATGAGACGATCACCGGAAAAGAATTTATGAAGATATTCCGTGAACTGAAAGGAATCCCGGAACCGGGACAGGAAACGGAAGCAGCAGTATCGGACGATATGTTTGTGGATGATGAGGTATAATGTTTGACATTGAACAGGAATTAAAAAAACTCCCGGATAAACCGGGAGTTTATATTATGCATGATGCCGCGGATGAGATCATCTATGTAGGTAAGGCGGTAAATTTAAAGAACCGGGTGAGGCAGTATTTCCGCCCGAGTCATGATGAAGGTCCGAAGAAAGCGAAGATGGTGACGCAGATCCGGCGCTTTGAGTACATCATTACGGACTCTGAATTAGAGGCACTGGTGTTGGAATGCAATCTGATCAAGGAGCACCGGCCAAAATATAATACCATGTTAAGGGATGATAAGACGTACCCTTACATCAAGGTGACTCTTGGAGAAGATTTTCCAAGAGTCCTCTTTTCACGTCTGATAAGGAAAGACAAGTCAAAGTATTTCGGACCGTATACCAGCGCGGGAGCCGTGAAAGATACGATCGAACTGATCCAGAAGATGTACCAGATCCGCACCTGCAGCCGGAATCTGCCAAAAGACATCGGAAAGGATCGTCCGTGTCTCAACTATCACATCAAGAAGTGCAACGCACCGTGCCAGGGTTATATCAGCAAAGAGGAATACCGCAAGTCGATCGACATGGTACTTTCCTTTTTGAACGGAAATTATCAGCCGGTCTTAAAGGATCTCGAAACAAGGATGATGCAGGCATCGGATCAGATGGAATTTGAACGCGCGATCGAATACCGGGAACTGTTAAACAGCGTAAAGCAGATCGCGCAGAAGCAGAAGATCACGAGTTTTGACGGAGAGGACAAGGACATCATAGCGCTTGCCAATGACGAGCGGGACGCGGTGGTACAGGTCTTTTTTATCCGCGGCGGAAAGCTGATCGGGCGGGAACATTTTTATGTGCGTGTCGCGGCGGAGGACAGTGAGGGTCAGGTACTCACGACCTTTGTGAAGCAGTTTTATTCCGGCACACCGTTTCTGCCGAAGGAGATCATGCTGTCTGCGGAGATCGAGGATATACCGGTCATCGAAGAATGGCTGTCCGCAAAGCGCGGCGCGCGTGTATACATCCGTGTGCCGCAAAAGGGCATGAAAGAAAAGCTCGTCGAACTTGCGAAAAAGAATGCAGAGCTGGTATTGAGCCAGGACAGAGAGAGGATCAAGCGGGAAGAGGGCAGGACGATCGGAGCGTTAAAGGAGATCGAGAAGCTGCTCGATATGCAGGGACTGAACCGCATCGAAGCATACGATATATCAAACATCAGCGGATTCCAGACCGTAGGATCCATGATCGTGTATGAGAAGGGAAAACCATGCAGAAGCGATTACCGGAAATTCCGCTTAAAGACGATCCAGGGGCCGGATGATTACGCTTCCATGCATGAAGTCCTAACCAGACGTTTTTTACATGGAATAGAGGAAAAGAAAGAACTGCAGGAAAAACAGATGGATGAGGAGTTTGGAAGCTTTACCAGATTCCCGGATCTGATCATGATGGACGGTGGAAAGGGTCAGGTCAATATCGCGCTTTCCGTACTTTCCGAGCTGCATCTTAATATTCCTGTCTGCGGTATGGTAAAGGATGATAATCACCGGACGCGCGGGTTATACTATAATAACGTGGAGATCCCGATCGAGCGGACGAGTGAGGGATTTAAGCTGATCACGAGGATCCAGGACGAAGCGCACCGGTTTGCCATTGAATACCACAGATCCCTGCGCAGCAAGGTGCAGGTACATTCGGTGCTGGACGACATAGAAGGAATCGGTGAGACGCGGCGAAAGGCACTGATGCGCCGGTTTCAGTCGGTGGAACGGATCCGGGAAGCGTCGGTGGAGGAGTTAAAAGAGACGGAGTCCATGAACGAGCGCGCGGCAGAGGCGGTATATGCGTTTTTCCATAAGAAGCCGGAAACGGACCCGGAAGCGAAATAAGTTGAAGCACAGGGGTTTCTATGCTAAACTAAAGGCAGTATCAGAACTATAATTTCAAGATAAAGGAGCGGTAAAGCTATGGAAGGTGTAGCAATCGAGAAAATCGTAAAAAAACTGGAATTAAAGAAACTGACGGAAGGAATGGATCTTACGGGACATCGGATCGTGTTGTCGGATGTAAACCGTCCTGCACTGCAGCTCAGCGGGTATTTTGAACATTTCGAGGAGAAGAGAGTGCAGATCATCGGAAATGTAGAATACACATATCTGCAGCAGCTGGAGCATGACAAAAAAATTGATATCTACAATCAGTTTTTGAAATATGAGATCCCTTGTGTGATCTTCTGCCGTGATCTGGAACCGGATGAGGAGTTTTTACGCATCGCACAGGAAAATGGGGTTCCTGTATTCGGAACGGGACGTTCCACTTCTGAATTTATGGCAGAGCTGATCCACACATTGAGCGAGGAGCTGGCTCCGTGCATCACAATCCACGGCGTACTGGTTGATGTTTACGGCGAAGGCGTTCTCATCACAGGTGAGAGCGGAATCGGAAAGAGTGAGGCAGCGCTGGAACTGATCCGCAGAGGGCACCGTCTGGTAACGGATGACGTGGTAGAGATCCGGAAGATCAACGAGCATACACTGGTCGGAACTTCACCGGACATCACGAGATATTTTATCGAACTGCGCGGAATCGGAATCATCGATGTCAAGACACTCTATGGTGTTGAGTGTGTCAAGGAGAAACAGAACATCGATCTCGTTATCAAGCTGGAAGACTGGAAGAAAGACAATGACTATGACCGCCTGGGACTGGAAGAGGAGTATATCGAATACCTTGGAAATAAAGTGGCATGTCATTCTCTGCCGATCCGTCCGGGACGGAATCTGGCGGTTATCTGCGAGACAGCAGCAGTCAACCACAGACAGAAAAAGATGGGATACAACGCGGCGCAGGAATTATACCGTCGTGTGCAGGCAAATATAAATAAAGATAATGACAGCGAAGAATAAAACAAAAAGAACCGAGGTTTGAGGAAATTATGGAAAGAAAACTGGCATGGGAAGATTATTCCAAAGAGGATATGACAAAGGTATATGAGTTTGCGGAAGGATACCGCAAATTTATCTCTGAATGCAAAACAGAGCGTGAGTGCGTGACGGAATTTGTCGCGCGCGCCGAAAAAGCAGGATTTTTGAATCTGGCGGATGCCATAAAGACAGGAAAGACATTAAGGGCAGGCGACCGGGTTTACGTCAATAACATGGGGAAATGGCTTGCGATGTTTGTCGTCGGAAACGAAAACCTGGAAAACGGTATGAATATTCTGGGCGCGCACATTGACTCCCCGCGTATGGATATCAAACAGAATCCGCTCTATGAGGATACCGGTCTTGCCATGCTGGATACCCATTATTATGGCGGCATCAAGAAATATCAGTGGGTAACACTGCCGCTGGCACTGCACGGCGTGATCGCGAAAAAAGACGGTACGACCGTAAAGGTGAGCATCGGTGACAAACCGGAAGATCCGGTATTTGGTGTCAGCGATCTTTTGATCCACCTTTCCGGGGAACAGATGGAGAAAAAAGGCGCCAAAGTGATCGAAGGGGAGAACCTGGATCTTCTGATCGGCAGCATCCCGCTTCCGTCAGACGATGAAAAAGAAAAAGAGCAGGCAAAGGATGCAGTCAAGGCAAATGTGCTCCGGATACTGGAAGAGACTTACGGGGTATGCGAGGAAGATTTTCTCTCCGCAGAGATCGAAATAGTACCGGCGGGCGCAGCCAGAGATTACGGATTTGACCGCAGCATGATCATGGGCTATGGACATGATGACCGTGTGTGCGCATATCCGTCCTTTGAAGCAATCTTAAACATGGACAAACCGGAGAGAACCAGCGTGTGCCTTCTGGTGGACAAGGAAGAGATCGGAAGCGTCGGCGCGACCGGCATGCAGTCACGCTGCTTTGAGAATGCGGTGGCAGAGGTGTTAAACCTTACCGGAACTTACAGCGAGCTTTCTTTAAGGAGAGCGCTGCAGAATTCCAAAGTGGTGTCTTCCGATGTGAGCGCTGCGTTTGATCCGAATTTCCCGTCTGTCATGGATAAGAAAAACGCCGCATATTTTGGTAAGGGGATCGTATTTAACAAATACACCGGATCCAGAGGAAAAGCCGGTTCCAATGACGCGAATGCGGAATATATGAGCCAGATGCGGAAGATCATGGATAACAATCATGTATTTTTCCAGACAGCGGAACTTGGAAAAGTAGACCAGGGAGGCGGCGGAACCATTGCGTATATTCTCGCGAACTACGGAATGCAGGTCATCGACAGCGGTGTGCCGGTATTAAACATGCATGCGCCGTGGGAGATCATAAACAAAGCCGATCTGTATGAAGCATATAAAGGTTACATTGCGTTTTTAAAGGAAGCATAAAACAGGCGCGTCTTAAGATCGCTGCCGGAATTTGAGGGAAAGAAATTGAAGCAGGAAATCATAACCAGACTCGAACAGATACTGACAAAAGACAGGATACGGCAGAATGAGCCGATGAAAAATCATACGACCTTCCGTGTCGGAGGCCCGGCAGATATTTTCCTTACGCCGTCGGCGGAGGAGCTTCCCGCAGTGCTTTCCGTATGCAGGGAAGAACAGATGCCGGTCACGGTGATCGGAAACGGCAGCAATCTTCTGGTTGGCGATCAGGGCATCCGGGGCGTGGTCATCTGCATTGGTTTCGGGATGCGCGGCATCCGCGTGGATGGAGAAAAGATTTTTCTGGAAGCGGGAGTGACCCTTGCGGCGGCGGCACAGCAGGCGGCAAAGGCGGGACTTACCGGTCTGGAATTTGCTTCGGGCATCCCGGGGACATTCGGCGGCGCGGTTGTCATGAACGCAGGAGCGTATGGCGGCGAGATGAAGGATGTGATCGTATCCGTCCGCGTGATAAGTGAGGATGGAGAGATCCTTACGCTGAGTAAGGAAGAGCTGGATCTCTCCTACCGCCACAGCGTGATACCGGAGCGCGGCTATCTGGTCATCGACGGAGAACTTTTGCTTACACGCGAAAAAAATCCGGATCAGATCACAGAGCGCATGGAAGAACTGAAAAAGAAGCGGATCGAAAAACAGCCGTTGGAATATCCGAGCGCCGGCAGTACCTTTAAGCGGCCGGAGGGATACTTTGCGGGGAAACTGATCATGGATGCAGGGCTCCGCGGATTCTCCGTGGGCGGTGCGGCAGTATCGGAAAAACACTGCGGTTTTGTGATCAATAAAGGAAATGCCACCGCGGCGGATATCTGTGCGCTGATGGATGAAGTGACAAGGATCGTAAAAGAAAAGTATGCAGTGACGTTGGAGCCGGAAGTAAAGAAAGTCGGAGAGTTCTAGCAGGAGGGAACAGTCGTGAAGTTTGTTATTTTAACAGGTATGTCTGGTGCAGGAAAGAGTACCGCACTGAAAATGATGGAGGACATCGGGTTTTACTGTGTCGATAATCTGCCGATCGCGCTGATCGAAAAATTCGTGGAGCTTGCGGATCTGCGTGATTCGGAGCTTCAGAAAGTGGCGGTCGGGATCGATATCCGTTCCGGACAGGCATTAGATGAGGTAAATGAAGTATTAGACCAGTTAAAGAGCGAGGGAAAGAACTTTGAGATCCTGTTTTTGGATGCGGAGGATTCCGTGCTGGTCAAGCGTTACAAGGAAACCAGAAGAAACCATCCGCTTGCCGGCGGCGAGCGTGTGGACAAGGGCATCCTGTTAGAGCGCGAGAAACTTGCCTTTTTAAAGAAGCGTGCGGATTACATCATTGATACAAGCCAGCTTCTGACCAGGGAACTGAAAGCGGAGATCAGCAAGATCTTTGAACAGAACCAGGACTACAAAAACCTGTTTGTCACGATCCTCTCCTTTGGCTTTAAGTACGGGATCCCGGCGGATTCCGATCTGGTATTTGACGTGCGTTTCCTGCCAAATCCGTACTATGTGGAGGGACTCCGCTACAAAAACGGAAATGACAAGGAGATACAGGATTATGTGCTGCAGTTTGACGAAGCGCATGATTTTCTGGATAAACTGGAAGATATGGTGAATTTCCTGATCCCGAATTATATCATTGAGGGAAAAAACCAGCTTGTGATCAGTGTCGGCTGTACAGGAGGAAAGCACCGCTCCGTGACGCTTGCCAATGAACTTTACAAGCGGCTTGAAAAGAACAAGGAGTACGGGCTTAAGATCGAGCATCGCGACATTGACAAAGACGCAAAGCGCAAATAGAGGAGAATTATGTCATTTTCAGGTGAAGTAAAGGATGAACTTGCAAAGCAGATCAGCAAAAGCAGACACTGCCGGATCGCGGAGCTTGCTGCGATCATGGGATTTGACGGCAGAATCGAACAGAAAAACGGAAAAACGGTGCTTGAGATCACAACGGAAAATGCTCCGCTTGCAAGAAAATGCTTTACTTTGATAAAAAAAACTTTTAATATAAGTACGGATATTGATGTGCGCACCGGAAACGGTATGGGGCACAATCATATCTATGTTATTTCCACAGATAAACCAGACGAGATCGAGAAGATACTGGCGGCCTTAAAGATGACCGGCACGTCCGGTGGGACACAGGGCGGACTGGTCAACGGACTTTTGATACAGAATATCTGCTGCAAGCGGGCATTTATCCGGGGAGCGTTTCTTTCCGCCGGTTCGATGAGTGATCCTGAGAAATCTTATCACTTTGAGATCGTGTGTACCTCGGAGCCCAAGGCAGAGCAGCTGCGGGATCTGATCAACGAGTTTGATTTTGACGCAAAGATCGTTGCGCGGAAGAAAAACCATGTGGTTTACATAAAAGAGGGCGCGCAGATCGTAGACATTTTAAACGTCATGGAAGCCCATGTGGCGCTCATGAATCTGGAAAATGTCCGGATCATCAAGGAGATGCGCAATTCCGTGAACCGTCAGGTGAACTGTGAAACTGCCAATATCAACAAGACCGTAAGTGCCGCAGTCAGACAGATTGAGGACATACATTATATAGAAGAAAGAGCGGGGCTTGACAGCCTGCCGGAAAATTTGCGGGAAATCGCGGAAGTGCGGTTGAAGTACCCGGATGCAGCTTTAAAGGAGCTTGGAACCTGCCTGCAGCCACCGGTCGGAAAGTCCGGTGTAAACCACAGACTGAGAAAGATCGCGGAGATTGCAGGAAAACTGAAAGGCGAGCTTTAGCGCCGTGTTTTAGAGGAGGAAAAAAATGATCAAGAAATCAGTAACGATTGGATTGGCAGATGGACTGGAAGCAAGACCGATTGCAATGCTGGTGCAGACGGCTACAAAATTTTCCAGTTCCGTGTATCTGGATGTGGAGAACAAGAGAGTCAACGCAAAAAGCATTATGGGCGTGATGTCGCTTGGACTGTTGAACGGGGACAGCATTACCATAGAGACAAACGGTGAGGATGAAGTTGGTGCCTTAGAGGAGATCGAGAAATTCCTGGCCGGAAAATAAAACCGAAAAAACCAGAAAGCAGTGGAGTATGAAAAAGAAGTTATTATTTATTTTTAATCCGTGTTCCGGAAAAGGGCAGATAAAGAACAAGCTGATGGAGGTCATCGACATCATGGTCAAGGCAGGCTATGAGGTGACTGTCCACTCGACGCAGGATCGCGAAGATGCCATGCAGAAAGTAAAAAGTGAGGCGAAAAATTATGACCTGGTCATTTGCAGCGGCGGTGACGGCACTCTGGATGAGGCAGTCACAGGCATGATGCAGAGTGAGAAGAAAGTACCGCTTGGCTATATTCCGGCGGGAAGCACCAATGATTTTGCCAATTCCCTAAAGATCCCGAAGGACATCGTAAAAGCGGCGCATGTGGCGGTGGAAGGAAGAAAATTCCCGGTCGATGTCGGCTATTTCAATGGGGATTCCTTTATCTACATAGCGGCGTTCGGTCTGTTTACCGATGTGTCTTATCAGACAAGCCAGGAATTAAAGAATGTGCTTGGACATGCCGCTTATATCTTAGAAGGCGCGAAACGGCTGCACAATATCACTTCTTATAAGATGCGCGTGGAATATGACGGAAATATCATCGAGGATGAATTCGCGTATGGAATGATCACAAACTCGGTGTCCGTCGGCGGCTTTAAGAAACTCACCGGAAAGAATGTGCTTCTGGATGACGGACTCTTTGAGGTCACGTTGATCCGCATGCCGAAAAATCCGGTGGAATGGAATGAGATTTTAAGCTGTCTCGCCAATTTGAAAGATGATTCCGATCTCATCTACACTTTTAAGACCGACTGTGTGAAATTCCTGCCGGAGGATGTGATCCCGTGGACTTTGGACGGGGAATTCGGCGGAGAACACAAGAATGTCATCGTCAAAAATGTGCATCAGGCACTGGAGATCATGGTAAAAAATAAAGCCTGATCCGAGATTGTTATATTTTTAACTTTATTTTTGGCAAAAAGAGTGGTATGATAAGACCGAAATGAAGAATCCTAATAATAAATAAAAAACGGAGGAAAAGAATATGTTAGTATCAGCAGCAGAAATGTTAAAAAAAGCAAAAGCTGGACACTATGCAGTAGGCCAGTTCAACATCAATAACCTGGAATGGACAAAATCCATCCTTTTAACAGCACAGGAACTGAAGTCCCCGGTTATCCTGGGTGTATCAGAAGGTGCTGGTAAATATATGACAGGCTTCGGCACTGTTGCAGCAATGGTAAAAGCTATGGACGAAGAACTCGGAATCACTGTTCCGGTTGCACTTCACTTAGACCATGGTACTTACGAAGGATGCTACAAATGCATCAAAGCTGGTTTCACATCCATCATGTTCGACGGTTCCCACTACGCAATCGATGAAAACGTTGCAAAGACAACAGAACTTGTAAAAGTTGCTCATGCAATGGGAATGTCTATCGAAGCTGAAGTTGGTTCTATCGGTGGAGAAGAAGACGGTGTTGTTGGTATGGGTGAGTGCGCAGACCCGAACGAGTGTAAAGCGATCGCTGATCTCGGCGTAGATATGCTTGCAGCAGGTATCGGTAACATCCATGGTAAATATCCGGCAAACTGGCCAGGACTCAGCTTTGAAACACTTGACGCTGTTCAGCAGAAGACAGGTCTTATGCCGTTAGTACTTCACGGTGGTACAGGTATTCCGGAAGACATGATCAAGAAAGCAATCTCTCTTGGTGTTGCAAAGATCAACGTAAACACAGAGTGCCAGTTATCTTTCGCAGATGCTACCCGTAAATACATTGAAGCAGGCAAGGATCTTGAAGGCAAGGGCTTTGATCCTCGTAAATTACTTGCTCCGGGTGCAGAAGCAATCAAAGCAACTGTAAAAGAGAAGATGGAATTATTCGGTTCCGTAGGAAAAGCAGAATAATGGTAAATATGTGCAAAAACTGCACAGAAATTTCCTGCTGGTTGTCAAAAATAGCAAAAAACATAAAAAGTAAAAAAAGTGCTTGCTTTTTATGACAGGATACGCTATCTTAATAGCAGAAACAGGATATGTAACGAAAAAGAACAAGGGCGTTCCACAAGGTTGGAATGCCCTTTTTTGTTAGGTTACATAACTTGGAATAAAAAGACGAAACAATACATAGGGGATTGTGTTAGTTAAAAAAGGAAAGGATGTATTAAGTATGAGTGAAGTTCAAAACGAGTATTACAATGTAGCAGACATCTTCGGGGAGAACGTATTTAATGATACGGTAATGCAGGAACGTCTTCCTAAGAAAACCTACAAGAAACTGAGAGAAGTAATTGAAGAAGGCAAAGAATTAGATCTTGCCACAGCAGATGTGATCGCACATGAGATGAAAGAATGGGCGATCGAAAAAGGCGCAACACATTATACACACTGGTTCCAGCCGCTCACCGGCGTTACCGCTGAGAAACATGACTCTTTCATTTCAGCTCCGATGCCAAACGGAAAAGTATTAATGTCTTTCTCCGGCAAAGAACTGATCAAAGGTGAACCGGATGCGTCATCTTTTCCTTCCGGTGGACTCCGTGCTACATTTGAAGCAAGAGGATATACCGCATGGGACTGCACCTCACCGGCATTCGTAAGACAGGATGCGGCAGGCGCAACACTCTGCATCCCGACTGCTTTCTGCTCCTACACAGGAGAGGCTCTGGATCAGAAGACACCGCTTCTTCGTTCCATGGAAGCAATCAATGAACAGGCACTTCGTCTGTTGAAATTATTCGGAAATACAACATCCAAAAAAGTAACTCCTTCCGTAGGACCGGAACAGGAATACTTTATCGTTGACAGAGAAAAATATTTACAGAGAAAAGATCTGATCTTTACCGGACGTACCCTGTTTGGTGCAATGCCTCCGAAGGGACAGGAAATGGACGATCATTACTTCGGAGCGATCCGTGAAAGAATCGCTGCTTACATGAAGGATGTAAACAAAGAACTCTGGAAACTTGGCGTTTCCGCAAAGACACAGCACAACGAAGTCGCTCCGGCACAGCATGAGCTGGCGCCGATCTACGCAGAGGCAAACGTTGCGGTAGACCACAACCAGCTGGTTATGGAAACCTTAAAGAAAGTAGCAGGACGCCACGGCTTACAGTGTCTGCTTCATGAGAAACCATTCGCAGGTGTCAATGGTTCCGGTAAACACAACAACTGGTCGATCACCACAGATGATGGCATCAACCTGTTAGAGCCGGGTACCACACCGCATGAAAATATCCAGTTCTTACTGGTACTTACCTGTATCTTAAAAGCAGTAGATACCCATGCAGACTTACTGCGTGAATCCGCAGCCGATGTCGGAAACGATCACAGACTGGGAGCAAACGAGGCACCGCCAGCAATCCTTTCCGTATACCTTGGCGAGCAGCTTCAGGACGTATTAACCCAGCTGATCAGTACAGGTGAGGCAACACACAGCTTAGCTGGTACAAAATTAGAGACAGGTGTTAAGACACTGCCTGACTTCATGAAAGACGCTACCGACCGTAACAGAACTTCACCGTTCGCGTTTACCGGAAACAAATTCGAATTCCGTATGGTTGGTTCCCAGGATTCCATCGCACAGCCGAACATCGTATTAAATACGATCGTTGCGGAAGCATTCTCAGAAGCATGCGACATTCTGGAAAAAGCAGATGACTTTGATCTTGCAGTGCATGATCTGATCAAGAAATACGCTACCGAACATCAGAGAATCGTATTCAACGGAAACGGCTATTCTGACGAGTGGGTTGCGGAAGCAGAAAAACGTGGTCTTCCGAACATCAAGTCCATGGTAGATGCGATCCCGGCACTTGCAACCGATAAATCCGTTGCTTTATTCGAAAAATTCGGTGTATTCACAAGAACCGAGCTGGAATCCCGTGTAGAGATCGAATATGAGACCTACGCAAAAGAGATCAACATCGAAGCAAAAGCAATGATCGATATCGCAGGAAAACAGATCGTTCCGGCGATCATCAAATATACAACAGAGCTTGCGGAGTCCGCAGCTGCGGTAAAATCCGTATGCGATGCTGATATCAGCGTACAGACCGGACTGTTAAAAGAGGTATCCACACTTCTTGCTGAAACCAAAGCTGCTCTCACCAAACTGGAAGCAGATACCGCAAAGGGTGGAGCTATGGAAGAAGGCAGAGACCAGGCAGTCTTCTACAGAGATGTAGTAAAAGCTGACATGGATGCGTTAAGAGCACCGGTTGACAAACTGGAAATGATCGTTGATAAGGATATGTGGCCAATGCCATCTTACGGAGATCTGATCTTCGAAGTATAATATGATACTAATCTAATTCGATTAGGTTAGTAATATCTAATCCCCTTAGTAGTATATACATCAACAGAAAAAGCCCCGGAGAGAAATCTCCGGGGTTTTTTCTGTGCCTTTCCCGGCAAAAATGGAAAAAAGATTGTAAAATTATGAATTTTATTATAGAATAAAGTAGAAATAGTATAAAAAAAGGGGTATGCATATGCGTTATATTCCAATCGTGAAACTGAATCCGGGGATGGCTCTGGGGCATGATATATACGATGGTGAAGGCAGGATGTTACTTGCAAGACATCTGATCCTGGCGCCGGAACATATTGAGGCACTGGATCGCTATGGTTTTCCGGGCGTCTATATTGATGATGAGTTTACTGCCGGAATCGAGATCGAAGAAGTTTTGAGTCCGGAGGTAAAAAGTCAGGTCTTAAACCTGGTGCATGATCTGTTCTTAAAAGAAGAACACGCGCCGGAGGATGAGGAAGAACAGATCCGGGAGACGATCATGAATGTCATCCGTGATATTTTAAGTGACGGGGATGTCATGTATAACATGATGGATCTCAAAAATTACGATGATTATACCTATTTTCATTCCGTAAATGTCGCGACACTCGCAGCAGTGCTCGGTGTGCGTTACGGGCTGAGTGAATACGAATTAAAAGTGCTTACAACGGGAGCTCTGCTCCATGATATAGGAAAGAAATTTGTCAAGGCAGATGTCTTAAACGCGAGACGTCCGCTGACAGAGGAAGAAAAGCGGATGGTGCTTCAGCATCCGAAGCTTGGTTATGAATTTTTAAAACGAAATTACGATTTTGACCCGGATGTCTGCGAAGGTGTACTCGGACATCATGAGTGGTATAACGGAGAGGGCTATCCGCTCCGCAGGTCGGGAGAGAACATTTCGATCTACGCGCGTATCATAAAAGTCGCGGACGTATACGATGCGATGACTTCCAAGCGGCCGTACCATGACGCGCTGTCACCATCGGATGCCGTGGAATATATCATGGCGATGAATGAATCAGAATTTGATCCGGCTATCGTGGACATATTCTTAAAATGGGTGGCAGTTTATCCGGTGGGATGCGAAGTAGAACTTTCTGACGGCAGACATGCGGTCGTAGTCAAAAATTATCACGATTTTCTGCTGCGCCCTAAGATCAGGGTCATGGAAAGCGGGGAGGAGATCGACCTCTTATCCGATATAGATGCAAGACACATTACAATTTTGAGGCTGGCGGTATAGAAAGAGGTAGTTATGACAGGTCAGGCAAAGAGTGCAGTGGATACTCTGCTGGCAGAAGCATTAAAGGAACTGGCGGAAAAACATCCGATCGAGAAGATCACGATCAAGGAGATCACAGACAGGGCAGGTGTGATCCGGCCGACTTTTTATAATCATTTTCAGGATAAATACGAACTGCTGGAATGGATCATCATGGAAGATCTGTTAAAGCCGATGATACCGCTTATAAAAAACCGAATGCTGGATCAGGCGTGGATCTTTTTGTTTACATCCATCGAGCGCGAAAAAACCTTCTATTCCAAGTTTAGCAGACTGGAAGGGCAGAACTCTTTTGAAGTCATCATAAAGGGATGCGCCAAGAAAGCACTGCTCCAGATCTTTTCGGAGGAAGGCGCGGTGGAACCGATCAAATATTCCTGGCTGACCCCGGAACTGGTCGCGGAATATTACGCACAGTCGTTATGCTTTGTGATCCTTACCTGGATACAGGGCGGAATGGCGGTGGAGCCAAAGAAACTGGCAGAGATTTATGATTATATCATGAAGCATTCTCTGGAAGATGTGATTACTGAGATGAAACAGAAATAGATATACAAAATGCGGCATGTGTATATCTTGTAAGACATAACATACAAAGTGTATAATGGCATGATACACAAAGGAAAGATTGAATATTCTCGTATTCGATCTTTTTTTTTATTATAATTGACAGAGTGCGTCAGTACAGGGAGACGCAAGGAGAGAAAAAAGAAAGAGAAGGTGAAGGAATGATTAAGTTTGGAAAGGCAGTTGTAAAATTTAGAATCCCGATTCTGATTTTAAGTTTTCTGCTGTTGATACCTGCCGGCATTTCGTACATCAATACAAGGATCAATTATGACATCCTTTCGTACCTGCCGGGAGATATCGATACGATGAAAGGGCAGGATATCCTGCTTGAAGATTTTGGAACAGGAGCTTTTTCACTGTGCGTCGTAGAGGATATGAGTGAAAAGCAGGTAGTTGATCTGGAAAACGAGATCAAGGGCGTGGAACATGTCAAGGACGTGATCTGGTATGACACGCTTGCGGATATCTCAATTCCGATGGATGTGCTCCCAAGTGAAATCAAAGATGCTTTTAACAATGAGGATAAGAACGCGACGCTGATGATCGTGACGTTTGACACTTCCATGTCGGCGGATGAGACATTAGACGCGATCGAGCAGCTCAGAACGCTGACAAAGCAGCAGTGCTTTATGAGTGGTATGTCCGCAGTAGTCACGGATATCAAAAAGATCTGTAACAGCGAGGCGATCGCCTATGTAATCTTAGCGGCGGGACTTTCCGCAGTGGTGCTCGCGCTGACGATGGATTCTTTTCTGGTTCCGGTATTTTTCTTATTGAGTATCGGAATGGCGATCATCTATAACCTGGGTACCAACTTTGTCTCGGGTGAGATCTCCTTTATCACACAGGCGCTGGCGGCGGTATTGCAGCTGGCAGTTACGATGGATTATTCGATCTTCTTATGGCACAGCTATCAGGAGAATCAGGAGCGGTTCCCGGGAGATAAGAAACGTGCCATGGCGCATGCGATCTCCAATACGGTCAGCTCCGTAGTCGCAAGTTCCGTTACGACAGTGGCAGGTTTCGTTGCAATGTGCTTTATGACATTTACGCTCGGACTTGACCTTGGAATCGTTATGGCAAAAGGTGTTGTGCTCGGTGTGCTTTGCTGTGTAACCGTGCTTCCGGCTATGATCCTTACCTTTGACGGAGCGCTTGAGAAGACGAGACACAGAGCGCTGATCCCGAAATTTGATAAAATGGGTACGTTTGCGACCAGAAAATTCCCGATCTTTCTGGTACTGTTTGTGGTCATTCTGATCCCGGCGGTTTACGGATACCGCAACACCAATGTTTACTACGATCTTGCAGGAACGCTTCCGGCGGATCTTGAGAGTGTGCAGGCGAACAACAAGCTGGAAGAAGACTTTAACATGGGCGCGACACACATCATACTGGCAAGCAGTGATCTGTCCCACAAGGACGCTTCCAATATGATCGACGAGATCAATGATCTTGACGGTGTGGCTGTGGCACTTGGAAAAGACGCGATCTTAGGACCTGCGGTTCCACAGGAAATGCTTCCGGCGGATGTCAAGGATATGCTGGATAACGGCAAACTCCAGATGATCTATGTAATGTCCGAATACAAGACAGCATCCGATGAAGTAAATGCGCAGTGTGACGCGATCAAGGAGATCATCAAGCGTTATGACCCGACCGCAATGCTGATCGGTGAGGCGCCGTGTACCGAAGACCTGATCACGATCACCGACAAGGACTTTAAGACCGTAAGCGCGGTATCGATCATCCTGGTATTTCTGATCATCGCGATCTCCTTAAAATCCATATCGATCCCGGTTATCCTGGTTGCGGTCATCGAGTTTGGTATCTTCATCAACATGGGTATCCCGCATTACACCGGATCGGTTCTTCCGTTTATCGCTTCTATCGTAATCGGAACCATTCAGCTTGGCGCGACCGTGGATTACGCGATCTTAACGACCAACAAATATAAGAGAGCGAGAAACAGCGGCGCAGGAAAACAGGAAGCAATCGAGACGGCAATGCACAGTTGTCTGCCATCCGTATTTGTCAGCGCGCTCAGCTTCTTCGCGGCGACATTCGGTGTAGGTGTTTACTCAAGTATTGATATGATCAGTTCCCTTTGTATTCTGCTTGCGCGTGGAGCGATCATCAGCTTCTTTGTAGTAGCGTTTATTCTGCCGGCAATGTTTATGGTATTTGACCGGGTGATCATAAAAACAAGTATGGGATTTACGGTAAAGAAATAGAAAAGAGGAGGAAACAGAATGAAATTTTCAGAGCTGAAATCAAGATTTAAAAATAAATATGTAATGCGCGTGATCGCGGGTGTGCTTTGCATCGCAGTGCTCGGCGGCGGATATGGAACTTACCGTGTAAGCGCAGCAAAAGTACCGGCGGGTGAGACCGTGGAAGAATCCACCGAGGAAGCAACGGAAGAAACCGCGGACAGTGATGTGGATGACAGCATCGGAAACATCATCAATGACTTAAAATCCGGCGCGTCCAAAGACGTTGGAAAAGAGGAGACCGTATACCTTATCTCCGATGCGGATGGTGCCGTGAACAAGACGATCGTAAGTGACTGGTTAAAGAATACAGACGGTTCTGCCACACTTGAGGATACCTCAGATCTTCAGGATATCGAAAATGTAAAGGGCGATGAATCCTTTACCAAAAACGGAAATGACCTGACCTGGCAGGCAGACGGAAATGATATCTTCTATCAGGGAACAACAACAAAGCAGGCACCGGTTTCCGAAAAGATCACCTACTATCTTGACGGAAAAGAGATGAAGCCGGACGAGATCGCAGGAAAGAGCGGAAAGGTGACGATCCGTTTTGACTATACCAACAATGAAAAAACGACAGCAACGATCGACGGAAAAGAAGAAGATGTCTATGTTCCGTTTACGGTTGTGACCGGGATGGTATTAAATGACAGCTTTAAAAATGTTCAGGTTACCAACGGAAAACTGATCTCTGACGGAAAAAACAACGCGGTAGTCGGTATCGCGATGCCGGGATTAAAAGAAAGCCTGGATGTGGACAGCGATGATTTTGACGGAGATGTGGATATCCCGGATTACATCGAAGTGACAGCGGATGTGGAAGACTTCTCACTGGAAATGACCATGTCTGCGGTTGTAAACGGATTACAGACTGCAGGAACAGACAGCATTGATCTTAGCGATCTGGATGACGCGATCAATACACTGACCGATTCTTCTTCCCAGTTGGTGGACGGTTCCGGTGAACTTTCCGACGGAGCAAAGACACTTGCGGATGCGATCGAGCAGTACACCGACGGAACACAGACACTGGCAGACGGAATCGGAACACTTGCGGATTCCGCACCGGCACTGACCTCCGGCGTTGGCACACTTGCAAGCGGAACGCAGAGCCTTGCAAGCGGAACACAGAGCCTTGCGAGCGGAGCACAGAATCTTGCGAACGGAGCACAGAGCCTTGCAAGCGGAACACAGAGCCTTGCGAGCGGAGCACAGAATCTTGCAAGTGGAACACAGAACCTGCTGACCGGAACACAGCAGATCGCAAGCGGGATCAGCAATGCGAGACAGGGCGCGGATACCTTAAATGCCAATGTACAGGCACTGGCAACCGGCGTACCGCTGTTGATCAACGGAATCTCATCCAGCGCACAGAGCTACGCAGCACAGGGCGCAAATGTGGATGCGGACAAGCAGGCACTTCAGCAGGCACTGACTGATTACACGACCAATGTCACAACAGCAGTCGCAACAGCATCAGCTACCGCAACCGCACAGGCGATCCAGACCGGTCAGGATCCGACAGCGGCAGCAATGGCAGCGGCACAGGCGGCGGCACAGGGTGTGGATTCTTCCGCAGTCATGGCAGCAGTACAGCAGCTTGGCACAGATGCCGGAGCACAGGGCGCGGCAGCCGCACTCAATGAAATATCCGCACAGCTTGCAGGCGGCGGACTTACCGTAGACAATATCACAGCACTTGCAAACGGTGTGAGCAGTCTCGACAGCGGATTGCAGCAGCTTGACAGCGGAGCTTCCTCTCTCGTAAGCGGAGCAAGCCAGGTCAATGACGGAGCAAACCAGTTAAACAGCGGAGCGAGCCAGGTCAACGATGGAGCGAACCAGGTAAATGCCGGAGCAGGACAGTTAAGCAGTGGAGCGAGCCAGGTCAACGATGGAGCAAATCAGGTCAATGCCGGTGTAGGTCAGTTAAACAGCGGAGCAGGACAGCTTCTCGATGGTGTCAACCAGCTTCAGAGCGGAGCAAAGACACTGGTTGCCAACAACACAGACTTAAAAACCGGAGCATCTGACTTAAAGGACGGAGCAAAAGAACTTGCGGACGGAATGGAAGAGTTTGATTCTGAAGGAATTAAAAAGATCGCGGATGCTTATAATGGCGATGTGAAGAAACTCTTAGATCGTCTGGACGCGGTGATCGATGCCGGAAATAATTATGAGATCTTCTCACAGGTCAAAGACGGAACCAACGGAAGCGTAAAATTCATTATTAAGACAGATTCCGTAAAAGCAGATGACGCAGACAAGAAATGAGAGTATAATTAGTGTCTGCTGATCAAGCCGCAAACACTTGATTTTACTGACTTTTGCCCCACTTTCTGGTATAATGATAGCAAGGATTTTGACGAAAACAAATCGTTTTTCTTGCAGTTTTTTACAGATTTTGAGCATACGAGGGACTAAAACAATGTACAAACCGATCGACAAGCTACAG